>JAAYAR010000003.1 GCA_012719235.1 Clostridiales bacterium
CACAATTCCGCCCGGTATTTTAATAATTGCAATAATACGGAGATTAAGGTATTATTATTGTTGTATTTGAGACAAATATCAATAAGGAGGTATTAATATGCTGTCGTTAAAAGAGAATGTTTATGAAACATTGAAAAACGGCAAACCCGACGCGTTCGTTAACGAGTGGGAAGCATTTCCGCAGGTCTGGGACCCCCTGTTCTTTTATCTTTTTAATGCCGTAAAGGGCGGGCCCCCGGTGAAAAACCCCTGGGGCGTTACGAATTACTGGGGCGAACACGAACCCGGTATCATGCCGATAGTGACCGATGAGACAAAAGTCTGCCCCGACGTTACCGAGTGGAGAAAATACGTTAAAGCACCCGATATCGGCAATATGAAATTCGATTGGACACAGGCCAAGGCCGACGCCGACCGCTTCAAAAGCGAGGGGAAATTCGCTATGGTCTGGGTTCCGACGGGCATTTTCGAGCAGCTCCACTTCCTCATGGGTTTCGAAGATACGCTCGTCAATTTCCTGGAAGAACCTGAAGCCATGCACGACCTGATAGAATACATTAAAAAATTCAAGATGCTGCAGCTCCGGATCCTGATAGACAACCTTCACCCGGACGTCGTCATGTTCCACGACGACTGGGGCTCAAAGCACTCCCTTTTCATGGCTCCCGGGCTGTGGCGGGAGTTCTTCAAGGAGCCGTACAGGGAGTTGTACAGCTATTTAAAGCAGAACACGGCATTTACCATGCACCACGCCGACAGCTATCTGCAGCCGATAGTAAAGGATATGGTCGATATCGGCATAGATATCTGGCAGGGCGTTCTGCCGTCAAACGACATCCAGCAGATAAAGAAGGATACGGATTACAAGCTCACTCTGATGGGGGGCATAGACGCCTCCGTAGTCGACGTCGTCGACTGGACAGAGGAGATTGTGCGGGCCGAGACAGCACGCGCCTGCCGCGATTACCACGAGGGCGGGATGTTCATCCCCTGTCTGACATACGGCGGGGAAGGCAGCATATATGAGGGCGTCAACGACTGCATAATGGATGAGATCCGCAAACAGAGCAAGATCTACTTCGGATAAACCTGTTTCTCAATATCGGTCTTACAGAAGGCTGCCCGGGCGGGCAGCCTTCGTTTTGCCCGCGGCGCTGCCCGCTCCGGCGGCGGATGCCCCGTGTAACAACATATTTAGGTCCGCCGTATTATAAAACGTGAGGGCCGATCATCCGGCCGGTATCTTCAGCGGCCGAAAGCTCCCCTTGCAATATAGACTGAGGTAATGAATAATGTTCTGTAATAACGCCGCTGTGTCCGAGGGATTTACCGGGATGACACAGAAAAAGGCGGCCCGCATAAATGCCGCGACAGGCGGCGCCGGGCCGCTGCCGATCATAAACACGCTTCTTTCAAACCCGATCAACGTCGTAAACGTAACGATCGATACCCGGCAAATGAAGGAGCCCGCTGTGCTGCTGAACTTCACGAGCATCATAAGCCTGCCCGTCGGCATTTCCGTCACACTCAACTTTGAGATCACCAGGAGCTTTGAAAGCGGGGCCCCGGTAAATGTCGGTTCGACTTACACGTTCTCGACACTTGTTGTCGCGCTTGAGGCGGAGGCATTCAGCTTCCAGTTCTTTGACAGCAATCTGGCCCCCGGTCAGTACACCTACTCGGTCCAGGTGTCGACCAACTCTATCATAGACGTAACTCCGGGCCTTACGGTGAACAACGCGACACTGAGCGCGCTTGCGATAGACAACAGCTGAGAGCGCCGGCAATACAGAAGCTGATAAAACGGCCCGGTCCCCCGCGAGACGGGGGGCCGGGCTTTGCATTCAAAGAACACCGATTGACGATCCTGGCCGGGAACAGGTTTTTATGGAGAATACCGGGCGTACTCAAACAAAAACGGATAAAAAAATTACCAGGGCGATCACCCCGGAACTCTTTTGTCACCTGCGACTGACGGAATACTCAAGATCCGCAAAGATCATGTCGTCCAAGTCTTTGTTTAAATACGCTATATCAGTATCCTCCTTTCATCTTTATTTCAAGTTATTATACGGCAGCATTATATGAAATGCAATAGGTTCACGAATATTTAACAATTAATAAGATTATAAAAGCCCCCGCGGGTGCGGAGGCTCAAATATTGAATTAAGCTTCCTCAGATATTCCGGAGGTTCAGCAGTTGCACACGGGTCCGCAGCGGCAGCGCCAACTGCTTCCGTCCCAGACCCAGTCGCATCGGCAGACGCGGCAACTGCAGGAGTTGAAGAACATATTGTACATCTCCTTTTGCGGTGATAAGACATTTTATGTCGACGTGCCTCAATTTGATTATGAAGGCCTCCCTGTGTACACCGCGGAACGCGCGGGGATTACCCCGGTCTGTTTCAAAGAACACGTGTCCTATGAAACGACCATGACCCCCGCCGTGCTCCGGCGGGGGTCATGTGTTACGGTATAAGGGTATGTGCTAAAAAAGCCGCGTCAGTCGTAGAAGTGCTTTCCGTACTCTTCGACGGCTTCCCTGAGCCAGCGGTTCTTGATGGGTACGGTCTCGTCGCCGATAGCGCCGAGGAAGCTTCCGCAGAAGACGTAGCCGCCGTCCGGGGCGTAAGTGTCGATAGCTTTTTTGACGGAAGCCTTGACTTCCTCCTCGGTAACGTCGGGTCTCGTCAGTTCGTCGCCGATAATGTCCCATCCGCCCTGAATGACAAGACTCCTGCCGTACTTTTTCTTGATGGCAAGAAGATCGTTCGATACCTGGGCCGGGTTCCACGCCACGACTCCGTAATCGCGCCAGTCGTCGATGAAATCCTCGCAGCGCCCGCAGTCGTGCATCTCGATGGGGATACCGCGGCGGATGCCGACCTCGCACTGCCTCGCGTGGAAGGGTTTGAAAAGCTCGCGGAACATCTGGGGCGACATGAACGGGTTCGCCCAGGCTGCTGTGTCGTCGCAGACATTCAGAATGTCGGGCTTATAGTAGTCTATGCACTTTTCAAGAATATCGGTGTAGAAATCGCACAGGTATTCGTTGAGCGCAAGGACCTCCTCCGGCTCTTCGAACATGGCGATAAGCCCCTCGCTGAAGCCCATGAAGGCGACAAGGCGCTGAAAGTAACCGAAATGCAGACCCAGGATGACAGCAGTCTGGCTGCGGTCGATATTGCTTTTTTCCAGATCTTTCTTAGCCGTCTTCTCCCAGTCGATGTCAGAAAAATCGGGGACCTTGATAACGTCGCGCCACTTCCTTATGTCGTCCAGGATGAAGTTGTTGGGTTCGGGGATTTTCGCGCCCCCGGCTTCCGCCGCGGGAACAAAAGTCACGCCGAATATGTCCTTGGCAGGACCCTGTACGCTCATGTCGCCGCTGAGCGGAGAGGGGAATATACCTGCCATTGCCGGCTCTTCCTTATCGAGCGGACTTTTGCCGAACGTATAATAGGGGACCCAGGCGGGTATCTCGCCGCGAATTATGCGCATATAGTTCTCTTTGCCTGTCATTCATTGCACCTCACAGAATGTATTTGCAATCCGCATTGGGTAATTATACTCCCGACCGGGCCGATTGGCAATGGGGTTACCGCAGCCGGGCGAATAATTTGCCGTTGCGGAGAGACGGGTCAGCATATCGAAGAACAAACTGTCATAGACACGCCAAAAGGGCACGGACCTTTCGGCCCAGGCCCTTTTTCGATAGGCATTTGTCGCGGATCAACCGGCTGTCAGCCGTTGCCCCAATTCATCTCGAGACTTGCGAGAGCCGAGCCGCAGGGATCGACGATGCACGCGCCGCCGTCCACCATTATGACAGCTCCCGTTATGAAGGATGAGTCGTCGCTTGCGAGGAACGCGACGGTTCCCGAGACCTCGTCCGGCGTTGCCGCCCTGCGGAGCGGTACGAACTTCGTGAGAGCGCTGAGAGCTCCGGCGATATCGGTGTTAAGCGATTTTGCGAGCCCTTCCATTGAGTGTTCGAGCATGTCCGTGCTGATCGGGCCGGGACAAACAACGTTTGCCCTTATCTTTGCGGCGCCGTAGTCCAGAGCGGCCGACTGGGTCAGGCCGATGATCCCGGCCTTTGAGGACATATATCCGACCATGGCGGGTATGGCGCGCACGGCTGCAAGAGAAGCGATGTTTATGATCGAGCCGCCGCCGTTCTTGATCATGTCGGGTATCGCGGCCTTCATGAGGTAGAAAGAGCCGGAGAGATTCGTGTTGATTATCTGGTGCCACAGCTCGATGGGGATATCGGCGACGGTCCCCGCGGGGTCGATTCCAGCGTTGTTGACGAGCACGTCGATCCTGCCGCCGAAATTGATGGTCGCTTCGACCATGGCCTGCGCGTCCTCCCACTTTGACACGTCGCCCTGGAACGCCAGCACACTGCCGGCGGGGAGATCTGCCGCCGCGCTGTCGAGAACAGCCTTACGGCGACCCGTGATAACGACTTTCGCGCCCTCATCGACGAGACGTTTGGCGAAAGCGATGCCGAGCCCGGTACCGCCTCCGGTGATCAGAGCGGTTTTTCCTTTTAGACGGCCTTCCATATTCAAATCCTCCTGTACAGTATATTTTTTAAAACGATACGGCAATATATTACATCAGTTCGCCGATAATTTAAAGAGTTTTCGTCGGGCGCTCGCGGGAGGTCCTGCAGTCTTATTTGAATCCGAAGTCCGTGGCGTTGAAGCCGTGCTGAACGCAGAGCGCCATTATCTTATCATCTTTCCCGCATCCCGGATTATCGTGCATGTAAGACTTGATCTCCTCGCAGAGGTCCTCGAGCCTTGCCGGACAGTCGAGGTCATACATATGCGCCTCCTCGACGACGTCGAACCTGAAGGGGGTGTAAGGCGGAATGAATACGATATTCTCTTCTACGGCGTCGAATTCCACGGCAGTCGTGAATGAAGTCTTGACCGTGCAGTGAATCCTGCCTCCCGTTACGTAAAACACGCGGTATTCGGGGAGGAAATTGTCCCACTCACAGTAAAACCCCGGCTTTAAGAACAGGTCCCATATCTCTTTTACGCCGTGGGTCTCATACCTCGCCACTTTGAGGTGCATTTTGATGCCCTCAAACTCGTGCTCGCGTATGCCTTTTCCCGCCATACGGAGCTGCTGCACGGTCTCGCGTTCGACCATGTTCGGAACAGGCGCGGCGCGGTTGATGAGCTGGCAGTGGTCGTTGAAGAATTTCTGGAAGTCCGGGTCCTCATAGACGCCCGGGAAGTTGGCCCTGAGCCTGTACTCGGGCGCCGTGATCCAGTTCTGCTGGTCAATGCCCTGGAACATGATGTTCAGTTTGCTGCCGGGCTCGACCGGGGTGAAGCTGTGGCCCATCCAGGGTTGTATATGCAGGATGTCGCCTTTTTGCAGGATGAAACCCCTGCCCATACAGTAGCATTCGAATTTCCCCTGGCTGACGAGGAAAGTCTCCGTACCGCCGGTGTGCTCATGGTAGAAGATGGGGTTGGCTGAGAGGACCGGGAACTGCATGCAGTCGATCTCGTTTTTCATCTTGTCGGTCACAGGATAATGAAACAGCCTGTAATACATGCCGTCCTCGCGGGTGCTGACTCTGATACAGTCCTCCGGGAGATCCATGCGGATCAGGTATTCGTTCAGCATATCTTTTCACTTCCTTACATAATCGCTCGGTTTTTCCGATTCTTCCCGCGCAGCGGGGGAGCGTGGCTCGGGTCAATGACCGTGAAACGGCACAATTCGTATTGTCCGGACAGACGACCGACTCCCGGACAATTCCGAACTGCACTATTCTGTTAATCAGACTATATTTTTGCGGCCGATATGTCAAGCATATTAACCCTGCGTCAGTCGTTTTGCCAGTCGTTTTGCCGTCTTAAAGACATGATAGGCGTGCGGCTCCGACAAAACAGGCGAGAACGTCGGAAACAGCGCCCGCGGCCCGGTCCTTCCGAAAAGACCGGGCCGCGCCTGATGTCCTGCAGAGCCGCGCACCTGCACCAAAGTATCAGTGTTCGTATGAGAGTGAATCCGTTTTTGCCGCGAGAATGTCGCTGCGGGGCGGCCTTTTGCCGGGCTTGATGTCCGCGTTCTTCTTCAGCTCGTCGTACATATGGATCATGACGCCGGTATCGGCAAGTTTTCGCTGCAGCGCCGCTACGTCGACTTCCTGAAGCGCCTGCCCCGACTTTGCCGCCATCGCGGCGGCCGTGCCCGCCGCCTGCCCGGTCGCAACACACGCCGGTATGCAGCGCATAACCTCCCAACCGTAGCCGCCGGCCGACACTATGCGCCCGGCTGCGGCGATGTTGGTTATCCTGGAATCTATCAAACCTTCGTACGGGAATTCGTAGATTTTGGCCGGGTACTCAAGGCAGTGGGCGACGCAGCCGATCGAGTGCCCGGAGTGGACGCCGGGAACGAATACGACGTCCTCCATGCCTTTCAGCCGCCTGGTCATGCGGAACTGGGGCATTAAGGGCAGCGACATCATAGTGTAATCATCGCGGTGCTCTTTTTTCAGGAAATCTAGGGCGAGGGACCTGCTGACACGTATGTAATCGTTAACGCCTTCGCTCGTTGTTCCGTAGAACTGCGGCAAGGGGTTAGAGGTGTTGTCCACGTCGGGGCGGAGTCCCAGCCAGCGCAGGTTGAACGCCCTGCGGATATCGCCGCTGTCGACGGCGAGCTTCATGCGCTCAAGGTCGGTCTCGTAGGCCCAGTGGGAAATTATGTTCTTTTGCGTTTCGCACTCTGCGCCCGCCCGGTATAGGACGTCCGCATCTCCGGACGCGTCGACGACCGTCTTCGCGAGGTAAGCCGTGCGCCCCGATTTGTTCTCCACGATCACACCCCTGCAGGTGTCGCCCTCCATAATGGGGGAGCAGAAGTTTGTGTCGAATATGACGTCGACGTTCTCGGAAAGCAGAAACTCGTCAAGCGCCAGCACGCACGCCGGGATGTTGAACGTAGCGCTGTAGCGGCCGCACGGATTCCGCACATAGTCCGGCCTGTCGCGCCAGCAGTCGGGGAGGTTGTTAAAGCCGTATTTTATGCATACGTGGAGGAGCTCTTCAGCCATGCCCCCGTATATTTTGTGCCCCAGGCCGTCGTCAAGCGGCAGATAGACGCACACGTGCCCGAGAGTCGCAAGCCCCCCGAGTATGATGCTTTTTTCGATCAGTATCACGTTCGCTCCGGTCCTTGAAGCGGCAGCCGCGGCCGCCACCCCGGCGAGCCCTCCCCCCACGACGAGAACGTCTGTCTCCGCGCAGACGGGTATCTGTCTCGCTTCTTCAGTTATCGTCTTCATAGCACCCCTCCGTTTTGTAAATACTGCTGTCTCCCCGCGAACTCGATGCCGGTCTCCCACAGGATCCTGCCGTCAGGCTGCGGATCCGGGATGCTTTGTCTCCGAAGCCGTAACCCCCGAAAAGCACTCGTATCGTTTAGATAATAATACCAGATACGGCCCGGTTATTCAATCACCGCCAAGATAATACTCCCAGATATAAGCAGGAAAGAAATAAATCATAGTGTGGGAAAAGAAGATAACAC
>JAAYAR010000196.1 GCA_012719235.1 Clostridiales bacterium
ACGCCGGAGTAGGGGTTGACGGCGCAGTTGAGGGGCCTGGGCGGCATAAAGCGGGCGCAGGCGTCGCAGCGCAGGCAGGGCCTGCGGTCCTCGGGCCTGTTCTGAGCGTACTTGCGCGGCATCTCGGGGTCTGCCATGAGCGGGCGGCACATGGCGATGAAATCCGCCCAGCCGTTGGCCAGCAGTTCCTCGCCTATGTCGAGCGATGTGATGGAGCCGACCGTCGTTACGAGCAGGTTGGGGAAAGCCTTTTTCACGTCCCTCGCGTAGTGCGCGTTGAACGCTCTGGGCATCATGTAGTTCTGGCACCAGTTGCGGTAATATTTGAAGTCGAAATCGCTGTGCAGCCCGGCGGAGACGTGGACTATGTCGATATGGTCCTGCAGGTACTCGATCATCTGCAGCGTCTCGTCAAAGTGCATGCCCTCCTCGGCGATCTCGTCGGCCGAAATGCGGAACTCGATGACGAAATTGGGCCCGACTTTTTTGCGTATCGCGTCGCAGACCTCGATGGCGAAGCGGGCGCGATTCCCGGTCGAACCGCCGTACTCGTCCCTCCGCTTGTTGTACAGGGGGCTCATGAACTGGCTTATCAGGTTGCCGTGGCCGCCGTGCACGAGGCATATGTCCATACCCGCCTGCTGCATGCGGTAGGCCGCCATTGCGAACTTTTCCACAGTTTCGGCGATCTTCTCGTGCGTCATCTCGATGGAGGGGATGGGGTCGCGGCCCAGGCGCTTGGCGCGGGTGAGCTCGGAGCTCGTGATGATGCTGGAGGCGCTGTACGGCGCGTGGCCCACGGTCTCGAACGCCGTGTCCTTGCCGTTGTGGTTTATCTCGAAAGAAGCGTGGCAGTTGTACTGGGCGGCCATCTCGGCGTACCATGACAGCGGCAGGACGCATCTGTCCGTGCCGAGGTCTATCTGCGTCTCCTCGTCGTGGCACTCGTTGCGGTCGATGGTGGCGTTGCCGACGTACAGAATGGCCGTGCCGCCTTGCGCAAAGGGGCGCATCCAGTCGACGAAGTCGCGCGTCATCGTGCCGTCGCTGCGGGCGACGTTCGGGGAGGGGGGCGCGAGAATAACGCGGTTTTTAAAGTCGATGCCCCTGATCTTTATCGGCGTGAATACGTGCTCATATCTTGATGCCATAAGACTTCACCCTTTCGACAGTGTATTTTGACGCAATTATATCATCACGGCCCGCCCGAGGCAAATGTTTTCACGCGGTGCCGCTTTTTGTGGATCGCGGGCTCGGTCAACCATCATATAAATAAGGTACATAAAGCGCCCTGCGCTCCCGACGCGCATACGGGTTTCAGAGGCTGCGGCGCACTTCCCGCGCGACGCCGATTATCCGGGCGTTGCCGCTGTCAAACTCCGATACCGGCACGATGATCGGGCTGTAAGCGGGGTTCTCGGGCTGCAGCACCACTATGTCGCCCTGCCGGTGAAACCTCTTGAGCGTCGCCTCCTCGGAATTGACGAGGCAGACAGCTATCTCGCCGTTCTCCGCCGTGTCCTGTTTCCGCACGAGGACGAGATCGCCCGGGGCGATACCGGCGTTTATCATGCTGTCGCCGCGCACCCGCAGGAAAAACCAGTCGGCGGACTCCGGCACGTCCGCGTAGTCGTACCCAGTCACCTGTTCATCGGCGAGCAGCGGCGCTCCGGCCCTGATGGAGCCCAGTATGGGCAGGCGGCGACCCTGCTGATAGGGCACGGCCTCGGGCGGCAGCATGTTCAGCTCGTCGCCCGCCAGATATTCGAGCGGCAGGCCCAGGCTGAGCGCGAACTGCTTCGCGGTCGTGATTTTCGGGATCCTCTGGCCTTTTTCATACCTGCTTATGACCTGCTTCGAAGTCCCGAGAATGGCGGCGAGCTCCTCCTGGGACATTTTTCTTTCCTTGCGTATCTTCCTCAGCTTTTCTCCGAATGTGCTCATTTGTACAGCACCTCCCCTTCCGATACCATTTTACCACAAAAATCACCGAAATCAAGACAATTTTACATAATACCGAAATAGGTCACCGCAAAGTTGAC
>JAAYAR010000038.1 GCA_012719235.1 Clostridiales bacterium
GAGCTGCTCGGCACGTAACGACAACCCGCATTAGGCAGGCGCATCTATCGACCATACACCATACATATAATTGTAACGCACCCGCTTTCTCCGTCAAACCGGAGCCGGCAGGTGCGTTTTCTTGCAGCGGCGCGTTTTTCAGGTCGTCCCGTCGACGAGATAGAGCAGATGTCCGTAGCCTTCGCGCTCCATATCTTCCCTCGGGACAAATCGAAGCGAAGCGCTGTTTATGCAGTAGCGCATCCCGCCCGCGCTCTTCGGGCCGTCCGGAAATACGTGGCCCAGGTGGGCGTTCCCGACGCGGCTTCTGACCTCGGTGCGCACCATCGCATGGGATGTGTCGATATTTTCCCGCACTACGTTCGGATCGACAGGCTTTGTGAAGCTCGGCCAGCCGCAGCCCGAGTCATATTTGTCCGCGGATGAAAAAAGCGGCTCGCCGGTCGTTATGTCAACGTAGATACCCGGAGCGAAAGAATTGAAATATTCGTTTCGAAAAGGAGGTTCCGTGGCGTTGTTCTGCGTGACGGCGTACTCGATCTCGCTAAGGGTCTTTCGCAGGGCTTCTTTGTCGGGTTGCGTGTACCCTGCCGGGTTCACGACAGCCCGCGCCGCCTTTTCAAACTTATCTCTCTTTATGTGGCAGTAGCCGCCGGGATTTTTGTCAAGGTATTTCTGATGATATTCCTCTGCGGGCCAGAAATTCTCGAGCGCCGCCGCCTCTATCGCGACCCGGCCCGATACGCGCCGCTGCAGCCGCTCAAGCGAACGCTCGATTATGGGTCTGTCACCGGCGTCAACATAGTAGATCCCCGTTCTGTACTGAGTGCCCGAGTCCCCTCCCTGCCTGTTGACCGCCGTGGGATCGATGGCCTCATAATAAAGCTCCAGAAGGAATTCCAGCGGGATCACAGCCTTATCGTAAACCACCTTCACGGTCTCGGCGTGCCCCGTGTTCCGAAAGCAGACGTCCTCATACGTCGGATCCGGCGTCGCTCCGTTGGCGTAACCGACCCGGGTGGACAATACGCCGCGAATTGAAGCGATATACTTCTCCATCCCCCAGAAACAGCCTCCGGCCAGATAAATCTCAGCCATTTAAACACCTCCCGATTCTGTGCCTGTATACTTATTATGCCTGATAAACGCCCGAACTGCCGGTGCACACTGAACCGCGGCGCGGCAGCGGTCCGATATCTTACGGGAGCAGGTAACCATTTTCGATAGAATCGCGGATAACGTTCTCGACAAATTCCCAGAGCTCCGGCATGGCCGTCCTGACCGCATCCATCCTTTTGTAGACTTTATCGCTCGTGACGTGATTGTGGGCCCAGGTATGCCCCTGCGTCATCGAGTTGTTTATGAAAGGCTGCAGCCTGTCGCACGCGGCCGCGAACTGCGCGTCGGCGGTCTCCATTCGCTCGAATTCTTCCCAGAGAGCACGGAACTCGCCGCTCTGATCATCCGGGAGGATGGAAAAGAGCCTGTCCGCCGCGCGTGCTTCACGCTCCTGCTTATCCGCATAGCCCGGCTCGTCGTAAGCGAAGGTGTCTCCCGCGTATATCTCCACCATATCGTGGATCAGCGCCATCTTCATGACGCGGGCAAGATCCACGTTCTCCTTTGCGGCATACTCATGCAGAACGACCGCCGCGAGGGCAAAGTGCCACGAATGCTCTGCGTCGTTTTCACGGCGTGACTTGTCGATCAGGACTGTCTGGCGCAGTACGGTCTTAAGCTTGTCCGCCTCTATAAGAAAATCAAGCTGTTTTTGAAATCTGTCTTTCATTGGCGTCTCCCCGATATAATAGCTCCCGCACTTATCTGCCCGGGATCAACGCTATTATACTCCAAACGAAAACAGATTACAAAACCGATCCTCACGGTTAAGGCGGCCTGCAGCGTATAAAATGCAGCCGCCGCCCGAAAAAAACGCGCGGCGGAGCATAGACTGCCTGCGGCGCGTTCCGGTCTATGTATGATTATTTTCCCACTCTCCGGTAGTGCTTCTTTTTGGTAAATGCCGGAAACGAGCGGGTGTCTTTTGAAAACACGCCCTGCTTGACGGACTTCGCGTCCTCGATCGAGTAGAAAGCGTTTGACTGGCAGGACTCTATAATGTCGGTGGCTCTTTTAAGGTCTTTGCGCTTGATGACCGTGAAAACTATTTTGACGTTGCCGTTCATGCCGTGGGCGTCCATTGTCGTGACGCCGAAACCCGCCGAATAGAGCTGTTCTCTGAGCTCCGAGTCTTCGTTGACAAGAAATATCCTGACGATAAGATAGCCCATCGCCAGCTTCTCCTCAATGACCATGCCCACAAAACAGCCCAGGGAAAAGCCCAGCCCGTACGCCAGAAAGTATATGGGATTATCGAGATTCTGCACGATCTGGCTCATTGCCAGGACCCAGATGGACACCTCAATAAAACCGAAAATGGGAGCGAGCATTTTGTTTCCCCTGGAAATAAAGATGATCCTGATGGTTCCGAGCGTAACGTCGCACACCCTTGACAAAAATATAAGCAGCGGCATTATGACCCAGACAAAAACCGTGTTATCCGACAGCTGCTGCACAATGTTCATTCTATATCCCCGCCCCTTCTTTATTTATAGATCCTGAGAATGAGTCATCGGGTAAGCACTCACGCAGGGCTCACCCGCGGTAGTGCATTCTCTCATATAAAGCCGTCCGTGTCAAGTTCCGGGCACAGGCCGTATCATACATATTATTTCTGCATTTCGGGTGAAAAATTGCTCATAATGCTCAGAGCCCCTCCTTGTTTATTGCGTCTGTTTACTGTGAGGCTGATTATTTGCGGCGGTATATGGTGAGAATAAATTGACCGGCAGTTTTTTCCGGAACATTTTCACGAATAATCTCACTAAATACATATACCGGAAACGGCGGCGATAATTCCCCGACGGGGCAGCACAGCGTGCCCGGTTAGTTTATGCGAAAAAACGGTGATAATATGAACGGTAAAAAAGGAAAAAGAACCCTTGCCGCGGCGGTCTGCGCATTGCTCGTTCTTGCGCTCTGCACGTCGTCCTGCTCGGTGATCTCGGCACAGGCAAAGGCGTACGATATGATGAAAAGCGTAGACCCGGGCGGCGCGGCCGGCAGGGCAACGGACGAAAGGTTTGTCGGCAGCGCGGCGGAAACCTGCTTTTCGCTGTTCAAAAGATCGCTGGACGGTGAGAAAAACACCCTGATCAGCCCGCTTTCGGTCATGCTCGCACTTGCCATGACCGCAAACGGAGCTGACGGCAACACGCTTTCGCAGATGGAAGAAGTCCTCGGAAACGGTATCCCCCTCTCAGAGCTGAATGAGTATCTGCTCACGTTTACGTCGCAGCTGCAGAGCGGGAGCGAATCAGACCTTAAGATAGCCAACTCGATATGGTTCAGGGATGACGGGCAGAACCTGAAAGTTGAGCGGGAGTTCCTGCAAAAGAACGCGGATTATTACGGAGCCGGCGCATACAAGTCAGCTTTCGACGCTGCGGCGGCGCGCGAGATCAACAGCTGGGTCAAAAAGAATACGGACGGCATGATAGACAAAATAGTCGAGTCGATAAGCCCGGAAACAATGATGTTTCTTATCAACGCCATTGCCTTTGACGCGAAGTGGCAGACAGTATACAATAAAGAAGACGTGCGGCAGGGGGAGTTCCATGCGCCGGGCGGCACGCGGGAAGTCGATTTTATGCACTCGCGGGAGAGCGTTTATCTTGAGGACGCGGCTGCCACCGGATTTATGAAGCCGTATGCCGGAGGGGATTACAGTTTCGTTGCGCTGCTTCCCGACGAGGGGATCGCGATAGAAGACTACGTTAAAGAGCTGACGGGGCAGAGCTTCCTGAACATATTGTCGACAGCTCAGAAAACGCCTGTCATCGCGGCGCTTCCGAAATTCAGTTATGACTTCACCCTGTCGATGAACGACGTGCTTGCGGACATGGGTATGACAGACGCGTTTTCGGGTGAACTTGCCGATTTCGGAAAGCTCGGCGCCTCGACCCGGGGAAACCTGTTCATCTCAAAAGTGCTCCACAAGGCGTTTATCAGCGTAGATGAACTCGGAACGAAAGCAGGGGCCGTCACTGTGGTAGTGGTGACAGGTACGGGAATGGTCGAGACTAAGACAGTGAGGCTGGACAGGCCCTTTGTTTACGCGATCGTTGACAACGCCACAAATCTCCCGGTATTTGTCGGCGCCGTGCTTGACCCTCTGAGCGACTAGAACCCGGCACTGCACGAGCTCAATAGCAGATAAAAGCAGAAAAAATCAGCGGCAGATCAAAACGCCGCAAACTTAATTTTCGGAAAGGTGATAATAAATGAAATCAAAAGCCGGAAGAGCGGCAGCTCTGCTCCTTGCGCTGATCCTCGCGCTGGGCGTCGCAGGCTGCGGAAAGCAGCCGGGGCCCGCTCAATCTCCCGACTTGGAACCATCCGAACCGGCCGGGCAGACCCAGGGCGTGCCCTCTCAGGAGCCGTCGCGGGAACCTACGCAGGAACCTTCTCAGGAGCCGTCGGGCGGACCCACACCGGATGTATCCGCGGCGCCTTCTCCCTCTGCGAGCCCCTCCCCCGCACCGCAGGAGCCTTCGACAATGGATATTGCGGTCTACTATCTGAAAAATTCCGAAACGGATATGTACCTCGTGCGCGAGGTGCACACTCTGCCTAAGAGCGAAGGAGTCGCCCGCGCAGCCCTGAACGAGCTTATTAGCGGGACACCGCAGACCGAGGGCGCGTTCAAAGTCCTCAATGAAAAGACCCAGGTGCTGGGCATCAACATCTCGGACGGCACGGCGACGGTGGATTTCTCGAAAGATGTGCTCATAGCGAACGTCGGCTCGAGCGCGGAGGCTCTGGGCATCGCAAGTATAGTCAACACACTGACCGAATTCCCGACTATAAAACGTGTACAGTTCACGGTAGAAGGCTCCGTCGATGACGCGATGGACTGGTGGGGCCACATCGGACTCTCGGATCAGCCCTTCGAGCGGGATATCAGCATGGTCTACGAGCCCATAATATGGCTCATAACGCCGAAACCCGGCCAGACCGTTTCAAGCCCGCTCAGAATAGCCGGGAACGCCCTGATCTTTGAAGCCACCGTGAGCTACCGCCTGACAGACTCAAAGGGCAAAGTGCTGGCCGAGGGTTTTACGATGGCCGATAAGGGCGCTCCGGAGCGGGGGGATTTTGACGTGACCATCGAGTTCAGTCCGACATCAGCCGGCTCGGGGCAGCTGGAAGTTTTCGAGATCAGCATGAAGGACGGCAGCGAGGTAAACAAGGTCACGATACCGGTGGTATGGTAAATATTGCTGTAAAGACAGGGGGCTGCACGGAAAGCAAGTGCAGCCCTTTTTTTCGACTCGGTGCTTTGCCAGGAATCAAAAACTTGCCCGGAGCAAGAGACGTACCCGGTTCCGGGA
>JAAYAR010000197.1 GCA_012719235.1 Clostridiales bacterium
CAGCCGTTGAAGGTCAGGCAGACCTGGTCCGTTACCGCCTTTGTGATGACGGAGACGCCGTCGAGGCTGTCAACGTACTCTATGTCGGGCTCGGGGACGGACAGCAGGACGTCGATCTCGCCCGTCTCGATGGCTGTGACTTTCTGGCTGGCTTCGGGGATGTTCTTGTATACGACGTACTTGAAGGCCGGCTTGCCGCCCCAGTAATCGTCGCGGGCGGTCATCTTGACGTAGCTGTTGACGACGTACTCGGTGACGACGTACGGGCCCGTGCCGATGGGGTTCTGGCCGCAGGTCTCGGGGTCGAAGGTCTGCTCGTCGATCATCGTGATGTTCGAAAGGCCCGCCATCTGGGTCTTGTCGAAGTATTTCATCTTCAGGCGCACCGTGTAGTCGTCCTCGGCGACGCAGTTCGGCACGTCGACGGCGCCGATATAGTAGCCCTGGGTCGACTCGTTGATCGTGTAGTTCAGCGTGAAGATGACGTCGCTTGCCGTGAACGGGCTGCCGTTCGAGAACGTCACGCCTTCGCGCAGGTGCACCACGTACTCAAGGTCGGAGATCGTGTCGACGCTCGTGGCGAGGAGCCATTTCGTGGCGAAGCCGGGGGCTGTGCCGTCATACGTCCACAGGGGTTCGGCGTACGCGTTCATTACGGAAAGAAATCCTCCGGATACGTTGAAGGGGTGCAGAGAGCCCGTGTCGCTGTCAACACCGATATTCAGCGTGTCCTTGGCCGGGGCGGCGCTCTCCGCCGGGGCCGATGAGGGGGCCTGGGATGAGGGGGCGTTCGTCTGGGTACTTCCTCCGGGGGTGGCGCTTGTGGACGGGGTCCCTCCGTCAGGTTTCTCGGTCTTGCCGCATGCGGCTAAGCAAAGCACCATGATAACGCAGAGGCCGATCGCTAAGAGCTTTTTCACTTGTATCCTTCCTTTCAAATTATAATTTTTTGAAGATCTTTTATAGTTACCGGGTAAATCCCGCGGATCTTCTCTGCCGGGACCGGAGCCCCGCCGGAGCTTTAAATATCATTGATCTCCCTGCACCTGCAGCAGGCGACAAAATGATTCGGCATGACCTCCTCGAGGATCTGTGGCTCTTTGCACCTGTCCGCCACGTACGGGCACCGCGCCATGAAGCGGCAGCCCGGTTTCGGGTTGATGGGGGACGTTATCTCCCCTTTTATCGATATGAGCTTCCTCTGCGAGTGCGGGTTGGGCTCGGGTATCGCAGACAGGAGCGCTTTGCTGTAGGGGTGCAGCGTCATCCTGAAGAGCTCGTCGGACTCCGCTTTCTCCACCACCTGGCCCAGGTACATGACAAGTATGTCGTCGGATATGTATTTCACGACGGACAGGTCGTGTGTGACGAACATATAGGTGAGGCCCCGCTGCTCCTGAAGGTCGAGCATCAGGTTGAGTATCTGCGCCTGGATGGAAACGTCGAGGGCCGAGACCGGCTCGTCGCAGACGATGAACTTCGGGTTCAGCGCAAGGGCGCGGGCTATGCCGATGCGCTGCCTCCTGCCCCCGTCGAGCTCGTGTGGATATGTGCGCCAGAAGCGCTCCGCCAGGCCCACCGTAGCCATCAGCTCTTTCGTGCGCTCGACGATCTCCTGCTTGCGCAGCCCTCCGCGCAGCTGCAGCGGCTCCATGATGGTCTCGCTGACGGACATGCGCGGGTTTATCGAGGAGAAGGGGTCCTGAAAGATTATCTGCATCTTCCGCCGGAGCTCGCTGAGCTGCCTGCGGCTCGGGTCCGTTACGTCCTTGCCCTCGAAATATATCTTTCCCCCGGTCGAGTCTATCAGGTGAAGTATCGTGCGCCCCAGCGTGCTCTTGCCGCAGCCCGATTCGCCGACGACGCCGAGGGTCTTGCCCTCGTCAAGAGTGAAATTGACTCCGTCCACGGCGTGAAGGAAGCCGTTGCTCGTTTTAAAGTATTTTTTCAGGTCTTTGACTTCAAGAAGAGCGGGCATCACTCACCCTCCTTTCCCGCGAGGAAACACCTGACAACGTGCCCCGGCTCGATCTCGACGACGGGCGGGCTGTCTTTAAAGCATCTGTCGAAAGCGTAGTCGCACCTGTCGCAGAACTTGCACCCCTCGGGCAGGTTCGTCGGGTCGGGCATCAGGCCTTTTATCGGCTTGAGCCTCGTCTTGTCGGTGTCGAGCTCCGGCAGCGACCCGAACAGCCCCCTCGTATATGGGTGGCCCGGGTTGTCGTAGACGTGGAACACAGTGCCGTACTCCACTATCTCGCCGGCGTATATGACGGCGACGGAATCGCAGATGCTGGCGACGACGCCGAGGTCGTGGGTTATGAGCAGCACCGATGTGTTTAGCTTGTTCTTCAGATCCCTCATCATCTCGAGCACCTGCGCCTGTATCGTCACGTCGAGGGCCGTCGTGGGCTCGTCGGCCAGGAGCAGCCGGGGCCTGCACGCCAGCGCCATCGCTATTACGACGCGCTGCTTCATGCCGCCCGAGAACTGGTGCGGGAACTCGCCGAACCTCTCCCGGGGGATGCCGACCATCTCGAGCATATCCATGGCCCTCAGGGCCGCCTCAGCGTTCGTGACCTTGTTGTGGAGGCTTATCGCCTCCGCGATCTGATCTCCCACCCGCTCGATGGGGTTGAGGGCCGTCATCGGGTCCTGGAATATCATCGCTATCTTGTTGCCGCGAAGCCTCCTGAGCCTGCTCTCGTTCATAGCGAGGATGTTCTCGCCCTCGAAAATGATCTCGCCCTGCCTTACCTTGCCCTGGGGGCGCGGCAGGATGCCGAGGATCGTGCGCGCTATCGTGGTTTTGCCGGCCCCCGTCTCTCCGACGAGGCCGAGCGTCTGGCTCTCGTGTATGGTGATGTTAACGTTGTTGACCGCATGGACTATCGAATCGTCCGTATGGAATTCGACGACGAGATCTTTGATCTCCAGAAGTACGTTGTTTTCCATAGGCACCGCTCAATTCTTCAGGCGCGGGTCCAGCGCGTCGCGCAGCCCGTCGCCGAACAGGTTGAAGGCGAGTACGGTTATCATTATGCATATGCCGGGGAAGAGCACGAGCTCCATGTGCTCTCGCATGAAGTTGCGGCCCTCCGAGAGCATGCAGCCCCACTCCGCCAGGGGCGGCTGCGCGCCGAGGCCAATGAAGCTCAGCGTCGCGCCCGAGAGTATCGAGTTGCCGATGTTCATCGTCGTCGACACTATCGTGGGGGCTATGGCGTTGGGGATTATGTGCTTAAGTATGATGTGCGCGCTGCCCGCGTCGATCGCTTTTGCCGCTTCGACGAACTCCTTCTCGCGGACCGTCAGGATGTTCGCCCGTATAAGTCGCGCGGCGGACGGCGTGGTCGAGATAGCTATGGCTATTATCGCGTTGCGCACGCTCGGGCCCAGTATGGCGGCGATGACGACGCACATCAGGAGCATCGGCACGCAGGAGAACACGTCCATGATCCTCATTATGATGTTGTCCGTCTTACCGCCGAAGTAGCCTGCGATGGAACCTATCGTGATGCCCGCTATCGAACCGAGCGCAACGCACCCGAGGCCCATTATAAGCGAGTTGCGCGAGCCCCAGATCAGGCGGCTGAACGTGTCGCGCCCGAACTTGTCGGTGCCGAGCAGGTGCTCGGCGCTCGGGCCTGCGTAGCTGTTGAGCAGGTCCTGCTTGTCGTAGGGATAGGGGGCGATAAAGGGCGCGAATATTGCGACAAGTATCACCAGCCCGACGACGATCAGCCCGGCGACGGCGAATCTGTTCTTTTTGAACTGGTGCCAGGTCTCGCCGAAGGCCGTTCTTTTTTTCCTGACTTTTATCTCCATGCTGTTTCTCCCCCGTCACTGCGCCGAGCGGCCGGCGGGAAGAGGTTCCGCCCCCCTTTCCTTCTTTTTCTTCGCTCTGCTGTACTGCGACTTTATGCGCGGGTCGACATATGCGAACACGATGTCGATAAGCAGGATGATCAGGCTGTACAGTGTGGCGAAAAAGAGCACGCTGCCCTGAACGACGGGGTAATCGCGGGACGTGAGCGCGCTGAGCGTGTAGTTGCCGAGACCCGGTATCGCGTATATCGTCTCCGAGATGACGGCCCCGCCGAGGGAAGCGCCGAACACGGAGCCAACGATAACGATAATCGGTATCAGGGCGTTTTTGAGGGCGTGCTTGTATATGACTTTTCTCTCCGTCTGGCCCTTGGCGCGGGCCGTTACGACGTAGTCCTGCCGTATCTGCTCCAGCATGCTCGAACGGGTCTGTCGGGCGAGCGTCGCAGAGTAGCCGATAGCGCCCGAGATGGCGGGCATGACCCAGGATTTCCAGGAGTCTATACCCAGGGACGGCAGCCAGCCCAGCTTTGTGGAGAATATCTGCACGAGTATCAGCGCAAACCAGAAGCTCGGCATGGATACGCAGAACAGCGATAGCACGATGGACATGTTGTCTTTCCACGTGTACTGGTGCGTGGCGGCGTACACCCCTGTGGGTATGCCCGTGATGATGGCGATGAGCATGCTGATGACGACGAGCAGCAGCGTGTACGGGAACCGCCTGGATATCTCGAATGTGACGCTCTCATGGGTGAAATAGGAAATGCCCAGGTTCCCCTTGAGAACTCCCGCCATGAATTTGAGGTACCTTACGATGAGCGGCTTGTTGAGCCCCAGTTCCACGCGCAGCGCCTCAATCTGCTCCTCGGTGGCAAAGTTGCCCAGCAGCTGCCTTGCCGGGTCGCCCGGCGTCAGGTCCAGAAGTATCGTCACGATAAGCGTCACTCCGATAAGGATGGGGATCATCCAGAGCAGCCGCTTCAAGACGTACCTTATCAAAAATCAATTCCCCCTTTCTTGAATCCTGTACTCCCCGATGATCGGCCTATTTCTTGTATGTAAACACCCCGAACGACGGCACGGAATCGTCGTCCTGGCATTTTCCGCAGTAATTGCATATCTTCTCATGGTTGTAGGAGCACTTGCGGAGGCTCGCGGCCTCGAACAAGTACTCCCCGCCGCCCGCAGCATCCTCAGAGAAGACTATCTTCGACCAGTCGCCGTCAGAGTACACGGGGAAGAACGCGACGGGCTTTTTCACGTTTTTGAAAGCAATGGGGCAGTGCCACATGTTCGGCGGGACCCTCACGACAGTCGGCTCCGTTATTACGACCTTCTCCATGTGCTCCCTGTCCCAACCCAGGTAGAGCTCAACTTCGGCGTCGAAATCGAATGTGTCCGCGAGGTTCGAGCCGATGAACCAGAGGTACTCGTCGTTCGCGTGGTGGACGTGGGGCACTTCCATCCCGACGTCGCGCATGGCCACGCTGAAACCGCCGTAGAACCTGACGCCCGGCATCTGGGTCAGCCCCCTGAACTTGCCGCGGGGGTTTGCGTAAGTGTCCCCGTAGTTGTGGTACTCCTGCGGGTAGATGAAGAACAGACTGTCGTATTTTCCGCTGCGGGGGACGCTCCTGCCGCCGACGACGCTCTTCGCCCAGTCGGAAGCATACCCGGGCGCGCCGCCGTCAAGGTATAGGGTCCGGGCGAAATCTCTGCTCTCAAGCTCCGCGCTCAGATAGGGGTAGACGACCTCGCCGCCGCCCGTGATGCGCCTCGTGACCATCGACATGTCCCCGTCGAAGTATATGGAGGAGAACGCCACGGGTTTTCCGACGCGCTTATAGTTGATGGGCCCGTGCCACATGTTAGCCGGTATGCGCACGAGCGCCGGCTCCGTGATTATGTACTTTTCCATCTCGTCGGGGTCCTCGCCGATGAAGAGTTCGATCTCGGCGTCGAAATCGAAAAATCTGGTGACGTCGGCGCCCGAAAACATATAGTACTCCTCGACGGAGTGGTGGAAGTGGGGAAATCCGCACACCGTTTCCCGCTCGACGGCCGTGAAGTCCATATTCAGCCTCGCGCCGGGCAGGCTGCGGCTGCCGCGGAATATTGCGCGTGGCTCCGCAAAGGGCATCGCGGCGCCGCTTTTGTAATCGGGGATTTTGTATACGTAGTCGCTTAGATTCATCTGACGCCTCCTCACAAAGTCGGTTTATCACGCCGCCGCGGGCGGTAAAACCGCTGTGCGCGCATGATTACATGATGATTATAAACCGCCCCGGACCATACCCCAATGTAGAAATATATGAAAGAATTCGATAGTTCTGTAAACAAATTCTTCATATTTCACAATTTAGGTCAAAATAGCTCAGAACTCGGGGCAGATTTTTGTGCATTTTGTCCGATAGTCTCCGCAAGCTTGAAGCAAGCCTCCGCACCAGGGCCTTCTCCTCGAGGAGAAGGTGCCGA
>JAAYAR010000198.1 GCA_012719235.1 Clostridiales bacterium
TGAATACGGCGGCACCGATTTGACAGTAGCGTCGCTCGAATTTGACACCCGCGTCGCGGCGATTTGACACCCCACAACAACTTAGATTTTTCTGCTGTAAAATTGAATTTACGCTCTTTAACGGAGCGAATAAATTCGAGGAGGTCACGAGATGACCAACTACAGAGAAATCCTGAGGCTGAAGAGCATGGGCTTCAACAACAGGCAAATCGCCGACAGCTCGGGCGCGACGCGGCAAACCGTTATTGCCGTATTACAGAGGGCTGCAGTCTGCGAGCTGAGCTATCAGGTAGCAGAGACCCTAAGCGACCGCGAACTGGCGAAGTTGCTGTTCCAGCAAGGTTCCGGCGGCAAGCCGGCATTCATGATGCCGGACTACGACTGGGTTCACAATGAACTGGCCCGCCCCGGCGTCACGCTGCAACTGCTGTGGCTGGAGTACTGCGACAAGTGCATCAGCGGCGGAGAAACGCCTTATCAACTTACTCAGTTCAAAAAGTATTACCGGGAGTATGCCGCCCAGACGAAAGCAACCATGCATCTGTCACGCAAGCCTGGTGAACTCATGGAAGTGGACTGGGCGGGACAGAACGCCGCGATCATCGACGACACTACTGGCGAGGTGATCGACGCCTATGTGTTCGTCGCCGTGCTGCCCTACAGCGGTTACGGATACGTTGAGGCGTTCCTGAACCAGGCTCAGCCGTCATGGATTGCGGCGCACGTCAACGCTTACGAATACTTCGGCGGTGTAACGCGAATTCTCGTGCCGGATAACCTCAAGACCGGGGTCTCAAAACATACAAAGTCCGAAATCGTCTTGAACCGCACCTATCAGGAGCTGGCGGAGCACTATGGGACGGCGGTTATCCCGACGCGTGTCCGGACCCCGAAGGATAAGGCGACGGTGGAGGGCACTGTCGGCATCATTTCGACATACATCCTCGCGGCGATCCGCAATCAGAAGTTCTTCTCACTCTCGGAGCTCAACGCGGAAATACGTGAGCGGCTGCACAAATTCAACCACAAGCCGTTCCAGCGCAAGGACGGGAACCGCGCCATCCTGTTCGCGGATGAGCGCCGATTTCTACTGCCGCTACCAACACGGGCCTATGAGCTGTCGGAATGGAAAAAGGCCACTGTTCAGTACAATTACCATATCCTTGCGGACGGCCATTACTACTCCGTTCCGTATGAATACATCAAACACGAGGTGGATGTCCGTCTGACGCGCAATGTCGTCGAGGTGTTCAGCAGCGGCAGCCGAATCTGCTCTCACGTCCGGCTTTACGATCGGCAGAGCCTGTACAGTACCCAGGACGCCCATATGCCGCCGAATCATCAGGCGTATTCGCAGTGGAACGGCGACCGATTCCGCTCGTGGGCGGAAAAGATTGGCGCAAATACGGCCGTCGTCGTCGAAGCGTTGTTTGCCGGCTGCAAGGTCGAGCAGCAGGGTTACCGCACCTGCATGTCACTGTTAAAGCTGTCTGAGCAATACACGCCTGAGCGTCTTGAGGCGGCCTGCGGCGCGGCACTGAGATACACGCCCCGACCATCTTACAAAGCGATTCAGACGATTCTGAAATCAGGCCGGGACAAGCTTCCGGATGAAACACAGGCTCCCGCCGAGGCTTCAAAATATGGCTTTACGCGCGGCTCCGATTACTACAAAGGAGGGCGCGGCTGATGTTGAACAACAATACGGCGTCAAAGCTTAGGGAAATGAAGATGAGCGCCATGGCGCGGTCCTTTGAAAATCAATTGAGCGGCATTGAATTGGCGTCGCTGTCCTTTGAGGAGCGTTTCGGGCTCCTCGTAGACGCCGAGTACACAGCTCGAAAAAACAACAGGCTCAAGCGGCTCATACGCAGCGCCGGCTATTCACAGCCGGACGCAGCCTTGGAGGATCTCGAGTACCATGCCGACAGGCATCTGGACAGATCGTTTATCGCACGGCTTGGCAGCTGTGATTACATCGGGCAGAAACACAACGTCATCATTCTCGGCGCGACGGGTTCCGGTAAAACCTATCTCGCCAGCGCCCTGGGCCTGATGGCAAACCGCAGCTTTATGACCGTCAAGTATGCCCGACTCCCGGAAATGCTCGGCGAACTCGCCGTCGCCCGCGCCGAAGGAAGCTATCGAAAGCTGATGAAGGCCTACAAGACCGTACAGCTGCTGATTTTAGACGAGTGGCTGCTGTCTCCGCTCCGAGACGCAGAATCGAAAGAATTGCTCGAAATCGTCGAGGCCAGGTACAAAAGAGGTTCGACGATATTCTGCTCGCAGTTCGAAGTCGGTGGCTGGCATGAGAAGATCGGCGACCCGACGCTGGCCGACGCCATCTGCGACCGGATCGTCCACGACTCCTACACCATCGTGATCGCCGGGGACGACTCGATGCGTAAGCGCAAAGGCTTAACCGCCTCTTTTCAAAAGGGTTGACCGGATGGAGATGGGGCAAGGCGTCGCTCTGCCGAGCCCCTTTTTCCCGGCATAGCACAAGGTGTCAAATCGCTGCGACGCAGGTGTCAAATTCGAGCGACGGCGGTGTCAAGCGACGGCGACGCGGGGTGTCAAGCGCCCCCGTCGTACGCA
>JAAYAR010000039.1 GCA_012719235.1 Clostridiales bacterium
ACGGCGCGCTTCCGCACATGGACAGGACAGGCTACGTGTTTAATGGCTGGTACACGGCTCCGATCGGCGGAACAAAGGTGGAGTCAACCACGGCAGTCACCACAGTTGGCAACCACACGCTTTACGCGCACTGGACAGCGAGGACGTATACTGTCACCTTTAGCGGCAACGGCGGCCCGGTACCCTCCCTGACGAGCAAGCAAGTCACTTTTAACCAGCCTTACGGGACGCTCCCGAGCATGTACATGACGGGCTACGACTTTGCCGGCTGGTTCACGGCACCGACCGGTGGAACAAAGGTAACTGCAGTAACGCTCATGACGACACCGTCAAATCACACGCTTTATGCTCAGTGGCTGCCAAGAGCATACCTTGTTACATTCGATCCAAACGGTGGATCTGCGCCCTCCCCAGCGAGCGAATACGTGATCTATGGAGTGGCCTACGGTCAGCTGCCGGTCGTTTCGCGGCCGGGATACGATTTCGCGGGCTGGTATACTTCACCCACTTCCGGTGTTAAAGTAACCGCCGACACGCTTGTCGCGACCGCGTCGAACCATACGCTGTTCGCGCACTGGACGACAGCGAACACGCACTTCTTCTATGACGTAAACAGCACCGACTGGTTCTATGATCCCGTCATGTACGTCGTCAACGCGGGGCTCTTCAACGGCACGAGCACCTATATGTTCAGCCCCAACGCTCCGATGACGAGAGCAATGATAGTGACCGTACTGTACCGTCTGGAGGGAATGCCGGCTGTCAGCGGTGCGAATCCGTTTGACGATGTGGCGCCCGGTATGTGGTATACCGACGCTGTGATCTGGGCGGTTCAGAACGGTATAGTCACAGGTTATAACGATAACACGTTCGGGACAGATGACAGCGTAACGCGCGAGCAGCTTGTGACCATCCTGTACAGGTACGCAAAGTACAAGGGCTACGATGTGAGCGTGGGCGAGGACACTAATATACTGTCGTACCTCGACGCCTTTGAGATCTCCGAGTACGCCATCCCCGCCATGCAGTGGGCCTGCGGCGCGGGCATAATCGAAGGGAGCGCCGGAAACCTTATGCCTGCCGCAAACGCGACAAGGGCGCAGGTTGCGGCGATACTGATGCGGTTTGTTCAGGGTGTGGTGAAAGCCTCCTGACAAGCAATTACCTCCCATAGCAATCGGTACTCACAAACAACAAACCACATAAACCCCGGCTCGCTTTGAGCCGGGGTTTATCATACTGTCAATAAGCATAAAAATCTCCTCCCCATATTGCCACCCGACGCGGCATAACCTGAGGTGCCTTGCTTGTTTTCGCCATCATCATGTGAGTCATTTTGCCGCAGCCTTACCTCACGGAAAAAACCTTTACTTGTGTGTTAAACTCTTACAGCGTCCTTTTGTCTGTCCAGTCAGAATTTCATAATACTCAACGTGGAATACATCGGTCGAAAAGAAGATGAAGAGGAAGCATATTAAGGGTCGCGCGGCTTATACTACGAGCGAGGTGATCGTTAATGCCCAAAGACAGCCAGCTCGACCCGAAACGCGTGCGCGAGGAAAAGGCGGCCGGCGGGCCGACTATGGCCCGGAGCGCGACAGACGGCGAGAGCAAAAACACGAAAAAGCGATCGGTAAAGCGCGAAAAACCGAGAGACGACAAATCAAGATCATAAAAATGCGATTCCACAATTATCCTGCCGCGGACGGATAATAATCTGCCGAAAACCGGCCATAATATTGCCGGATACGAAAGTATCCGGCGAAGCTCAGTTGACCGGGGGGATGATCGTGTTGTTTCGATCAGTCTTTGAACCCATTATGATACGGGCGGTTAATTCGCCAAGCGATACAGCCCGGCTATAGTGGGAGATGGTTAAGTTGGAATACTTCATTTTCCCGAAAATGCTGACTTAGCGTAAAAGGCGCGCCGCAGACGATTTGTCTGCGGCGCGTCTTTTCGCCCGGGTGCGGCGGTGCCGACCGGATGAGGCGGTGCCTTCCATACCGACTGCGCCACCTCATCCGCCTCACTGCGTTCGGCACCTTCTCCTCGAGGAGAAGGCATGGGTGGGCGGCGGTGCCGCTCACGCGGCATTATCCCCCGCGGACCGGGATCTCAGTCCTGTTTTTCAAGCGGGATATCGCCCAGATTAACGTCTGACGCCGCCGTATCGATGGCCTCTATCAGCTTAAGTGCAAAGCCCTTTGCCTTTATCGTCAGGTCATACTCGCCCTCAGGTAGATCCTTGAACCAGAAATCCCCGAAATCGTCGCTCAGAGTGTTCCACACTCTCGGCCCGCAGCTGAGATGGCACTCGGCGCCCTCAACGATCTCCTCTTCCACCGGGTCAAAAACCGTTCCGGCGATGAACCTGCCCGGGATATTTTTGTAGTATACGTTAGGCCCGAGCCCTGTTTCGGGTTTCAGAACGACGGCCCCCGCCATCTTTTTGGAGAGCTCGCTTTTTTCACCGAAGGTGATCGCGCCTGTCGGGCAGACCTCGACGCATCGGGGAACGCTCCTGCCGTTGTCGAGCAGATGCGCGCAGCCGGTGCATTTTTGGGCGATATTCAGGTCCTCCCCGAAATATATGGCCTCATACGGGCAGTGCGAAATACAATTTTTGCAGCCGTTGCATTTGGCCGGGTCGATTATCACAAGTCCGTCCTCGCGCTTATAAATAGCTCCGACATCGCACGCTGGTATGCATGAGGGATTGTCGCAATGGTTGCAGAGCGTGGGAGTATAATGGATCTTGACCTTCGGGATGGTCCCGTGCACCGTCTCTATTACCTTCATCCAGAACTGCCCCACTATCGGCTGGGGCTTTGCGTAGGGAGACCAGTCGTTGCCGACATGCTCGTCCTTACACGCGATCTGACAGTTGTGGCACCCGCTGCATCTTGCGATATCGATCAGAAATGCTTTTGACATACTATCACCATTCCTTCCGAGGCTCATTCTTTCATCCAGCCGGCCATACATACGCCCGCCGCATGATCGATCTTCCGGCTGAAGGCTTCGGGGAAATCGCGCTTCCATTGCTCCATCTCCTCGTCAGTGACCTTCAGGACCTCGACTAAAAATCCGCTCGTCGCCATTCCGGTGGCGTTTTTTGATGTGATCGAATTCGGTGTTATGGTGTTTATCGCACCGCCCCTGTCGAGCTTTCCGGGATCGATCGGGTCAAGCCTGGAGCCGTGGTCAACGTACGCGACACCCGGGATCAGCCTCTCGGTCACATAGGCCCCGCAGAGCACGGTCCCGCGCTCGTTGAAGACTTTAACGATATCACCGTGCTCTATCCCCCGCTCCTTCGCAGTTTTCGGGTTGAGCCATACCGGTTCATACTGGTACCCGTCTTTTGCGCGGACCTTCATGGTCCCTATCTCCCGGGTCCAGGGCACGTCGTCGCACTGGGCGTGTACGCGCCATCTGCCGTGGTTCGACATGCACAGGAGAGGATACTTTTTCGCCCTCTCGCCGGAGAGCCTCTCGTCATGCATCTCGCCCTTTTCGATCCAGTGCGGCACCGGCGGGCGCTCCGGGTCGTCCGGCATATACTGCTCTATGTGTGTCGAAGAGAACTCGAGCAGCCCGGTCGGGGTGGAGAGCCTGTGCTTTTTGGGGTCTTTATAGAAATTGTAGAGGCCGGCGGGGATGTCCTTCGTGTCCTTGTCGATGGGCACCACGAAGACTTTCTTGTCGGAAAACTCCTCCCAGGACATCCTCTCTTCGCAGCCCGTGGCCTTATAGAAGAAGCGGACTCTGTCCTCTTCGGACATGTTGTCGGTGTAAGCGTCGTAATATTCGGGCCCCAGCTTCTCGGCGACCTTCGCGCAGACGTCGAAATCGGTCAGGGACTCGCCGCGGCGCTCGATGCACGGGTCCACTTTGTATATGGACACGAACGCTCCGCTCGACATGTCGTTTCCGATGTCGTTCATCTCGTGCTTAGTGCAGACCGGCAGGATGATATCCGCGAAGCAAGTGTCGTTTTCCATCCAGGGGTGCTGCACGACCATAGTCTCTATCTCGGGGCTGCGATACGCCTCGATAAATCTGTTTCCGTCATTCCAGCACGTCACGTTACAGGGGGACGAGGACCAGATCATATGTACCTTTGAAAGGCCCGGGCGGGGATATACCATCTTCTCGAACTGGAATCTGCTGGTCGCGAGACGGTAGTTCCCCTCCTTGGGGATCTGGCTCGTGGAGAAGACCTGTAAGCCGTACCACTCTGCGCTGCCGTTAAGTATCGCGTTGTGGACAAGACAGCGGGGAATGAACTGCTTAGGCGCCGGCAGCGGCGCAAAAAGCTTCTTCAGTTCCGGAGCCCTCTCCTCCTGTACGGGGCTGAGCCGGAAACGGGCCATGTTGATCTCGTCGGGCACGTCCCCGTCAACGGGGTGCAGGGGGTCCGCTATATGAGGTACTGCGGGCGAGAACTCGGGCGTGTACGGCACCGGATAATACTGCGCCCACAGGTTCCACTCAAGCATCTTGGTCTGGTGGACGCCCGGCCTGCCGAGCCCCTGCATGGCGAGCAGCATGATCTCCAGGCGGGCCGGTTCCGTAGAATACGGGCCGCGGATATACGAGCCGCCGTTTCCGTGGCAGATGCTCACGGTCTTCTTCGCCCAGTGGCGGGCCAGAGCTTTTATCGTATATACGGGCACGCCGCACTTTTCGCTCGCCCACTTCGGGGTCTTAGGAACGCCGTCCTCCTCGCCCATAACGTACGCGACGAACTTATCAAACCCGTACGCGTGGCTGTCAATATAGTCTTTGTCGTATGTATTTTCCGTCAGCCAGACATAGGCTATGGCCAGCTGCATCGCGGCGTCGGTATTCGGCAGCACGGGTATCCATTTATCGGCATGGATCGCGGCGCCGTAGTTCAGATCCGGGCACACGTATATGGACTTGATGCCCAGCTCCGTGAACCAGTAGCACAGGTTCGTAGGCATGTGCATACCGAAGCCCAGTGGCGTCACCTCCGGGTCACAGCCCCAGAAAAACAGCGTGTCGGAGTGCTGAGCCATATCCGGTATCAGATTGGCCTGCGGCGTCTGTTCTCCGACCGGTTCGCAGCCCCAGACGTGCTTTGCTCCCCAGACCCAGCCTTCCCATGAGTCGAAGTTGCGCATCTGAAGGGTGTAACCGCCCATCAGTGACAAGAGCCTGTTCGGGCAGCCGTGTGAAGGAGCCACATGCTTGCCCTCTCCGTGCATATCCGACTGGCACAGCACGGCCTCGCAGCCGTAAGTCTCCTTGATGCGCTTGAGTTCGTCGGCGCAGATCTGCGCCGCCTCGTCCCAGGAGATGCGGACATACCCGCTCTTTCCCCTGTTCTGCGGGTTGCGTTCACCTTTCGGATCCCAGTCAACGCGCTTGAGGGGATACAGTACGCGATTCGGCGAATATACCCGGCCTTTGTACCCCAGGCCGAAATGTGTCAAAGGGATATTTTTCGGGGCGCGGAACGTTTTTCCGCGCGCTTCGATCTTCCATGGGCGGCAATGCGCTTCCGTATATTCCGTATCATACTCATACGGCGATATGCGCGTGATCCGCCCGTCGCTGCAGTCGACCTTGCACAGAGCGCCGCTCTCGGGACCCATCAGGCTGAAACTGACCAGCGACGATTTTTCAGGCTTGAAATCTTTGCTCAACGTTCATCGACCTCCACTTGTTTTTCGGGATCTCAATACGAAGTAAAATGTCTGATCTGAGAAATCTCATTTCGGAGGACAGCGTCATAAGGATACGAAATAATTATACAGTACCCTTTATCTGTTGACAATAATATAATCCTGCCCGCCCGTTCACGCCGGCTCCCGCGGGTCCGCTTGTCAGCGGATCTTCCCGGGCAGACCGCGGGACAAAAATACCTCCAGCGCCCTCTCCATGAACGCCTCGTCGGGCGGTTCGACGTTCGACAGTCTGTAAGGCTGTCCGAGCCGCGCGTATTTGGATCTGCCCATCGAATGATACGGCAGCAGCTGCACCAGCTTTACGGCGCCGCCGAGCCGGGCGCAGAAATCGGCGGTCTGTTCAAGGTTTTCCATACCGGCGTTCAACTTGGGGATGACCGGTACCCTGATCTGGAGCGAAGCGCCGTTTTCAGCGAGAAGGCGGGCATTTGACAGTATAAGTTCGTTCGGGACACCCGTAAAACTCCTGTGCTTTTTTGAGTCCATATGCTTTATATCGTAAAGAAAAAGGTCAATGTACTCAAGGATCTCCAGAAATTGCTCCGGCGGGGCGTACCCGGTCGTATCGAGGCAGACCCCGATACCGTTCTCCTTAAGTTTTCTTGCGAGATTCAGCGTAAACTCAAACTGGCCCATCGGCTCTCCGCCGGATATCGTGGCTCCGCCGTCTTTCTTGAAGACGAACCTGTCCTTATTTATCCGTGTATAGGCCTCCTCCACCGATATCTCCCTTCCGGAGGCCGACAGCGCTTTTGAAGGACACACGCCGGCGCACCTGAGGCATTCTGCGCACCTTTCCCTGTCCACTTTGACCTTCGTGACCATCCTGTCACCAGTGACAGCCTTCTCCGGCTCGCATTCGATGAGCGCGCCGCTTTGGCACACGCCGACGCAGGGCGCCCCGCAGAGCTCCTTCCCCACGCACTTCACGGCCAGATACGACAGATCATATTCCGACCGCTGGGACTCGGGGCTGTGGCACCAGAGGCACCTGAGGGGACAGCCTTTTAAAAAGACAGTCGTTCTCACGCCCGGCCCGTCGTGTACGGCAAACCCCTGGATGTCATATATCCTGCCTGTCACGTTTTCTGTTTTCGGTGTCATACGTATTGCTCTGAACGATTGATAAAGTCCTCCTGGACCTCGGGGGACATATGGACGAAATATGTTGAGAACCCGGCTATGCGAACGATAAGATCTTTATACGCGATCGGGTCCTTCTGCGCCTTTCGGAGCTCCTCCGTAGCCACGACGTTGAACTGGAGCTGCAGGCCGCCCAGTTCGAAATACGCTTTGATCAGCTCGCGCAGCTTCCACGTACCCTCGTCCCCCTCGACGGAGCGCGGATCGAAGCGGATATTCAGCTGGTTGCCGTTGGAGAATTTCCGGTGCGACAGCTTTGCGGCGCTTTTCACGTAGGAGACCGGGCCGTTCAATGCCGCACCCTGCCTCGGCGAGATGGCGTCAGCCATCGGCTCACCGGAACGGCGGCCGTCCGGAGTGGCGGGCGTGCGTTTGCCGATAAAGACGTTGGCCGTGAGCGTGAGCGATCCTGCCGCCATTGCGCAGTTGCGCGGACCCTTGTAGGACATCAGCGCGTCCGCATACACGTCCGAGCACCAGCGGGCAAGCTCGTCGACCTCGTCGTCGTCATTGCCGTAATGGGGGACCTCGTTGATTATCATCTGGCGCAGGTTCTCGTAACCTTCCCAGTTGGCGCAAAGTGCGTCATAGAGTTCGCGCAGCGAGACCTTTTTCCAGTCAAAGCAGAGTTTTTTGATGGTCATCAGACTGTCCGCGGTGTTGGCAAACGTATTCGTCATTACGCCCAGAGCATTGTATTTCGCGCCTCCCCAGGTCACGTCCTTTCCGCTCTCCATACAGCCGTCCATCATGACCGAGGCGCTGATGCAGGGGAAAAACTCGGAGTATACGACCTCGAAGAACTGAAAGATCTTTTGCTGGAAATCGACATAGAATCTCACCTGTCTTTCGTACTCGGCCTGGAGTTCCTCGAAAGACTCATACTCATAGAGTTTCTTGCAGGGCAGCCGGCCGGCCGCGCCTGTCATCGGGTTTACGTTCCCGTGTATGCACAGATTCAGCACCGATATCAGCGTGACCCCGCCGAAAGACCCGGTGCTGCCGCAGCAGGGCCACTCTTTTCCGGGGATCGTGGGTTCCACGCAGCCGATGATGCCGTATTCCCTCGCCTCCTCCAGCGGGATACCGCGCTCGACAAGGGACCGGATAATCACCTCGTCATTATCAAACTGGGGTATTCCGCCCGCGAGCTTGCTCGACTCGATGGCGATCTTCCATATGATGTCGGGGGTGTGTTCGTTTACCCTTATGCAGACGCTGGGATCGGGCACGACGAGGCGCCTGAACGACAGCAGCATGAGTTCGGACGCCAGGTTATATCCGCTCGAACCGTCAGGCTTCAGTCCCCCTATCGTGACGTGGATGCCTCCGGAGATCGTATGGTCCGTACCGAGCGTGTTGAACAGGCTGCGCCCCTCCCTGTTGAGCTTGATAAGCTCGTCGTTCGGCGGGGAGGTGTACAACATGATCATATCGCCGATACGCAGTATGAAGGCGTCAAAAAGCTCCTGGGCCTCGGCTCTTGTGATGTTTCCAGAAGCGATGTCGTTGTCGAGCAGATCGCCTACATAGCGGTCGACGTTCGCTATCGATTGACCGTGCTGCTGACCGTCCGCGCTGATGATCGTCTGGTAGAAGATGATGACCTGAAGGCCTTCCCACAGGTTCCTGGCCGGATTCTCCATGATCCAGTCGCACGAATCGGCCATCTTCAGCAGCTCGGCCTTTCGCGCGGGGTCGGATTCCGTCGCAGCCTTGTCGCGGCAAGCCTGCGCGTACCTTTTTGACATCAGTATCGCGCCGTCGCAGAGCTTTATCGCCGCCCTGTAGAATGCGTGGCTTCTCGCGTTCTCCCACGTCAGGTTTTTTTCCAGCTCGGCAAGCCTGCGCGCTGCGTCGCGCCTGACTTCCCCGAAGCCCACTTTTATTGCCTTTTCGAAATTCGCGACAAAATGCCCCTCGGGCATGCTGAAAGTCCTCTCAGGGTGTATGTCCGAAACACCGCTGCCGAAGTGTTCGTAGATCTCGGGGGGCATAAAGCCCTTCATATGGGCGTGGATGTCCCTGTCTTTCCAATACTCGGCCGCGTCGAGCAGCATGGCCCGCTCCTCATCGTCGACCCAGACACAGCCGGGCGTCTGCCACGCGGCCCTGAATTTCTCATCGGAGTCCCCGAGGCAATTTTTAATCCATGCGTGGCTCCTGGCCTCGATATTGAAACTGATGGTGCGCATTCCGGGGCCTGTGCTCCCGAGCAGTATATCCTCGTCCTCGATGAATATCTCCCTTGTCGCGCACCACTCGTAAAGAAACCCCGCACGCCTGAGGATGGGGTACTCAGACTCGTGCTCCTTGTAGTATTTCGTGATAATACGGGTCCTTTCCGAGTTCAGACGCAGCCGCCCGTCGTTATACCATTCGCGTTTTGCCTTGAGCCGCTCTATCCTGTCGGACACACGAAGATCGTATTCCATGACTGCCTCCTTGTTTAATTAGTTGGTTTATAACGGACGATAAACAGATATCGAGCCGTATCTATCACATTTTAAAATGCCAGCGAGACAGGCGCCGTGCGCAGAGCGCTGTCCCTGATGCGCGAGAGGAGCTCGCCCGTATGATCCATCAGGAAATCGCTGCCGGAACCGGTCAGCGACTGGCTCCGCAGCTCATCGATGATAAGTGCGCTCAATTCCTCGGCGGCGGAGGACTCATGCCGCGGATCGTCCGAGCCCATCATTTTTTCGAGCAGACCGTAAGCCTGCGGACCGAGCAGCGGCAGCTCGCGCAGAGCGCGAAAGGCCCATTTGTAGAAAGGGCGGTATCGCCGGTTGAGCAAAAATATCATTGCCGCCGCGCTCTCGGCAAAGCGGCCTTTTATTACGCAGGCTGCTACGTTCTCGCCGCGCAGCCGGCTCCGGACAAGATTATACTGCCCTGTCTGTGCCGCCGTCGCGGCGTGCCGGGCAAGGAGCCTGAGCCTCGCGTCCTCGGGATAAAAATCGAGCAGAGCATTCCGCACGGCGGTGAACTCGCCTGCGGGATCACGGAACACCTCGCCGTTGACCGCCGCGGCGAAACTGACCTCGGGCACGCTCATCCACTCGCCGAGAGTTTCCGGGGCGCGTGGCAGCCCTATGAGCATAGTGTAAAACTCGCCGACCGTGTAAATCCCGCCGCGTTTGCCCTCAAGTCCGCCGCCCAGGCGAACGGGATAGCCCTCGTACCGTCCGGGGAAGAGCGCCGCTATCTCCTTAAGGCGGTCTCCGAAATCCTCCATATCGGCCTGCGTGAGGACCAGACACACCCTCGGCCCCCAGCCGTGGTCCCGGGAGATCTCGTCGTCCCAGCCGAAGCAGTCCGATCCCTCGCCCACGAGGCAGGCGGCTATCCTGTCCAGCTTTTCCGGTATCTCCCGCTCCAGTACGGGCTTACACGCTTCAAAGAAGTATTTTTTCGAGAGCTCCAGGCCCGTCATACGCTGTTTTCGAGGCGTTCCGCAAAACTTAAGCAGTTTTCGTACATCCTGCTGCCCGCGTCTCCCGAAGCGAGAAAATGACCGGCAGCTTCACGCATCATTTCGGCAGCGCCTTTCATGTCCCCGCCTATCATTCTGGCAAAAGCCATATTGCTCTTTGTCGTACCCACGATGTAATCGTTATTTTCGATAGGGGCGATTATCTCCATCGCTCTGCCGAAGCACTCGTCCGCCTCGGCGGGCTGTTTGAGGTCGAGATATACAAGGCCCATGTTGTTGAAGCAGCTCGCGTAAACGTCCGCCGGAGCCGTGCCCAGCTCCTCATAAATGGTTCTGGCTTCGGTGAACATATCAAGCGCCTTCTGATATTCGCCTTTCAGCCGGTAAAGCCCTGCCAGATTGTTGAGTGTCGTGGCGTAGTCCGGGGTGCCGCGGTTGTCCGTTATCAGAATCTCCGTCACGGTCCGAGGTTCTCCGATGCCGAAAAAGTCGGACTCCTCGTATGGCCGGGAGCAGCTCGCGCAGGGCGAGCAGGTCGCGCATGACGCGTCGATCTCGATGGGACAAGCGTATTGTGTCTCCAGCAGCTCCTTTGCCTTCAGAAACGCGGCTTCGCCTTTTTCAAACGAACTGCGCGCACGGTAAAAACTGCCTAGTTCATTATACAGCGCGCTTTGACCGATATAGTCGTCGGGGTGCTCTGAGGAAAAAGCCGAGCATTTGTCCTGCAGCCACGCTTCGAGCTCACTGTCACCGGCGGCTTTAGCAAGTTCGTCATATTCTTCTAACAGCTTTTTTATGTCCATGATCTCTCCTTATTCCGATGCGCGCCCGATGGCTTTTTCAGCTTTTTCAAGGCTCTCATAACCATAGTGCCGGACGCTGTTCTCAAGTATCAGTCTTGCCAGGGACAGGCCCTGCGATCTTAATGTGTCGATGTGTTTTTTCAGAGCTGTCAGCGTCTCGTATGAATACGTGTACAGCTCTCCGCGCTGATATGTCTCGACAGAGGGGCCCCATAACAGGTCCTCGCTGCTGCGCAACGGCCTGCCGGAATTGCAGACCCGCGGGAATTCTTCGCGCAGAGGGATCGTCATCGATATCATTTCCTCACAGATCGTGTCCGCGAGGGCTCTGTGCTCTGCGCTCAGTTCGTGAAGCGCAGCCTTCTGCAGTTCATATTCTTCCGGGTAGGTATGCTCCATCATGTTAAGATATTTTTCCGCTATCAGGTTGCGTCCGGCCTGCTCGGCAGCCTTGAGATCGTTCAGATAGCTCTCCAGCACATCCTGCGACCACGATACAAACTGTCCGAAACGCATGCCGTAGAAAGTGTCGTAATCATCCTGACAGGAGGCTCTCCCTCCCGCGTTGGTCGTTTGCTGGAACATCTCCCATTCCCGGGAAATAATGTCGTTTATGATCTCGGTATCCGGCAACTTTACCATCTCCCTTTCCGCCTGTATACACATAATACTATACTATAAAAAAAGAATATTCTACTCCTAAAAATAAAAACGGGCTGTATAAAAGATCGGTTATCATCGTGCCGGACCATTTCGGCGGTTTTTCGCGTGTGCGGCCGCGCCGCGCGCCGCGGCCAAACTGAAGCAAGCCCTTGTATTCGATGAAAATACATGTATAATTATGATGGGTTATTATTTAATTCAAGCCGCTCCGCCGACAGATCCGGTCAGGAGCGGGCAGGCGCAGGTCAACTAATATTTTATGAGGTGATGCTATGCTGAAAAGAATCAATCTGACATTAAATGGCGTACCAAGACCTATCGTGTGCGACCCCGAAAAAGACACTCTGGCGGATGCCGTGCGGAGAATGGGACTCACCGGTACTAAGATAGGCTGCGGTACGGGCGTTTGCGGCGCCTGTACTCTGATCCTGAACGGTGAAGTAGTGCGCTCATGTACCAGGAAGATGAAAAACATCCCGGAATTCAGCGAAATCATTACAATCGAAGGCATCGGCACCCCCCGGCACCTGCACCCCCTTCAGCAGGCATGGATCACGTACGGAGGGGTTCAGTGCGGTTTTTGTACGCCCGGCTTTATAGTTTCGGCGTACGGCCTCCTGCTCAAAAACAACGACCCGAGCAGAGAAGAAGTGCGCGAGTGGTTCCGTAAAAACCGGAACGTATGCCGCTGCACCGGATACAAACCTCTCGTTGACGCTGTTATGGCCGCCGCGAAAGTCATGCGCGGCGAGGCAACGATGGACGATATCACCTTCCATCCCGAAGACTGCAAGGATTTCTACGGGTCCGCCCTCCCCAGACCTTCGGCCCTTGCCAAGGTCTGCGGTCTTGCCGACTACGGCGACGACATCAAACTCAAGATGCCAGAGGGCACGGCGCACCTCGCTGTTGTCCTGTCGGAGGTCGACCACGCTAAGATAATAAGCATAGACACATCCGAAGCCGAGAAAATGCCGGGCGTCTACAAGGTAATGACCGCGAAGGACGTGAAGGGCACCAATCTTCTGCCTGTCCCCCAGATACATCCGCGCATGAAGGCGAGCGGGATACTGCAGTTCCCCGTCATCTGCGACAAGAAGATCAACCGCAGAGGAGAGGTCCTGGCTCTTGTTGCCGCCGACACGCAGGAGCACGCGCGCGAGGCCGCAAAGAAAGTCAAACAGAACCTTGAGATACTGCCTTCATACAAGTCGTATCCGGAAGCCGTGATGCCAAACGCCATCCAGCTCCAGGAACAGCTGCCCAACTTCTATATGGAACAGCCGCTCTTTAAAGGCAAGGACACACAGGAATTGTTTGACGAAGCGCCCGTCGTGGTGGAAGGCAGCTTCTATTCCCAGCGCGAACCGCACCTCCCGATCGAGCCCGACACCCTCCAGGGCTACTACGGTGAAGACGGAGTGCTCGTTCTGCAATGCAGGGCGCAGGCCCTTCATGATTCGCGGGCAGAGGTATCGGCGGCTACAGGCCAGCCGATCGATAAGCTGCGTCTGATCATGAACCCGGCCGGCGGATCTTTCGGCAACTCGATCACCTCGAACACGTACTCGCTTGTGGCGACTGCCGTCCAGAATCTCGGTATCCCCTGCACCCTGACGCTCAGCTACGAGGAGTTCAACCACACCACCGGCAAGCGCGGCGCCTCGTTCTCAAACGGCCGCCTCGCCTGCGATAAAGACGGTAAGATCGTCGCGGCCGAATACGACGTGGCGCTCGACCACGGAGCGTACACGGTCGTCGCCAGCATCATCTTCGGCAACTTTATCTCAATAGGCTTCCACGGCTACAATATCCCGAATATCAAAGCGCTCGCCCGCGCGGGCATGTCAAACAACGGTTTCCAGACTGCATACCGCGGCTTCGGGGCGCCGCAGATCTATACCACAACGGAAGCGCTCATCGACATGGCGGCCGAGGCTGCGGGGATCGACCCCTGGGAATTCCGCTACAAAAACCTCGCGAAGCCAGGCGATACAACGGTGAACTCCAGACCGTATCTGAACTACGATATCTATCCCACCCTCATGGAGAAGATAAAACCCGTCTACGACAGCTATAAGAGCGAAGCGGAACAGGCAAAAAAAGAAGGGCGCTTCGTAGGCGTCGGGCTCAGCCTCGGCGGCTTCCTGTGTACCACAGGCAACTTCGATGAGGCCGAGGTCGCGCTCGAACTGAACCCCGACGGCACGATAACACATTACAACACGTGGCAGGACGTTGGCCAGGGCGGCGATATCGGCACGCTGACACACACGCTCAAGGCTCTGGAGCCGCTCGGTCTCACGCCGGACAAAGTCAAACTCGTGATGAACGACACCGGTACCTGCCCGAAAACCGGCCTTTCCGCGGCGAGCCGCTCGCATTACATGGCCGGTAAAGCCACCATCGACGCGGCGGACAAGCTTCTTGCCGCCATGCGCAAGGCTGACGGGACATTCAGGACCTATGACGAGATGGTCGCCGAGGGCATCCCGACGAAATACGTCGGCCACCACAGCAATTACGGTACGGCCGACCCCGGCCTGAACCCCAACACCGGCGAAGGCGAGAAAAACACGGAGTTCATGTACGCGGTCAACGCCGCTCTGGTCGAGGTCGACGTCACGACAGGCAAAACGAAAGTCCTGAGGTACACGACCGCGGCCGACGTCGGTGCCATCGGCAACAAACTGGCGGTGGACGGCCAGGCGTACGGCGGACTTTCCCACAGCATCGGCTTTGCGCTCAGCGAAGATTACCACAGCGACAAAAAATACGGCAATATCGCCGGTTGCGGCATCCCGACTATAGATATGATCCCCGACGACTTCAACATCATCTATAACGAGACTCCGCGCAAATTAGGCCCTCACGGCTCGGCGGGATGCTCCGAGAACTTCCAGTGCTCCGGGCATATGGCCGTAATAAACGCCATCTACAATGCCTGCGGCGTGCGCATCTATGCCCTTCCCGCCACTCCGGACAAGGTCAAGGCCGCCTATGAGGCAAAACAGCGCGGAGAAGACCTCACTCCTCCGAAGTATTTCCTCGGTTCAGACTTTGAAGAGGAGCTTGAGTTCATCAAGGCAAACCCGCTGTAATAGAGCTCAGACACCCCTGCTGCCCATAATACCCGTATAAATAATCCGGCAGGAGGCCGCCCGTAATCAGGCGGCCTCCTGCCGGATGCATTATCTTTCGGTATTATATCGTTTTATGACGCCCAGGCGCTGTTTTCTTCGGGTTTTTTCATGATTATGTCCGCTATGCCGGGCAGAGATATCCCGAGCGTCTCCTTAAGCACTTCCTCGACGGTCTGGACAGGGATGATCGTCATTTGTTCTTTGACCTCGTCCGGGACATCCCTCAGATCCGCTGTGTTGTCTTTCGGAATAAGTACCTTGGTTATACCGGCCCGCTGCGCCGCGAGCAGTTTCTCTTTCAGGCCTCCTATCGGCAATACCGCACCTCTGAGCGTGATCTCGCCTGTCATGGCGAGCTTGGGGTCGACCTTGATGCCGGTCACGAGTGAGGACAGCGCGGTGAAAAGTGCTATACCGGCCGACGGGCCGTCCTTAGGCACCGCTCCCGAAGGAACATGTATGTGCAGATCCCGTTCTTTGTAGTTCATTGCCGCGAGGGGGAGCCTTGATTTGAGCAGGCTGAGCGAGATCCTGGCCGATTCTTTCATAACGTCCCCGAGCTTTCCGGTAAGCATGATCTCACCGTTTCCCGGCATGGCTGCCGCTTCGATAAAGAGGATCTCTCCTCCCACCGGCGTCCATGCCAGGCCTGTCACAACACCGGGCGGATTGTCCTGCTGCGCCCGCTCATGGCGGGAGATCTGCCTTCCGAGCAGCTCGTCGAGATCATCTATGCCGACGCTGTAAGGCAGCCGGACCTCTTCGGAGACTATCTTCTGCGCCGCCGCTCTCGCGAGCGCTGCGAGCTGTTTTTTCAACCCCCTCACTCCCGCTTCGAGCGTATAATCCGATATGATCTTCCTCAGGACCTCGTCGTCTATGGTGAACTGCTCCGGAGTGAGCCCGTGCTCTTGAAGAACATCCGGTATGAGGTGATCTTTTCCGATGTGGAATTTCTCCTCGGAGGTATAGCTGGATATCTGGATGACCTCCATCCTGTCAAGCAGCGGGGCGGGGATAGTCTCCGTCGTATTTGCCGTGGCGATGAAGAACACGTCCGACAGGTCGTACGGCAAATCGAGGTAGTGGTCGGTGAACGTGTTGTTCTGCTCGGGGTCGAGCACCTCCAGCAGCGCGCTTGCCGGGTCTCCGCTGAAACCTCCCGCCATCAATTTGTCGACCTCGTCCAGGATCATCACGGGGTTTGTCGTACCCGCTTTTTTGATGCTCTGCAGTATCCTGCCGGGCATCGCCCCGACATATGTTCTTCTGTGACCTCTGATCTCGGCCTCATCCCGGATGCCGCCGAGGCTGAGCCTGACGTACTTCCTGTCAAGCGCTTCGGCAATGCTCCTGCCGAGGCTCGTCTTTCCCGTTCCCGGGGGGCCGACAAGCAGGAGGATGGAGCCTTTCTTGTCACTCTTAAGGCGCATCACGGCCAGGTGCTGCAGGATCCGCTCCTTTACCTTTTCAAGCCCGTAGTGGCGCTCGTTCAGGATACGCTCCGCCTCGTGCAGGTCCACGGGCTTTTGTTCGGCTTTTTTCCACGGCAGCTGTAAAATGAACTCGAGATAATTCCGTATAACGCTCTGCTCGGGGCCGTTTTGTCCCTGCGCTTCGAGCTTTTCACATTCCTCTCTCGCCGCTTCCTTGATCTCTTCCGGCATGCAGGACTCTTCGATCCTCGCGAGGTAATCCTTATCCTTCCTGGAGCCGCCCGGTTTGCCCTCGTTCAGCTCATCCTGAATGAGCTTCAGCTGCTCCCTGAGCATGGCTTCCCTGTAGGATCTGTTTGTCTTTTCCGAGAATTTCTCGTTTATCTGCATGCTCAGCTCTATGGATTCTTTCTGCTTGAGCAGGCAGTCCATGAATCGAAGGCTTCTCTCCTTCAGGGATTCGATCTTCAAAAATTCGTACTTCTCTTCCGCGGATATGGGCATGAACTGGCTCAGATACGCAATAAACGCGTTTATGTCCGTGAATTTGTCCGCAATCTTCCGGTACTGCTCGCCGCCGCGGAATTTCTCGCTTATATCCGAAACGATATTCTTCAGATAGCCGAGCATATCGGCCTTGCTTTTTTCGTCCAGGTCGACCTTTTCCGGACTGTCGGTGTACTCCGCGCGTATAACGTCCCCTTCGAATATTATACGGCTCACCTCGACTCTGTCGTGCACTTTGATCTTCAGAAATACTCCCTTTTCCGTCCGCTCGGTATCCGTGATAGAGAATGAAACGCCGACCCTGTAGAAATCTTCTTCCTTCATCCTTCTTTGAGCGAAGTTCGTTCTCAGCGGCAGGGCTATATTGACCGCGTCCATACTCTCGGGATATCTCATCATCAGATCGTTCGGCTGTGCCAGATGTATCATAGTGACGATACCGGGAAGCAGAACAATATTCGATACAGGAAAAACAGTTCCTGTCATAACGGTTTTCATTGTGTTGTCCATATTAATCCCCTTTCTTTGAACATCCGTTGTTTAAACGAATGTTCATTTATTAATTATTACAGTTTCCCGCTCTCACAGCGAACGTACTCTAAATCAAAATCGCGTCCTGGACCATACCTATAATCTCCTGCAGCAGAACGTCCCGTTCGCTCTCGCTCCTGCGGTCGTCTGCCGCAATGGCTTTCACGGGGTGAAAAATGATCGCAAACAACGTATCATTATTGTAGTTCCTCACCATATGCTTGCGCTTCATCTCAGCGACCAGATTGTAAACGGTACTCATGGAACCGCTTTCGGAGCATCTTCTTACGAGCGAGGGACAGTTTGAAAACTGTTCTATGAAACTGAACTCTTCTTTGTGGTTTGTTATATATTCATAGTAACCGCGCACCAGCAGCTCAACGACCCGCGGCGCTCCCATGCTTAAGTCCACTCTCCGAAGAAGATAACCGAACACTTCCTCCGAGTATTCCGTATAGATGTCCTGCAGCATGCTCTCTTTATTTTCGTAATAGATGTACACCGTTGCCGGTGAAACACCCGCCAGCTTTGCTATCTTTGAGATCGATGCGCCCTGCAATCCTTCATCAAGGATCACTTTTATAACGGCCTGCTTTATACAGCGCTCTTTTTCGTCATCTTTTCTTCTCAACTCCGACACCTCTGCTCTTACTGCCCTTATAATAAATGATCATTCGTTTATTGTCAAGCGATTTTTTTCAAAAAAAGTCAGCGCGCGGAGGCGGACAAGCCCTCCGGGAACTATCAGTTGTTAACAATTATTTTACATATCTGTTTGCGGCGAAGTGTTGACATACCCTTGGACGTGTGCTATAAAATAATCAAGAGTTAGCACTCTCCCTCGTTGAGTGCTAACCTGAAGACCACAAACCAAAACAATAATATAAAATACAGTAAAGGAGTTGTTGATCATGGCAAATCTTATTCCTTTCAACAGAAGGGTCCCCGACATCATGAGCAATGGTTTCTTTGATTTTCGCAACATGCTTGACGACTTTTTTTCCGATGACTGGCCTGTGAGCCTGAGGAGAAGACTGTCGTGCGACACGTTCAAAGTAGACGTGCAGGAGAACGAGAAGGAGTACCTTATCGAAGCCGAGCTCCCCGGTGTGACCAAGGACGAAGTCAACATCCGCCTCACGGACGGCAGACTGAACATCTCCGTTCACAAAGAGGAGAACGTTGAGGAAAACAAAAAGAACTATATCCACAAAGAGAGGCGCTGCTCCTCGATGAGCCGTTCCATTTTCCTCAACGACGCGGACGCCCAGAACGTAAAAGCAAAGCTCGACAACGGCATACTCTCCGTCACGGTTCCCAAGATCACAAAAAAGGATTCCGCGATCGACATTACCATTGAGTAATAAAACAGCATAGAATTTGCGGCAGCCGGGAGAACTTATCTCCCGGCTGCCGTGCTGACAACCAAAAAGCAGAATATTGAAACTTTAGTCCTTTCGCAGAGCGAAAGAAATTTCAAAAATCGCGTTGCGTGTGCGTGATCGATTTTTGAAATTTGTAAAGTATTAAGCTATTCGGCGACATGTGCGTCGAATAGCTTACCTTTCGAGCCGCCTCAGCGGCGAGGTCTATCCCCGGTCCGTGTCAAAGAACATTCGTTCTTTGACACGCTGTGCGGCAGCCGGGAGACAAGTTCTCCCGGCTGCCGCGCTTTATCCAAGGAGGGGTTATCCGTGATCAATAGATACCCTGGGCCAGCATCGCGTCGGCGACTTTTTCAAAACCTGCGATATTCGCCCCAACTACATAGTTTCCGGCGCAGTCATATCTTTTTGCCGCGTCGTCGATATTATGGAATATGTTGACCATGATCTGTTTCAGTTTGCTTTCGACTTCTTCGAAAGACCAGTTGAGCCGCTGGCTGTTTTGCGTCATCTCAAGCGCGGACGTAGCCACGCCGCCGGCGTTCGCAGCTTTTCCGGGCACAAACATGACCTTGTTCTCAAGCAGATAATCCACAGCATCGAGCGTCGTCGGCATATTCGCGCCCTCGGCCAGGACGATGCACCCGTTGGATACGAGAGTCTTCGCGTCGTCAAGAAATACTTCGTTCTGTGTGGCGCACGGCAGGGCTATATCGCACTTTATGCTCCAAACGCCCCTTCCTTCGTGGTATGTGGATTTCGGTCTGTATTTCGCGTACTCGGTCAGACGGGCTCTGTTTATCTCTTTGATCTGCTTCAGAGCGGCGACGTCGATCCCCTCGGGATCGTAGACCCAGCCGTTGGAGTCGCTGCAGGTAACGACTTTCGCGCCCAGTTGGTGAGCTTTTTCGATGGCGTAAGTCGCAACGTTCCCGGAGCCTGATACTGTGCAGACCTTGCCTTTGATGTCCTCGCCGGCACACTTGAGCATCTCCTCTACAAGGAACATCAGGCCGTATCCGGTAGCTTCCTTTCTTGCCAGGGATCCGCCGTAAGACAGCCCCTTTCCGGTAAGTACGCCTTCGTACGAGTGCGTGAGCTTTTTGTACTGACCGAACATGTAGCCTATCTCGCGCGCACCCACGCCGATATCGCCCGCGGGGACGTCGATATCCGCGCCGATATAATTATACAGTTCCGTAATGAAGCTCGTGCAAAACGACAGTATCTCCCTGTCGGACTTGCCTTTCGGGTCAAAATCCGCGCCGCCCTTGCTGCCGCCTATCGGAAGTCCCGTGAGCGAATTCTTAAATATCTGCTCAAACCCGAGGAACTTGATTATTCCCAGGTTGACCGACGGGTGCAGCCGCAGGCCTCCTTTATAAGGTCCGATGGCGTTGTTAAACTGAACCCGATAGCCGGTGTTCACGTTTACTTTGCCGCTGTCGTCTACCCAGGGCACTTTGAATTTGAACTGTCTGTCCGGTTCTGTGAGTCTTTCCAGAAGCCCCTCGCGCCTGTAGACGGCTTCGTTCGCGTCCACCGCCAACCTTAGCGAATCAAGCACCTCTTTAACAGCCTGATGGAACTCCGGTTCGGCGGGGTTTTTGTTTACTACCAGTTCATAGATCTCGTCAACGTATCCCATAACACTCGTCCTTTAATAGATTTCGCCGCGGAGATGCCCGGCAAAACCGGACAAAGCCTTCGCGATTATGCAATGCAATCCCGGCCCGATTGCATTTTACAACATTATATACAACCGATAATTGAACATCAAGAGTTTTTTTGCCGCCATAATCGCATAATATTCCGAATTTCAGCGGCTTCTCTCAAATTATCCGCGTATAAATACAATGTTTATACATAATATGCCATCACAGCTAATATCAAATTGCAGCCGCAGTCACCGCAAGTTGCAATATTTGGTCAATAGGGCATACACAGGATCTCGTGGATCTTCGTTTCAAAGATCCTGTTTGCGTGCGCCGGATGCATGAGGACCGCCGTATCGAGTCCGCGCCCCGTGCCGCCTAACGCCACGACCGGCACTCCATAGGGCACCGCTCCCGCGTCGAGCGCCATTGAACCGATCTCGACCACGACCTTGACGCCCTGACTGAGCATGCGCAGCGTATTGGCGATGATCTCAAGGGGATAAATGCCCTTAAACTGCGTGCTCATGGCGCGTTCCGCACCGGACAGCGCGTGCGCCGCCGTTACCAGGACCGCGCCGTGAGATATCATTTCATCGCGGCACTCTTTCTTCAGGGCGTTTTCTCCGGGAACTCTCGAACCGTATGCGTGGGTAACGATGACCACAGGGCCCTTAAAGCCCGTCTCGGCGGCCAGTCTGCACA
>JAAYAR010000040.1 GCA_012719235.1 Clostridiales bacterium
ATGCCTGTATGCACGGGCTCAGCTTCGGCCGTGTTGACCAGTATCTCGGGAAGTATTACGAGGCAGATCTTGCTGCGGGCCGGATCACACCGGAGTACGCGCAGGAGATCATGGACCTGTTCTACCTAAAGATCGCCTCGATCAACAAGCTGTGGTCCTACAACGCCACGAAATCCAGCGGCGGCTACACCAGCGGCCAGCTCGTCACGATGGGCGGCGTCGACAAGGACGGGAACGACGCAACTAACCCGGTGACGTTCATGATGTTGGAGGCGGGAGCGCGGCTAAATCTGCATACGCCGCCTCAGGCTATCCGCATCCATAAAGGCACGCCGGCCGGATTGTGGGAAGCCGCCATCGAGACGACGAAGATACTGGGCGGCATCCCGTCTTTTGAAAACGACGATATCATCATACCGGCGCTGATGAGTCGCGGCCTGTCCCTGGAGGACGCGCGCGACTACACGCTCATCGGCTGCGTCGAACCTGCGGGCTGCGGGACCGAATGGCCGCAGTGCGGCGGTACAGGTACCGAGACATATGTGAGCCTGCTCGGCGCGTTCATGCTCGGCATAAACGACGGGTATTACACGATGCCGGGGCGGTACGGCGAGTACAGCAACCACCGCGTCGGTCTGCCGACAGGCTGCCTGTATGAAATGAACTCCATTGAGGAGGTCTTCGAGGCATACAGGAAGCAGATGGAGTTCTTTGTCAAGTGGCACGCCGGCTGTATAAACGCGTTTGAGTATGTTGCCCGACAGAATCTCCCGCTTCCCGTCGTCTCGGCCACGATGGAGGGATGTATGGAGAGCGGCAAAGACGTCATGTTCGGCGGAGCTAAATACAACTCGACGGGGATCGCCGGCGTGGGGATCGGCAATGTCGCAGACTGTCTCAACATTGTGGACTATATGTGCTTCAAGGAAAAGAAATGCACCACCCGCGAGCTGTACGACGCAATAATGGCCAACTGGGAGGGATACGAGGAGCTCCATCAGTACATAAAGAACGAGGCGCCTCATTACGGCAACGCCATCCCGGAGGTCGATAAATGGGCTGCCCGCGCCTCCGAAGTTTTTGCAAGCGCCGTAAATAAATGTACAGGCATGCGCGGGCGCTTCTCCGCAGGCCTTTATCCCGTGACGACAAACGTGATATTCGGAGCGATGAGCGACGCGACCCCCGACGGGCGCTATCGCGGCGAGCCCCTTGCCGACGGAATCTCCCCCGTGCAGCAGATGGATAAGAACGGCCCGACGGCTGTCCTCACATCCGTCTCTGTCATCGATCAAACCGTGTACCCGAACGGTACGCTCCTGAATATGAAGTTCCACCCGAGCACGCTGAAGGGCGAGCACGGCATCGAAAAAATGTGCCGGCTTATACAGACCTATTTCTCCATGGGCGGTATGGAGATCCAGCTCAACTTTGTCAGCTCGGAGACGCTCCGGGACGCGCAGAAGAATCCTCAGAATTACCAGAACCTTGTCGTCCGCGTGGCCGGCTTTTCGGCCTACTTTGTCGAGCTGCACAAGGAGTGCCAGAACGACCTGATCTCCCGGACAGAACTTATGAGCTAGACCGTTTTTTCAGCTTACGCGGGAATTTAATGCGATTAACGGGGTGGATGCGACATGAAATATAACAACCTGCCTAAAACCAGCCTGAAGGTATCACAGCTGTGCCTCGGCACGATGATGTTCGGGGGACAGACAGACGAGGCTGAGAGTCTCCGGATCATGGATTATGCTTATGAGCACGGCGTCAATTTCATAGACACGGCAAACGCTTACAACGGCGGCGAGAGCGAAAAGATCATAGGCAAATGGCTCGGCGGAAGGCGCGACGGGGTCATTCTGGCCACAAAGGTCCGCATCCCGGTGGGCGAGGGCCTGAACAGGGGAGGGCTGAACCGCAGGAGCATCCTGTCCGCGGTCGAGGCCAGCCTGAAGCGGCTCAATACCGACTATATCGACATATACTACATGCACGCGCCGGATTATGAAACCTCTCTGGAGGAGTCCCTGGATACGATGTCCGGTCTTGTCAGATCCGGCAAGATCCGGTATTACGGCGTGAGCAACTATGCCGCGTGGCAGATAGCGGACATGCTCGCCATCTGCGACAAGCGAAACTATATCGCGCCGGTCATAACGCAGAATGTCTGTAACCTGTTGACGCGCGGCATCGAATCGGAGCTTGTCCCGTTCTTGAAGGCGCACGAAATGGGCCTTGCCGTATATAACCCCATTGCCGGGGGCCTGCTCTCCGGGAAACACAGGCCCGGCGAGCCCGCGGAGAACACCCGTTTTTACGGCAACCCCGGGTATTACGATCGCTACTGGTCAGACGAGAACTTCGCCGCCGTTGAGAAGCTGACGCGGATCGCCTCGGAGCGCGGCTTGTCCCTGCTCGGGCTCGCGCTGAAGTGGTGCGCAGCGCAAACACATATAACCAGCGTGATCACCGGCGTGAGCCGCCTGTCCCAGGCCGAACAGAATCTGGCGTCAGTTGAAGGCGACCCCCTCGACGCCGGAGCTTTCGAAAAGTGCGACGAGGTCTGGTATTCGCTGGCGGGAAAGCGCTTCTCCTATTTCAGATAACTGCAGGATCGTGAGCGGCTCGCGGCATACGCTGCACATATTCAAAAATGCCGGTACAACGGTCCGTCCCCGGAATCGCATGTGGCGGGGATCTCTACCGGGTGAAAGAACAGGGCCCCATGAATAAAACATTGCCCCATTTGTTGTCGGCAGCATGCCGTTTACAAATGGGGCTTTTCATAATCTGACTTAACGATTGCACCGGCAGCCTGGATCTGTCAATAAAATCCTGCCTTTATTTACCGTTGAGCACATTCCCATTATTTTATTAGTAAGCGCCCCGAATAACTCCCGCGTCTCCATAACTTCTACAAATTTATCGCGTATTCTTGAACCGTTAAGTAGAGCGAAAGGAGAATGCCATATGGGATCCGGTGTCAAAACAGCGCGGCTTCGCATCGGCGGGATGACCTGCGTGAACTGCCAGAATAAGATCGAAAAGAAACTCCGCTGCACCGCGGGCATTCTGAGCGCCGGCGTCAGCTGCGGCTCGGGCAACGCCTATATTACGTACGACGCGGATATCATTTCGCTGCGGGACATCCGGACTGTCATTGAGAAGCAGGGCTACAAAGTTATTGCGGATGCCGGGCGCGGGCCCCGCGGCGCGGGCCGTGTGATCGGCCTTCTGATCATCATCGCGGCGCTGTATATGCTGTTGCGGCAGTTCGGCATCCTGAACCTCCTCGTACCGGGCAGGCTGGCACAGACAAATATGGGCTACGGCATGCTGTTTGTGGTCGGCCTGCTGACCTCCGTCCACTGTATCGCAATGTGCGGGGGCATAAACCTTTCCCAGTGCATAAGTCAGGACGGAAAATGCGGAGCAGAGGGGCGTAAAGCCGCGCTCTGGCCGACCTTTCTGTACAACCTCGGGCGCGTTATCTCTTATACGGCGGTCGGTTTTATCGTCGGCGCCCTGGGTTCTGCCGTCACCTTTTCAAACGCCATGCAGGGCATCCTCAAGCTAATCGCGGGCATTTTTATGGTCATAATGGGCGTCAATATGCTGGGTATATTCCCGTGGATTCGCAGGCTGCTCCCGGGGATGCCGAAGACCCTCGCAAGAAAGATCGACGTCGAAAAGGGCCGGAGCAAAAGGCCGTTGATCGTCGGTCTGCTCAACGGCATTATGCCGTGCGGCCCGCTTCAGGCAATGCAGATATATGCGCTTTCCACCGGCAGCCCTCTCGCGGGGGCGCTGTCCATGTTCATATTCAGCCTGGGGACCGTGCCGCTTATGTTCGGGCTCGGCGCTCTGAGCACGCTGCTCAGCAGGAGGTTCGCGCACAAGGTTATGGCCGCGGGCGCCGTTATTGTTGTTGTGCTCGGGCTGTCCATGTTCTCGCAGGGCTGGAGCCTGTCGGGGTTCTCGCTGCCCGGAATTCCGCCGCATAGGGCGGTAATTCAGCCCGGCGACAGCGGCGCGGAGATCTCAGGCGGCGTACAGGTCGTGAAAAGCACGCTCTCCTCAGGCCGATACCCGGATATCACCGTGCGGGCGGGTACGCCCGTGAAATGGATAATCGACGCGCCGCAGGGGAGCATAAACGGCTGCAACAACAGGATGTTCATAGGGGAATACGGTATCGAGCACG
>JAAYAR010000199.1 GCA_012719235.1 Clostridiales bacterium
ACTTAATTGATTCTGGATTGATTCCAGCATGTCGGTTATGTCATTACTAAACGAAAGATCTTGGAAGGTGAGTTCAAACTCAATCTCAGAGGCGGCAAGGCCTACTGATGCTAATAATTCCTGTCCTCCCTTTACGTCATAGTAATATTGGTCTGTAGGGACGTATGACGATGTCCCCGGTGCCCAGAGGCTGTCCATAACCAGCCCCATTCCGTTAAATAGTTCTTCATTGACAGCATTAAAATCTATAAAACGATTCATTGCTTTTCTAACCTCAAACAATTGAAAAGCGGGGACCACTTCGGCGTTCATCCAGAGAGTTGTATTGGCGCCGCAGAGAGTAGCAATGGTATCAATTTCACTGCTATGTTCCAGCAAAGTCTTGTATGTCGCAGTTTCTGAGAATAATAAACCGTCAATTTTTCCATTGATTAACTCATCAAAGGCATTTTGGGAATTTATTGTCGTCGCGCTCAGGTTTACGGTCTCAATGGCGGGCAATTTCTCTTCAAAGTAATAGTTTTCATTTGCTGAAAGAGTTACTGACTCGCCGGGGGTGCAGGACTTAATATAGTAAGGACCGGTGCTTACGGCGGATCTGTAATCATCGGCGCCATGTAATTCCAGCGCATCGGGGCTCAGGATGGGAAAACTCCTCCCAGAAAGAGCGAGCTCAAGAAATCCACAGGGCTCACTCAGTTTAACAACGAATTCATTGCTGCTAGCCGCCTCCCAAGAAACTATGTTACATCTTGCAAAGCTGAACTGACTCTCATATAAACTCCAGGACCTTTCAATGGCATTTGCATCACAGACAGTGCCATCTGTGAACTCAAGGCCCTCTCTAATCTGGAAAGTCCAAGTCAAATAGTCGTCGCTAATAGTCCAGTTTTCTGCAATCAGACCCCGAATATCCCCCGGGTCATTCATATACATATAGAGGAGTCCTTCAAAGACATTTCCCATGATCCAGGATTCATCGTTGTTAAACCAAGGAGTGAGAGATAGTACATTTTCTTTGATTTGATAATTTAAAACAGTCCCTTCTTGAATCCTTTTTGGCCTGCTCACATACTCGCCCCAGCTTTGAATAATCAAATCCGTTCTGTCCTCATATGGATTCTCCAATTCGGGAATTTGGGAGACGGTGGGAACCTCTTGTGTTGCGGCTGCAGATTCTGTACTCCTTGGCTCATCATCATTTTCGGTGGCGCAGCCGCCCAACATAGCAATCATTGAAATCACTGCGAGGTAGCATACTAACATTTTAACTATTTTCATATTTATGACCATAGCTTTCCTTTCTACCAATGCACAGAAGAGCCTTGAATGGCCATAATGTGCATTGATTGTGGTTGCCCGTTTGACTAATTATTCGCGCTAACATATGAAGAAGTTTGAACCCCTTTCAAGCTGGTACCTATCCTAATACTAATTTAATGGCCACTGAACAAATAAAAAGCAAGAGAAGATTGACGGAAAACGGCGTTTTCATTCGATTTTCATGGTTTTTGAGTTTCCTAAGAGCAAGGTTTTTTCGCTTTTATTTGAAAAAACCTTGCATTTGGACTGCGCTTCCAAAGGAAGCGCGCGTTCAGCAGACATTAATTATTTAGTCAAGTTTATATTATAGTACAATCCTACACAAAATACCATAAGAAGCGATAAGGTACAGTAAGTTGCGCAAATTCAAAAAATGAAAATAAGGACAAGTTTGCAGCGTTTTGGTAGAATAAAGGTCACCACAACCAAATCACCAAAAAGGAGACTGCAAACATGTCCGAGAA
>JAAYAR010000041.1 GCA_012719235.1 Clostridiales bacterium
GTCGGGAAGAACATCGTCGGGTAGCCGGCAACTTTTATCATCTCCTGACGGAACGAAGCGGACTCTTCGGGATGATCCTTCGACCAGCGCGCGAACATCTCGAAGTCCACGCCGCCCATTCTCCACACGAGCGCGGTCTTGCTGCCGCGTGTATTCTTGTCGCTGTGCAGGAAGCACGGGGCGCCGGCCTGCGAATAGATGTCGCCGTCGCCCGTCGCGTCGATGACGATCTTTGCCATGATCGCCTTGCGGCCTTCCTTGCTCTCGTATATGACCCCCTTTATGGTGTCGTTGTCCATAATGGGCTTCGTGCCCCAGCAGTGGAGCAGGACCTTGATATTCGGCTCCTCCTGTATCATCAGGTCCATCTCGATCTTCAGCTGGTTGGGGTCGTAATAGGGCGCGCGCACCAGGTACTGCTCGGATGAGGTAGCGGGCGTCACGCAGCCGTGGACCATCGACCAGCGGTCGATCTTGATAGGGGATTTCTCGCCGATCTCGTCGAGGGAAGGGCATATGTAGGATTCCGGAGCCGTCTTGTCGAGCCGCGTGAACCACTCCTCCTGGATGCCGCGGACCATGGAGTATTTGCGCCAGCTCAGCGCGGGGATCATCAGCACGAAGCCTCCGGTCACGTCTCCGCCGAAGTAACCGAAGCGCTCCATAATGACGACTTTTTCACAGCCCGCGCGGGCCGCCGCGATCGCTGCCGAGTGACCGGCGCTGCCGCCGCCGATGACCAGCACGTCGCACTCGTCGGATACAGGCAGGGTATTTGGTTGTTCAACGTACGTTTTTCCCATAATTCCACCGTCTTTCAATATATATTTACCGCCGGGATCCGCCTGCTCATAAACGGATGCGATAATGTCCGGCAGCATACCGGTCTCACAAAAGGCCCGAAGAGCGTTGTATGTTGTATATTGACATGTTTGTCGCATGTATGATACTTTCTGGGAAGGATCAGGTGCGGAAAGGGTGTGCCGGTGATATGAAGGACAATTTGGAAGACTATCTGGTGAAGCTCAACGACACGGACAGGAAGCTGATCTCATCTTATTGCACAATGTGCGATTGTCTCAGCTCATATCTCGGCGGCGCGTATGAGATCGTCGTTCACAGCCTCGGGTCGGGCGAGCAGTTCATACAGAAGATCGTCAACGGCAGTCATTCCGGCCGCTCCGAAACGGACAGCCCGGACAGCGGTTTCAGGACACTGCTCGAACAGCTGCGCGCCAGGATACGGCACCGGGACCTGCCTGTCGTCTATTACTATAACAAGGACAGGAACGGAGGCATGGTAAAGTCCGCGTCTATCGGCATCGTCGGGACGGGGAATAAGCTGATAGGCATCATCTGCCTGAACTGTTATCTGAGCACACCGTTTGCCGAAGTCCTCGAAAGTTTTACGGTACCCGCAAATATCGTCGACGTGAAGTCCAGGTATTTAGCCGTAAACAACAACGGGTATGACACGATCCTCTCGGAAACCATTAACAGCGCGAAAGACGACGTGATGAGCGACCCCGACATTCCTTACAAGCTCAAGAAAAAAGAGATAATCCGAAGGCTGCACGATTCGGGTGTTTTTCAGATAAAAGGCGGGGTCGCGATGTGCGCCGAGATACTGGGGGTCACTATAACGACGATATATATGCATATCCGGAATCTCAACGCGGCAAACGGCAGCACTCAGCACACAGATAAACAGGAAGAACCGATCAAACAGGATAAATAACAGACGGGGGAATGTCCGGTAAAAAGGGATGTTCTCCCGATTCTTTTCGAACCGTTTTTGGATTTCCGTAAAATTAAATAAATTGAATTATTAAATTTCAGCAATATTCACATTGTTTTCCATTCTCTTAAAAATATAACATGATAATTGTATAATTTCAATGATTAATTGTAACAGATATCAGCTTATTTTGTTGACACTTCTATTTAGCCTATATATACTGAATTTGCCCTGAGCCCTTCATAATATAAAAATTTGCAGTATTAATAGTCGGTATGCGTACCGGGAGCAGCGCCCGCATCCTGCGGCAAAGTCACCCGCCCGAAGCGCCCGCGCGGCCCCGGACAGGGCGCGGGTCCAAAGGCGCGCTGCGCGGGAGAACGCCGTACCTTCAGGGAGGTATAATGGAAAGAGAGTGGAACATACTGGTCATCAATCTGGGATCCACGTCGTCAAAGGTGGCATACTGCCGCAACGATAAGATCATTGAGCAGATCGAGCTGACCCACGACACAAAAGAACTGAGGGAGCTCAGGACCCACGAGAGCATCGTGGCTTTCTACAGGAA
>JAAYAR010000042.1 GCA_012719235.1 Clostridiales bacterium
CCCGGGCCTGAGATGCAAAAAACCGCTTAAATAAGCGGTTTTCAAGGGAAATTGGTCGGAGTGGCGAGACTCGAACTCGCGGCATCCAGCTCCCAAAGCTGGCGCGCTACCAGCTGCGCTACACCCCGTTAATAAAACATGCCCCTGAGAGCTAAACAAGTATAATACGCCGAAGTCCCGTTGTCAACCGCCCGCTCAGCCGCAGTTCGGATAGCCGCAGCACTGCAGAGGCTTGTCCGTGCCGGCCATAGCTGTTATAATCATCGCGGTGCCGCGGGTTGAACCGTGCGGCACGAAAACCTCCGAAGGGGGAGACAATGCCTCATGCGGATGAGAAAAAAGCCCAATCTCGGGCCGAGAATGGAAGCCTGCGCCGACCGGTTGATCAAGAGGCCGGAGGAATACCGGGGCGTTTGGCATGAAAAGATCACGAACGGCAGAACGCTGCACCTTGAGATAGGGTGCGGCAAGGGGAGGTTTGCAGTGGAGACGGCCAGGAACGCGCCGGACGTCTTTATTGTCGGGCTGGAACTTGTGCCGGACGCACTCGTGATGGCGATGGAGAGAGCCGTCAGGGACGGGGTCGAAAACGTGATCTTTATTCACGCGAACGCGGAAAGCTGTACCGATTTTTTCGCCCCCGGGGAGGTCGGGCGGATCTATCTGAATTTTTCCGACCCCTGGCCGTCCAACAGGCATATGAAAAAAAGACTGACGAGCGAGGGCTTTCTGCGGATCTACAGGCAGATCCTCGCGCCCGGAGGGGAGATCTTTTTAAAGACGGACAACCTGCCGTTTTTCGAATATTCACTTATGCGCTTTCAAAAGGACGGGTGGGACCTGAGTGCCGTGACACGCGACCTCCACAGCACGGGAGGCGGCGGTGTAATGACGGAATATGAAGAGAAATTCTCGTCGCGCGGCATCCTTATCTGCTATCTTGAAGCGCGCCTCAGGACCGTTTGACAGGCTTACGGACGGTGAAGAGCATTTGAATCATAGCATCTGATCCCGCGCGGACCGGTACGCTTAAAAGAACGCATGTTCTTTGAAACGCCGAAGCGCCTGAAGAATCAACGGACTCTTCAGGCGCTTTTATTAGCATATAATCCGGCGCGGGGACGGTCTTCAGCTGTTCAGCACGCCGAAATCCACGCCGTTCCCGATGAAAATATAAGCCGCGTCCGCTGAATACTCGCTCGTACGATTGTACACGATTATCACGTCCGTATTCGTCTCCAGGGAATCCGTGGGCACCATCGTCCGCGCCTTTGTGTCGATACGGTATATCTCGGACTCCGCCCAATTGTGTATCGAGCCGGGTGAGGTGTTGCCGGAAAGGTAGATAAAACCGGAATATATATCGCTGATCTTTGTCTTGACGCAGTTGGATGAGCCCATCATATACAGTGTTGAGGCGTCGCCCGATGTGGTGAAGGCGAAAAGGCCGGGCCTTATCGATTTCTGAGTGGTCCTGAGGCGTATCTTCAGACCGCCGCTGTACCCTTCATACGTGTAGAAATACGCGCCGGAGCCTGTTCCTCCGCCCTGCGGTGTCACCTCGGGAACAGGATTGAAAATATAGACGTAGCCGTTTCCGCCGGTCGTGCCCGGATCCGCGACAGCCGCATAGACCGCTGCGATAACGTTGTTTCTGACGTAATACCACACCCCGGCCTTGTCGGACACAGTCAGGTTCGAGGTGGGGACAGCGTATATTCCCCGGTATGAGACCGGCGTATCGCCCTCTATGCCCGTCCAGAAGAAGAACACCGTATTCTCGTCGGCCGGATAAGGAAGACCGGCAACAGTTCTCGAACCGTTGATTATCTCTATGGCGGTGCCGCGTTCAGCCTGTGTACCCGCGCGTTCAAGGCCGTAAACGGTGCCGTCGCCGTTGATCGCGGAATAGGAGTAAAGGCCGGGCTCCATTGCGTTCGCCGCCATCGGATGGAGGTCGCCGCCGCTGAGTATCACCCGGTATTCGTCCGCTCCGGTCTTGCCCGGCAGCGCCAGAGATACTGTCTGTGATGAGGCCGGCTGCCCGGCCGACTCCGGCTTATACGGTGAATAACTGCTGCCGAGCAGCAGAGCGAAGCCCGAATTCTTGCCGCCGTCCAAATAAGCGCCGGCGACGTGGCCGTTTGAATCAAGTACAAACGTCATAGCTCTGCCCGTGTATTCGCCCGATGCCAGCGACGATGCCGATATGAAATCGCCGGTCCCGGAGGACATATAGCACACTGCCGTTGACAGCATATACTCGGCCGCGCCGACAGTGACGGACTTTCCGGATCTGAAGCTGCTTACCGAGGCCGTGAAGGAGATCGCGTCTTCAAATAGATATTTTGAATCCACCTTTGTGACGGTGTAGAAGTTACCGTCGATCAGGCTGCCGTCATATACGATGCTCTCCGGCGGTATAGATGTGCTGTGGCCGGACAATCTGACGCCGCCTCCCGGGCCGGACAGCTCGATACGGCAGACCCATGTGTTCAGCACAATTGCGTAATCGAGCAGATCGTCGCCGTCGTTGCTGATGTAGATCACTTTCCAGTCCGGATGGGCCGAGAGAATGGTCAGAAAACTCAACTGATCAACGCCCGTGAAATAGTTTACGAAGAAAGACGCGTTCTCCGCAAGAGCAGTGAATGCCTTGCCTTTTCCGACCAAGTCGCCAAATCCCAGTTCGGGGGATGTGTCGATCAGGGTCTTATTGTCGCGGCTCGAGAAGAAGTTGCCGTACAGGGTCCAGATGCCCCCGCCGCCCCGGCTTCTCATGTAAATAGTGTATGTGCGGCCGAGATGGTCCACGCCCGAACTCTCTTCCAGCAGCAGCGTCTCGCCTGTGTCAGCCGCCCTGACCCGAGTGTATCCTTCGGAGCACAGGGACCCGTCGAGCGACCCTGTCTCGTTGGAGATGACGGTGACCGTTCGCTTTTGAGCGCCGTAGCCCGTCTGCAGCATCGTCGTTCCCGACGGTTTGCCGTTTGCCTTCGTTTCACAAAACAGAGCGTTATAGATCAGGAGCGCGGCGCTGTCCCTGTCAAGAATCGAATCCATAGGGTAGTTGTAGTTGTGCGAAATTCCGGAGAGACGCGCGTCCTCGGCCGTATTCACGTCCCATGTCCTGCCGACGTATCTGGAGGGTTCATAGCCTGCCGCAGTCAGCAGCATCTTGCAGGCTTCGTAAGCGGACACGCTCCTGTCCGGACGGAAAGTGCCGTCGGTATAGCCCGCGATAATGCCTTTTCTGTAACAATAGTAGACATATCCGCTGGCCCAGTGGCCGTTAACGTCCGAAAACTCGGTTCCGGTGTAGAACCTGCTCCGGTCCTCGCTTTTATCCTTTACGCCGTTCAGGATATAGTATATCATTTTTGCGAGCTGCGCCCGCGTGACGTCCTCTGCCGGGTGGAACTTCCCGTCGGGAAAACCCTGAATGATGCCCATTGACGTGAGCATCGCGGCGGCATCGGAGTTAATGATGTCGGAATCGTCACCGAAGACAACATTCGCCTGCGCAGCCGGGAGAAGACAAAGAAACAGAGCTATCGCAATACACGTCGCAAGCAAACGTTTCATAGTCGAAGTCCTTTCCGAAAAAATCGGGCGCCGATCATAGCGCCTGCGTGATTCTTATATTATTATCTGTATGGGGACGGGTCAATAGCACGGGAGCCGATTTTACGTAAATGTAACATTCGGGGGAGGGAGAGACTGCCGGATAAGGGCCGGATAAGGGAAAAATTGTTGATTTACGGGGCAGCGGCGAATTTTATGATATTGCATTTGAGCAAATACGTGATAAAATTACTCATCAGGGAGCGGGAATAAACCGTTCAAAACGAATTGCGGTATGGAGGAATACATAAAAATGGCGTACGTTATTACCAACAGTTGTGTGAGCTGCGGCTCCTGCGAGTCCGGCTGCCCGGTGGAAGCTATCAGCGCGGGAGATACCCAGTACGTTATCGACGCAAGTCTCTGCGTTGATTGCGGCGCCTGCGCCGATACGTGCCCCGTGAGCGCGATAATTCAGGGCTGAATAAGCTTGCTAAGGACCGCGCGGCAGCGCCTGTTTAACGGGCGCTGTTTTTTTGTCCGGATATCCGGAGTGACCCTGCCGGGCAGACGCGGGCCCGGCCTGTTTTGTGCCGTAGCGGCGCGTGGCGCCGAAACTCCCGCGGCGCAGGGGGCGCCGGGTTTAATTGTTCTTCAACTCAGATAGAATATGTTTGTCGGCGTATTGCCTGCGGCAGATGATGGGTAATACCTGCCGCCGGCTAATATACTGGTGTAGCAGAGCCGCGGTGTGAGACCGCGGGCCGCGACAGGTTTTCCGGTGCGGTGCCGCAGTTTGTCACACGGGCGGGCGCGCCGAAAGGAGTTTGTCTGATGAATGAGAACAAATTTACCGAGAAGGCCCGGAGAGCGCTCAAACAGGCGCAGCACGCGGCCTGTGAGCTGGGGCACAGCTATGTGGGCAGCGAGCATCTTCTCCTGGGTCTGATACGGGAAAATGATTCCGCAGCTTCACGGGCGCTGCGCGACGCCGGACTGAGCGCGGATATGGTCAAGGACTTCATTTCCCGCTCCGTCGGCAGGGGGGAAGTCGGGGCTCTGCCGTCCCAGGGGCTTACCCCGCGCTCAAAGCGGATAATTGAGATCGCCATCTCGGAGGCCGCGAGGCTCGGCAGTTCCTACGTGGGAACGGAGCACCTTCTCATCGGGATACTCAGAGAGAGCGAGTGTATAGCTTTCCGCATCATTGATTCCTCGGGCGTGAGCGCAAATATGCTGTTCACTCAGCTTGTGGGCATGTTTTCAAATACGCCCCCCGAACGCCCGGAGTCGCAGGGGAAGATCCGCTCCCGGGCGTCGAAGTCGGTCACAAAAACGCTTGACGAGTACAGTCACGACCTGACGGCGCAGGCCAGAGCGGGCAAGCTCGACCCCGTTATAGGCAGGGAGAACGAGATCCAGCGCGTGATGCAGATACTCAGCCGCAGGCAAAAAAATAATCCCTGCCTGATAGGGGAGCCAGGAGTAGGCAAGACGGCCATAGTCGAAGCGCTCGCGCAGAAGATCGTGAAGGGCGACGTGCCCGAGATCATCGAAGGAAAACGCCTCGTCGCGCTCGACCTTACGGGGATGATAGCGGGGACAAAGTACAGGGGTGAATTCGAAGAGCGCATAAAGGCCGCCATCGACGAGGCCAGGAACGCCGGAGACGTGATCCTTTTTATCGACGAGATGCATATCATTGTCGGCGCGGGCGCCGCCGAGGGTGCCATCGACGCCGCGAATATCATAAAACCGGCTCTCGGCCGCGGCGAGCTCCAGGTCATCGGGGCCACTACTCTGGGCGAGTATAAAAAGTATATAGAAAAGGACTCCGCCCTTGAGCGGCGGTTTCAGCCGGTGACCGTCGGGGAACCGACTCAGGAGATGGCTCTTGAGATCCTCAAGGGGCTGCGCGACCGCTATGAGGCGCACCACAGGCTTATCATCACCGACAGCGCCATCGAGGCCGCCGTTTCGATGTCGGCCCGCTATATCAGCGACCGGTTTTTGCCGGATAAAGCCATAGACCTGATCGACGAGGCGGCGTCCCGGGTACGCATGGCCGCCATGACGTCGCCTCAGGAGCTCAGAGAGATGGAGGAGCGGGTCCTGAAGCTGGCGCAGGAGAAAGAGGAGGCCGTGCGCGCCCAGGAATTCGAGACCGCGGCAGGAATCCGGGACGAGGAGAAGAAACTGCGCGAGAGGATGAACAGACACAAAGAGCGTTGGCAGGACGCCCATTCGAGAAACGGCAGAGTCAGCGAGCAGGACGTTGCGAACGTCGTATCCGGCTGGACGGGCATCCCCGTCACGCGCATCACGCAGGCAGAGAGCGAAAGGCTGCTTCAAATGGAGGACGTCCTTCACAAGCGGGTGATAGGACAGGATGAGGCGGTGAGCGCCGTAGCGCGGGCGATAAGGCGCGGAAGAGTCGGCCTCAAGGACCCGAAACGCCCTCTGGGCTCGTTCATCTTCATTGGGCCGACGGGCGTCGGAAAGACAGAGGTCTGCAAAGCTCTCGCCGAGGTCATGTTCGGCGATGAAAACTCCATGGTGCGCATAGATATGTCGGAATATATGGAAAAGCACACGGTCTCAAAACTGATCGGCTCGCCGCCCGGGTATGTCGGCTATGAGGAGGGCGGCCAGCTCACGGAGCGGGTACGGCGCCGCCCGTACAGCCTGGTCCTGTTTGACGAGATCGAAAAGGCGGACTCGGACGTATATAACATACTTCTCCAGATAATGGAAGACGGGATGTTGACGGACGCCCAGGGCAGGCACGTGGATTTCAGGAACACGATAATAGTCATGACGTCGAACCTGGGGGCGCAGAGGATCGTCTCAAAGCAGAAAAAGCTCGGGTTTGACAGCAGTCCGGACGACAGCGGCAGCACCGAAGCGATCAGGCAGTCGGTGATGGAGGAGCTGAAACGCACGTTCAAGCCGGAATTTCTGAACAGGGTCGATGAGATCGTGGTTTTCACGAAGCTGGGCCGGGATGAAATAACCGAGATCACCCGCAGGATGGTAGACGCCGTTGTCAAACGTCTGGGAGCGATGGGCATAAGCGCTGTTGTGGAAGACAGCGCCGTTGAGCTGCTCGCGCAGGAGGGATTTGATTCTGTATACGGCGCGAGGCCTCTCAGAAGGGCGATACGGCACAAACTGGAGGACTGTATAGCCGAAAAGATCCTGGACGGGTCGCTCGGAAGCGGACAGAGCGTGACTATCTCCGCCGAGGGGGGTGCGATCACCTTCACCTGACGCTCCGGTCCGATAGGCATCCGTGCGGAAGAAGCGGCCGCCCGTGAAGAGTATGCCCGTTTTGCACGGGAGTCTTTCTCGGCGGATTCCGCACCGGAAAACCGGCATGGGGCCGCCGGACCCGGCTGTCATAACGAAGCTGGCTTTTGACGAAAAATAAGGGAAAATGCAGAAATTCGCTCTGGTAAAACCGCCTGCTCTGTGATAAGATGATTTTGAATTAACAGCTGTACAGGAGGCGGAATAATGAAAGGGACAAGAAGAGTATTCGTTGTTGCGGGAATAATTTGCCTGGTTCTTTGCTTGGTCTTATCGGGGTGCGGCAAAAAGGAAAAAGGAAAGGCCGACGAAAGCCCCCTGTTGACCGCATCTCCCAACCCGACGCCAACACCGACTCCTTCCGAGCCCCCGCCGGTAAACACAACCGAAGCCCCCAAGACCCAGCTTATCGGAACTGTCGTCGACGTAACGAACGGCGTTAATATCCGCAGCGGGCCCAGCACCGAGAGCGACGTATTGTTCATCGCGGAGCTCGGTACGCAGTTTAAGGTCCTGAAAGCTTTCTATACTTCGGAGTGGCATAAAATTGAGTATGAAGACGGGGTCGCATACGTAAACGCCAACTATCTGGAGATCACCGAGGTTCCCGTTACCGATACGGCTGATTGACAAAAAATGTAGAAAGCAGCGGCGGGCGGGAGCCCTTGCCGCTGCTTTTATGTAAGCGCACTGTATTTTATCGGATAAAATGACCCGCGGCACGTGCCGCGACGGAGACACGTATGACTGAGCTCAAGGAAAAAGCGCTGATGCTGCCGCAAAAACCGGGCGTATACATCATGAAGGACAAGAGCGGAAAGATCATCTACGTGGGCAAGGCCAAATGCCTGCCTAACAGGGTGAGCCAGTATTTTTCCAACCTCGCGTCACACAATACGAAGACCCGGCGCATGGTCTCGCAGGTGCATGATTTTGATTTTATAATCGCAGGCAGCGAGTTTGAGTCGCTCACGCTTGAGAACAAGCTGATAAAGCAGCATATGCCCAAATACAATATCCGCCTGAAAGACGATAAGGGATACCCCTATATCAGGTTGGGTGTGAAGGACCCGTATCCGCGGCTGAGCGTAGTCTCCGCCCCCGGCCGCGACGGCGCCGCGTATTTCGGGCCGTATAACGGCAGGACGATCGCCCGGAGCATTATTGACGCATTAAGCAGCAGCCTTAAGCTGCCGACCTGCTCGAAAACTTTTCCGAGGGACATCGGCAAAGACCGCACCTGCCTGAACTTCGATATGGGCAGATGCGAGGGCTGGTGCCGCGGCGAGCCCGACAATGACGCGTATCTTGAAACGATAAAACAGGCGGGGAACATGCTCCGCGGGAATTACGCGGAGGTCGCCGAACACGTGAAAGAGCTGATGGAGGCGGCTGCGGAGCGGCTGGAGTTTGAGCGCGCCGCGGAGTACAGGGACAGATATAATTCCATCCTGAAACTGGGCGACAGGCAGCGCCTCGCCTGCGGGGCGCTGACCGATATGGACGCCGTGGCCTGGAGCAACGGCCCCACACAGGGCTGCTTTACGGTCCTGCATTACAGCGGCGGATTACTGAACGGGAGGGACGTGCTGGAAGCCGAGAACGTGCTTGACGAGGAGGAGAGCGTGGTCCTGGGGGACCTGCTTTGCAGGTTCTACCTCTCGCGCGGATTCGCCCCCCGCACTATCCTCGTGGGCGTGATGCCGGAGGACAGCGGGAATATAGAGCGGCTCCTGTCGGAAAAGAGCGGCCATAAAGTTGCGCTGACGGTACCGAAAATGGGGGAGAAGCTGGCCTATGTGCGCCTCGCGCAGGCAAACGCCGCCGAGGCGGCGCAAAAAGCCCGGGACCGGGATGAAAAGAGGCTGAAAGCTCTGGAGGCGCTCGGCAGGTTTTTGCAGCTGCGGGAATACCCCCGGAGGATTGAAGCGTATGACGTATCGAATACCGGCGGAGAAGAGAATGTTGCGGCGATGACTGTTTTCGAATCCGGCAAGCCGCTCAAACGGGACTACCGCCTGTTTAAGATAAAAGGATTCGAAGGACAGGACGACTGCGCCTCTGTGGCCGAGGCCGTGACGCGCCGTTTTGAGCGGATGCGCTCGGGCAGCGAGGGCTTTGAGAATATGCCCGATCTGATGCTCATCGACGGCGGCCGCGCGCAGGTCGCGTCAGCGCTGGAAGCGGTCAGAAAGTGCGGATACGATGTTCCGGTCTTCGGCATGGTCAAGGACGACCGCCACAGAACGAGGGCGCTCGTCAGTGCGAAAGGCGAAGAGATTACCATATTTTCCATTCCGGCTGTATTTACTCTCGTGGGTACAATACAGGAAGAGACGCACCGTTTCGCGATAGGGAGCCACCGCAAAGCGAGGGGAAAGGCTGTCGGGGCCACAGTCCTTACAAAGGCCGAAGGCGTCGGCCGGAAGCGGGCTGCCGACTTAATGAGACACTTTAAAAGTATAAAAGCCATCAAAGAGGCGGATCCGGACGAGCTCGCGGCCGTCGTGCCGCGCAACGTCGCTAAGGCTGTCTATGATCTGTTTCACGACGGGGGGGAGGAAGAAAAATGAGGGTGATAACCGGTTCCGCTAAGGGGCGCAGGCTCAAGGAACCCGACACGATGGAGCAGCGCCCCACGACTGATAAAGTCAAAGAGAGCATGTTCAACATCATTCAGTTTGATCTGGAGGGGCGGCGGGTGCTGGACCTGTTCGCAGGGACGGGGCAGCTCGGCATCGAGGCTCTCAGCCGCGGAGCGAGCAGCGCCGTGTTTGTTGACAGCTCGCCGAAGGCCGTGGCGCTTATCCGTGAGAACCTCGAGCGCACAAAGCTTGAGGACAAGGCAGCGGTGCTCCGTTCCGACTGGAAAGACGCTCTGAGACGGGAGAGGATGCCTTTTGATATCATTCTTCTCGACCCGCCGTACGACGGTACGTTTCTTAAAAACGCGCTCAAAACAGTGGCGGAGATTGACATTTTATCGCATAATGGTATAATCGTTTGCGAAAGCAGGGCAGATACTTCGCTGCCAGACCTTGCTCCGCCGTACGAAAAACTCAGCGAACACCGTTACGGGCAGGTCAAGTTGACGCTCTTTATAAAGAGAGGAGCGGTTTCTGTTTGAAGCTTGCTATATATCCGGGGAGTTTCGACCCACTCACGCTGGGACATATGAACATCATTAAAAGGGCCTCCTCGATATTTGACAGACTCATAATCTGCGTCTTTGTAAATTCAGGCAAGAACCCGCTTTTTTCCGCAGCCGAGCGGGTCGATATGATCCGCCGAGCCGTCTCCGGTATACCGAACGTTGAAGTGGAACACTCGTCGGAACTGATCGCCGAATACGCGATGGGCAAGGGTGACTGCGTGCTCATCAAAGGCATCAGGACGATGACCGATTTTGAAAAAGAATGCCAGATGGCGACAGTGAACAAGAAAATAAACCCGGCGCTTGAGACGATGTTCCTGCCGTCCGATCCCGAGTTCGTGTATCTGAGCTCCAGTGTTGTCAGGGAGATGGCGCGCTACGGGCGGGACCTGAGGGAGTTTGTACCCGAGGTCATTATTCCGGATATAGCAGCAAGAATAAAAAATGGAGGATAGAGCTATGGCAAGTGGCGTGGATTCACTTATAAACCAGCTTTATGAGATGATTCAGGATGCGTGGGGCGTCCCGCTCAGTTCGGATAAATGTGTGATCACACGCGACAAGGCCCTCGACCTTCTTGACGAGATCAACTATCAGCTTCCGACCGAGCTGAAACGTGCCCAGGAGATACTGGCTAAAAAAGAGGAATATGAAGAAGCTGCGAAAAAAGAGGCCGAGATAATCAAGCAGAAAGCCGAAGCGCACGCGAAGCAGATGATGAGCGAGCAGGAAATCGTCAACGCCGCCCGCAAGAAAGCGAACGAGATGATCGCGGCGGCCGAGGCGAAGGCGAAAGAGATGCGCCGCGTATCAAACGAGTACGTCGATGAAGCCCTCAAGAGGGCGGAGGAGGTCGTCAGCAACGCGCTCAACGACATCAGGCAGTCGAGGGCCCGTTTCCGCAACGCAGCAATCTCGCCCCTGAAGAAAAAAGAAGACGAATAACGGCTTTTGTGCCGCCGCAGATTCCAATATCAAACGCCGCCCGCTGCCTTGAGGCAGCAGGGCGGCGAAATTTCAAAAATCGTGTTGCGCGGGCGCGTCCGCTCAGCGCCGCCCGCTGCCATAAAGCAGCAGGGCGGCGTTTTGTGCGATAAACGGGGTTGTTTCATTCTTTCAGAAGCCCGATACGCTTCCTGTAGTCGGGAAGAACGGAGCTTACAAGCGCGTAGAAATCCGCGCCGTGGTTTTTGTGGGCGATGTGCGCTATCTCGTGCACGACGACGTAATCTATCGCGTCCCCGGGGTACTGCATGAGCCGCCAGGAAAAACAGATCCTGTTTTTTGCGCTGCAGCTGCCGAACCGCTTTTGCGCGCCCGTTATAGAAATTCCCGCTGGGCGAAGACCCATTATATTCGAGTAGTACTCAACGCGGGCGGGTATCACCGCCCGGGCGAGCGCCTTTAACCTCTCCTGTTCCTGCGCGGAGGGTTCCGGACGCCGCTCGGCCCTGATGCCGGCCGCCTCAATGTGTGTGCCGATCCATTTTCTGTGCCTGTATATGAACTCCTCGATATCCTTTGCCGGCATACCGAGGGGCACCCTGACGATCAGCTTCGCGTCTTTTGTTATCTCAAGAGCGGCGCTGCGCCGCTTTGAGCGAACAAGTGTGTATTCCATCCGCATCGCTCCGTTGTTCCGGGCCGTATATTGATGGAATTATAAAAAAATTTCCGCAAAACGGCAATACCCTCTTGACACATAATACTATGCTGCATATAGTATAGTGCGAGAGGAGGTATGATGCTTTGATGGATGCACAACTGAAGCGCGGCCTCACGGAAGCCTGTGTGCTCTCGGTCCTCGACCGGGAGGATTCCTACGGGTATAAGATCGTCAAGGACCTGTCCGAGGTGGTCGAGCTCTCCGAATCCACGCTGTACCCGATACTGAAGCGGCTGGAGGCCTCCGACTGCCTGAGCGTATATACCGTGGAGCACAACGGCCGCCTCAGGAAGTACTACCGGATCACAAAGACCGGCAGGCTCAGGATAGAGGAGTTTTTAAGAGATTGGGAGTCCGTTTTGAAAGTCTACACGTTTATTAAAGAGGGAGGGGGCCGAAATGAGCAAGTCTGAATTTCTTGAACGTCTGGCCGCTGAGCTGGGCGCGCTGCCGCAGTCCGAAGCGGAAAAAACCGTCGCCTACTACTCCGAGATCATCGACGACAGGTGTGAAGACGGCATGACGGAGGCCGAGGCCGTGGCCTCGCTTGAGGATGTCAAGACGATCGCGAGCCGGATAATATGCGACACTCCGATGCAGGTGCTTGTCAAAGAAAGGATGCGTAAGCCGCGGCCGTATATAACCCCGCTCGTTATCGTGCTGCTGATAATCGGGGCCCCCGTTTGGCTGCCTCTGCTCATATCGGTCGTATCCGTAGTTTTTTCGGTCTTCATAGCGTTGTGGTCTGTAGTCGTAAGCATCTTTGCCGCGGTTTTTTCCATGGGAGTCTCGGGGATAGCGGCGGCGGTCGTGGGTTTTGCGTCGGTATCGGGAAATTTTGCGAGAGGAATCTTCCTCGTCGGCGCCGGGTTGGTCTGCATCGGTCTTGCGGCGCTCGCGTTCTTCGGGGCCGCCGCGCTGGCGAGGCTGTACGTGCGCCTTATACGCCGTGCGTGGCGCGGGATCAAGCGTGCATTTGTTAAAAAGGAGGACGGAAAATGAATAAAGGTGTAAAAACGGTCCTGATCGTTGCCGCGGCTATCATCGCGCTGGGAGTCATACTGTGCGCGGCTGTGATCATTTTTTCACATGAAGATCTGAAGGATTACAGAGGCCGCGCATATACGTATGAAGAATACGTCTTCGACGCATCGCTCGTGCGGGACATCAGGGTAAAAGACAGCAACAGGGCACTGAAGCTGCTGCCGGCGGACGACAGGAATATCAAAGCCTGCTGTTATGAAGCAAAAGACGACTACTACGACATCTCTTTGTCTGACGACGGGCTCCTTGAGATCATCCGGGTGGAGAAGAAGCGCTGGCCCTTTGGCATAAGTCTGTTCGACCTCAATGTAGGGGACGACGACCTGACCGTATACGTGCCCTCCGGCATGCTTGAGGATATCACCGCGGACACCTCCAACGGGAGCATATCATACGGCGCGATCGAACTGAGCGGCTCGCTCAGGCTGACGAGCTCGAACGGGAGGATCAGAGCGGAGGATCTCACAGCGGGCGGCAATATCTATCTGACCACGTCGAACGGATCGATAACTCTGGAGGCCGTCACTGCGGCGGGGAATATTTTCGCCGTCACCTCAAACGGGAGAGTCGGCGCGGAGAACGTCGGCGCGGAGGATATACGGCTTGAAAGCTCCAACGGCTCCGTCACCGCAGTCGACACCGCAGCGTCCGAACGGCTGCTGATAGACAGCTCCAACGGGGATATCAAAGTGGAGAACATTGACGGCAGCGAGATAGAGCTCTCGACGAGCAACAGCCGCGTCAGCGGCAGTATCCGGGGCAGAATGTCGGATTACGCCATAATCAGCGGGACGAGCAACGCCTCTAACAACCTGCCCAACGGCACCGACGGGGAAAAGAGGCTCGTTGTGAGGACCTCGAACGGCAGCATAGATATCACGTTCACGGACGGCTGAACGGTCATCGGGCGGCGGGCCGGAAAGAAGACCGGGCCGCCTGCCCCGGGGATGAAATATTGTCGCTTGACTATCCTTGCCGGCGGGGATATTCTACATGAAGCTACATAACGGACCGCAGCGGGAGTGAAGTCGGACAATATGAAGAAATCGCACGAAATAGATATGAGCCGCGGCAGGCTTTTGACAAAACTGCTGCGATTTTCCCTGCCCCTGATCCTTTCCGGGGAGCTGCAGCTGACGTTCAACGCGGTGGATCTGATCGTCGTCGGCCGCTTCTCGGGACAGAACTCTCTTGCCGCCGTCGGCTCAAACGGCATGCTCACGATGTTCATAGTCAACGTGCTCATGGGTGTGGGGGTCGGCGTCAGCGTGCTGGTGGCCAGATATTTCGGCGCAAAAGACACCAAATCCCTGAGCGAGACCGTTCAGACGAGCATGATAATCGCTCTCGTGGGCGGCGTCGCGGTCGGGCTCATCGGCATCGTCGCCTCAAAACCGCTGCTGAGGCTTCTCGGCACGCCCGAAGAGGTGGTATCGCTCGCGTCGATATACCTGAGGATATATTTCAGCGGGCTGCCCGTTATAACGCTGTATAATTTTTCAAGCGCCGTTTTATGAGCCGTGGGAGATACCAGGAGGCCTCTCCTGTACCTCGTGATAGGCGGCCTGCTGCACGTCGGACTCAACCTGTTTTTTGTGATAGTCTGCCGCCTCGACGTCGCGGGCGTCGCGTTCGCCACGGTGCTGTCAATGGTTTTGTCCTGTTTTCTGACGCTGAGATGCCTTGTCAGGACGGACGCCGATTACAGGCTCGATCTGCGCCGTATTCGCTTTTCCGGCCTGCAGTGCAGACTTCTTTTGAAGATCGGGGTGCCTGCCGGCATACAGGGCTCGCTGTTTTCGGTATCCAACCTCGTCGTGCAGGCCGCGCTGAATTCCTTCGGCGCGAGCGTGATGGCGGGGGCCTCGGCCGCGATGAATATCGAGAGCTTCATCTTCTGCGCCCAGGATTCCGTCGGGCAGGCAGCTATCGCCTCGGTGAGCCAGAATATGGGCGCGCGGCAGTATGAGCGCACGAAGCAGGCTTTCCGGGATTGCGCCGGGATCGTACTCGCGATAAGCTTTGTGCTGTCGGGTCTTTGCATCATCTTCAGGCGGCAGCTGCTCGGCATATATACGACAGACGCAACGGCAATAGAAGCGGGCTCCGTAAGGATCCTTGTGGCGCAGAGCCTGTTTTTCGCAAACGGGCTGCAGAACATGGCGGCGGGCACCGTAAGGGGGCACGGTTACGGTGTTCTACCGACCGTTACGTCGCTGCTCGGAGCGTGCGCCGTGCGCATAGTGTGGGTATACACGGCGTTTGCGGCGTACCCGACGCTCCTCGTTTTGTACTTGTGTTACCCGATCTCATGGGCCGTAACGGCGGTCGCGAACGTCACAATGTATTTTGTGATAAGGAAGAAGGCATTTGCGAAAAACGAGGCGCTGTTTACCGAAACGGCGATGACAGCGTAGGCAAAGCCTGCTGTCAAAAAAGCAGAGTAATACGTCCACAGTCACTGACCGCCCCGCGGCAAGCCGCGGGGCGCGCGTTTTGAATCCCGGGTTTGCGCTC
>JAAYAR010000043.1 GCA_012719235.1 Clostridiales bacterium
GAAGCCTGCGGACAGGACAAAAAAGACAACACTTGATCTCATATAGCTGCCGTCCGGCTGTGATCGCACTCGCGGAATATATTTAAATAATCATCAGGCTCCCTCTTGACAAACTGAGGGAGCCTTTGATATACTGTCGGAGCGCTCAAATGCAGGCGTCAAAAAGCATGCATTTCGAGCCTAATCGCATAGGGCAGTTCGGGGCCCGAATGACCCGAACGGTGCGATGAACCGGGAGATTGCGGCTTAAGCCGGTAACTTTCGGGGAGTATGTCCGTTAATCGGGCGGCTGTGGAATCATCACCGGCCTAAAAGTCGGTTTTTTGTTCTGCAAGGTTAGATACACACGGCTTCGTGGTAGAATAAAGTATGATTCCCCGTGCGCCGCAGACGTACGAAATGGAGGAAAAGAAAAATGGCACCCAATAAAGAGATGATCCGAATCAAGCTCAAGGCGTATGATCATCAGCTTATTGATCAGAGCGCTGAGAAGATCGTTGAAACCGCTAAGCGCACCGGCGCTCTTGTAAGCGGACCGATCCCCCTGCCGACAAAAACCGAGATCGTAACAATACTTCGTGCGGTCCACAAATACAAGGACAGCCGCGAGCAGTTTGAGCGCCGCACACACAAAAGGCTGATCGATATCCTCAGGCCGAACCAGAAGACTACAGAGGCCCTCATGTCGCTGAATCTTCCCGCCGGCGTTGAGATTGAGATAAAACTTTAATAGTATCCCCGCCGGTCCGCAGCAGCGGAAAGGTCAAGTTGGCTGCCGCCAACCAATAACCGACAAGGAGGAAAGCAAATGAAAAAAGCGATAATCGGCAGAAAAGTCGGCATGACACAGATATTTGACGAGAGCGGAAAAGTCGTTCCCGTTACGGTCATCGAAGCCGGCCCCTGCGTTGTCGTCCAGAAAAAGACGCCCGAAAAGGATTCTTACAGCTCGGTCCAGCTCGGCTTTGAGGACGTCAAAGAAAGAAAACTCACCAAGCCCGAGATCGGCCATTTAAAAAAGGCCCAGGTTCCCATGAAAAAGCATCTCAAAGAATTCAGGCTTGAGAATGCCGACGATCTGAACGTGGGTGACACTATCACGTCGGACGTGTTCGCCGTCGGCGACAGGGTCGATGTGACAGGGATCAGCAAAGGTAAGGGCTACGCGGGCGTTATAAAGCGCCACGGTGCGCACCGCACCCCCACTTCCCACGGCGGCGGCCCGGTCCACCGCCACGCAGGCTCGATGGGATCCGGCACAGACCCGTCAAGGATATTCAAGGGCAAGATAGGCGCCGGTCAGATGGGCGTTGAACAGGTCACGGTGCAGAATCTCGACGTCGTAAAAGTTGACAGCGAATTTAATATGCTCGTCGTGCGGGGCGCGATACCGGGCCCCAAGGGCGGGATCGTTTATGTCAAGAATTCAGTTAAGGTCGCCAAAGAGAAGAAGGCTTCATCCGCACCCACGCGCGTTAACCTGCAGAAGAAGTCGGCCCGCGGCTGAGAAAGGAGAGATTTAGATGCCCAAAGCAACTGTATATAATATGGCAGGCGTGCAGGTTGGCGAAATCGAGCTCTCTGAAGCCGTTTTCGGTATAGAACCCAACAAGAGCGTCATGCATGAAGCGGTCAAAAACTATCTAGCGAATCACCATCAGGGTACTCAGAGCGCGCTGACAAGAGCAGAGGTCAGCGGCGGCGGTATCAAACCTTATCGCCAGAAGGGTACGGGCCGTGCCCGCCAGGGCTCATCCAGAGGGCCGCACTATACGCACGGCGGTGTCGCATTCGCACCGAAGCCCAGAGATTACAGCTACAGCATGAATAAAAAGCAAAAACGCCTCGCCATTCGCAGCGCACTCTCCGCAAAGGCGGCGGAAGGCAGGATCTTCGTGATCGATGTTCTGAATATGGACGAGATCAAAACAAAGTCGTTTGTCGGCTTTATCGAGAAGCTCGGGGCCGGCAGGAAGTCGCTCGTTGTGATGCCGGAGATCCGCACAAACGTTATTAAGAGCGCGCGCAATATCCCGGGCGTCACAACCACCATCTCAACGATCATCAACACGTATGACATTCTCAACAGTGACAGCCTGATCGTTGACAAAGCCGCCCTGACCGCGATAGAGGAGGTGTTCGCATGAAATCTTCATACGATATCATCCGCCGGCCTGTGATCACCGAGCGCTCAATGGCGGATATCGAAAACAAGAAATACGTTTTTGAAGTCATGCCCGGCTCGACGAAGCCCGAGATCAAAAAGGCCATAGAAGAGATCTTTAAGGTCAAAGTCGATAAAATTACGACAATGAACATCAAAGGGAAAGTAAAACAGACCGGACGTTACCCTGAAGGCCGCAGACCTAAAAGAAAAAAGGCGATGGTCACTCTTTCGCCCGACTCTAAGGGGCTGGATTTCTTTGAGGGCATGGTATAAGGAGGTTGAAAACACATGGCCATTAAAAGCTACAAACCGACAACGCCGTCGAGGAGGCACATGACTGTTTCAGCCTTCGAAGGTGTCGACAAAAAGGCCGGACCCGAGCGCAGACTGACTCAGACGCTGCACAAAAACGCCGGGCGCAATTCATACGGGCGCATCACGGTCCGACATCACGGCGGCGGCGGCAAAAAGATTTATCGCATTATCGATTTCAAGCGCGATAAGTTTGATGTGCCCGGAACTGTCCTGCGTATAGAATACGATCCCAACCGCAGCGCTTTCATCGCGCTGGTCGAATATCCGGACGGTGAACGCCGCTACATCCTCGCGCCGGTGGGACTTACCCCCGGAATGCAGGTGCTGTCATCCCCCAAAGCCGATATCAAGCCCGGCAACTGTCTGCCGATCAGCGATATCCCGGTGGGAACGATCATACACAATATCGAGCTCTATCCCGGAAAAGGCGGTCAGCTTGTCAGAAGCGCCGGCAACTCGGCGCAGCTGATGGCTAAGGAGGGTTCCACAGCCCAGATCCGCCTCCCCTCCGGCGAGGTGAGATATGTGCGCATCAACTGCCTGGCAACGATCGGCCAGATCGGAAACATCGACCATGAGAACATCCAGATAGGAAAAGCCGGGCGCAAGCGACACATGGGCATCCGCCCGACAGTCCGCGGCTCCGTCATGAACCCGGTGGATCACCCGCACGGCGGCGGAGAGGGCAAGAGCCCGGTAGGGCGTCCCGGCCCGGTTACTCCATGGGGCAAGCCCGCGCTCGGATATAAGACGAGAAAAACCAAGAACATCAACGATAAATTCATCGTAAAACGCCGCAACGCGAAATAAGGAGGCTTGAAACATGAGCAGGAGTATAAAAAAAGGTCCTTTCGCGGCACCCGAGCTGCTTAAGCGCGTCGATGAAATGAACAAGACAGGCGAAAAGAAAGTTCTGCGTACCTGGTCACGAGCCTCCACGATCTTTCCTACTTTTGTCGGGCACACATTCGCGGTCCACGACGGACGCAAGCACGTTCCTGTATACGTGACAGAGGACATGGTAGGTCATAAGCTTGGCGAGTTCGTGCCAACCAGAACTTACAGAGGTCACTCAGGCGGCAAGACCTCCAATACGAAGTGAGGAGGCAGAGCATGGAAAGCAGAGCGAGTGCTCAGTATGTGAGAATGTCCCCGAGGAAGGTGCGCCTTGTATGTGACATCGTCCGGGGAGAAGATACCAAAAAAGCCTTAGCAATTCTCTCAGCGACCCCCAAGGCGGCCGCCGAAGTGATTCGCAAGGTCCTGAAGTCCGCGATAGCGAACGCTGAAAACAATTTCGGAATGGATCCCGACAACCTGTATATCTCCGAGATCTACGCCGACGGCGGCACGATCATCAAGAGGTATCAGCCGCGCGCCAAGGGCAGAGGTTACCGGATCAACAAGAGGACCTCGCACATCACCATCGTAGTAAAGGACAAGGAGCAGGAGGGCGCATATGGGACAGAAAGTTAATCCTCACGGCCTTCGCGTAGGCGTGATAAAAGACTGGGATTCCCGCTGGTACGCTAAGAACGAAGATGTCGGCGAATTACTGGCTTCGGACTATAAGATCAGAAAGTTTCTCAAAAGCACACTCTATTCCGCCGGGATCCCGAGAATAGAGATCGAACGCGACAGCGCGAAAGTGCGTATCTATCTGCATTGCGCCAGGCCCGGCGTCGTAATCGGCAAAGGCGGGACGGAGATAGAGCGTCTGCGCCTTCAACTCGAGAAAATGCTCGGGAAACCCGTAGCGTTGAATATAGTTGAAGTCCGCTCGCCCGACCTGACCGCGCAGCTCATCGCGGAAAACATTGCTCAGCAGCTGGAAAAGAGGATCTCTTTCCGCCGTGCGATGAAGCAGGCTATCCAGAGGGCTACAAGACTCGGCGCGCGAGGGATCAAGGTCGCCGTGTCGGGAAGGCTCGGCGGAGCGGAGATCGCACGCAGCGAGCATTACCACGAGGGTACGATCCCTCTGCAGACGCTCCGCGCCGATATAGATTACGGCTTCGCGGAAGCTGCCACGACTTACGGCCGGATCGGCGTCAAGGTCTGGGTATACAAAGGCGAGATTCTCAGTTCGACCCTCCGTGAAAACAAGCAGCTCGACACAGCGCAGCGCCGCGACCGCCGTGAAAGACGCGATCGCAGACCCTCCGACCGGGGCGGCTACAACAGAAGACCTCAGGGTCAGGGCGGATACAACTCCAGACCGCAGGGGCAGGGCGGCTACGCCCCCAGACCCCAGGGCCAGGGAGGATACAGCTCAAGGCCGCAGGGCCAGGGCGGTTTTGCCCAGAGACCCCAGAGCGGCAGCAACCCCAGACCTCAGGGACAGGGCGGCTTCGGCCAGAGGCCCCAGGGTCAGGGAGGATACAACTCAAGGCCGCAGGGCCAGGGTGGTTTTGCAGGCCGCCAGAACAGCGCCGCTCAGGCACCTCGCCCTGAAGCGCCCGCAGTACCGAAAGAGGGAGGCGACAACTGATGCTGATGCCTAAAAGAACAAAATACCGCAGAGTGCACAGAGGCCGCTTGACCGGAAAAGCACTTCGCGGAAATAAGGTGACCTATGGTGAATACGGACTGGCAGCAGTCGAGCCCTCATGGGTAAAAAGCAATCAGATCGAAGCCGCACGTATTGCCATTTCACGCTACACGAAGCGCGGCGGCCAGGTGTGGATCAAAATATTTCCCGATAAACCCGTAACACAGAAGCCCGCAGAGACGCGCATGGGCTCAGGTAAGGGCTCGCCGGAATACTGGGTCGCAGTCGTTAAACCCGGGCGCGTTATGTTTGAGATAGCCGGAGTCCCGGAAGAAGTCGCAAAGGAAGCACTCCGCCTCGCCAGCCACAAGCTGCCCATGAAGACGAAGATCGTCACCAGGGCCGAGGCGGAACCACAGACAGGTGGTGTATGAGATGAAGGTAAAAGAAATCAGGCAGATGTCGCTTGAGGAACTCCACAAGCATCTCGGCGAATTGAAGGAAAACTTATTTACGCTCCGTATGCAGCATGCAGTAAATCAGCTCGATAATCCTCTCAAGATACAGAGTGTCAGAAGAGACATTGCAAGAGTCAAGACGATCATCCGCGAGAACGAGCAGCGCGACGCATAAGGCAGTAAAGGAGACATAGCGTTATGAACGAGGTCAATAGAAATTTCCGCAAAACGAGGGTCGGGACAGTCGTATCGGATAAGATGGACAAGACCGTCGTCGTTGCGATAGAAGATCGTGTCGCGCACCCCCTTTACAAAAAAATAGTGAAGCGGACCTATAAGTTGAAGGCTCACGATGAGAACAACGCTTGCCATGTCGGCGACACAATCAGGGTCATGGAGACCCGCCCTCTGTCGAAAGACAAGAGGTGGCGTGTTGTCGAGATCGTCCGCAAGGCTGAATAGGAGGCGACGACATGATTCAACAGGAAACGTATCTCCGGGTAGCCGACAACACCGGCGCCAAGGAGCTTAAGACGATTCGCGTTCTGGGCGGCTCAAAGCGTAAGTTCGGCAACATCGGCGACGTCGTCGTTGCTTCCGTACGCAAGGCAAACCCCGGCGGAACCGTAAAAAAAGGCGAGATCGTCAAAGCGGTAATAGTCCGTTCCGCAAAAGGCATTCGCAGATCGGACGGCACTTACGTGCGTTTTGACGACAACGCGGCTGTCATAATAAAAGAAGACCGGAACCCCCGCGGTACCCGCATCTTTGGTCCCGTAGCCAGGGAGTTAAGGGAGAAGGATTATATGAAGATCCTCTCGCTCGCTCCCGAGGTCATTTGAGGGAGGTAGAGCATGAATAGTTTAGGCATTAAAAAGGACGATACCGTCGTCGTCATTTCCGGCGCCGAAAAAAACAAAAGAGGAAAGGTGCTGTCCACCTCCTTTAAAGACGGTACGGTACTGGTTGAGGGCGTTAACATCGTAAAGCGCCACACCAGACCCCGCAGACAGGGCGATCCGGGAGGAATTATTGAGAAACCCGCGGCACTGCGCGTATGCAAAGTGATGCGCATATGCCCGAAATGTGATAAGCCCACCCGCACCGCATGGACATTTGTTGAGGGCGGAGAAAAAGTCCGCGTCTGCAAAAAGTGCGGAGCACAGAGCTGAGGGAGGGAGAAAACAGGATATGACAAGGCTGAAAACCAAATATCTCGAGGAAGTCGCGCCCGCCCTTATGAAGAAGTTCGGCTACAAGAGCCCGATGCAGATTCCTCGCATTGAAAAAGTCGTTGTAAACGTAGGCTGCGGAGAAGCAAAAGATAACGCGAAAATGATGGAAGCCATCGTGAACGACATTAAGACAATTACCGGCCAGTCTCCGGTAGTCACACGTGCGAAAAAATCGGTCGCGAACTTTAAGGTCAGGGAAGGCATGCCCGTTGGCGCAAAGGTCACACTCCGCCAGGATCGTATGTGGGAGTTCATCGACAGGTTTTTTAACGTGGCACTGCCGCGCGTGCGTGACTTCCGCGGCATCAGCCCGGACGCGTTTGACGGCAGAGGCAACTATGCCGTCGGGGTCAGGGAGCAGCTTATATTCCCGGAGATCGATTACGACAAGATCGACAAGATCCGCGGTATGAATATAGTGATCTGCACGACAGCTAAAACGGATGAAGAGGCCAGAGAGCTCCTGCAGCTCATCGGCGCTCCGTTCGTAAGGTCATAAGAGGAGGAATCAATATGGCAAAGAAAGCTATGATTTTGAAGCAGAAGCGCGAGCCGAAATTCTCCTCACGCCGCTATAACCGCTGCAATATCTGCGGAAGGCCGCACGCTTACCTGCGCGATTACGGTATTTGCCGTATCTGCTTCAGGGAACTCGCTTACAAGGGCCAGATACCCGGCGTACGCAAAGCGAGCTGGTAAATACCGTCAGCACCGCAGGTCAGGCGAAATCCTGCCTGATACCCGGTGCGAGAACAGACCTGGTCTGTAAACTGTAAGGAGGAAAAGCAATGCATATAACCGATCCCATAGCCGATATGCTCACCCGTATCCGCAATGCGAACTCAGCGCATCACGACTCGGTTGACATCCCGGCTTCAAATATGAAAAAAGCCATCGCTCAGATACTTCTGGAAGAGGGCTACATTAAGAACTATCAGATCATAGACGGCGACACTCAGGGCATCATTCGCATAGCGCTGAAGTATATCGGCGGCAAAGAGAGAGCGATAACGGGTCTGCGCAGAGTATCAAAGCCCGGTCTGCGAGTCTATGCCGGAGCAGGCGAGATCCCCAAAGTCCTTAAAGGGCTGGGTATAGCCATCGTATCCACATCGCGCGGCATCATGACCGACAAGAAGGCCAGAGCGGCCCATGTCGGCGGCGAAGTGCTCGCGTTTGTGTGGTAAGGAGGGTCTTTGATGTCTAGAATTGGTAGAATGCCGATAACGGTGCCCGCCGGCGTTGACGTTACAATAGGGGCGGGTAACCTGGTAACGGTTAAAGGCCCGAAAGGCTCCTTAACACAGAAACTGCACCCCGATATGAAGATTGAGCTCTCTGACGGCGTCCTGCACGTGTCACGGCCGTCCGACGAGAAAGAGCATTGCGCACTCCACGGATTGACCCGCAATCTGCTCAATAATATGGTAACGGGTGTTACAACCGGTTTCAGCAAGACTCTTGAGATCAGCGGCGTCGGTTACAGAGCCCAAAAGCAGGACAACCTGCTGATAATGAATCTGGGCTTTTCTCACCAGATAACCGTCAAAGAGGTCGATGGGATAGAGATCGAGGTCCCTGCGGCAAACAGAGTCCGTATAAACGGGATCGACAAACAAAAGGTCGGTCAGTTTGCCGCTAATATCAGAGCTATCAGGCCGGTTGAGCCGTACAACGGCAAGGGAATCAAATACCAGGGTGAGGTCGTGCGCCATAAGGAAGGCAAGACCGGAGCCAAGAAATAGGGAGGTGTGCTGAATGATAAAGAGGCCAGACGTCAAAGCGAAGCGCATCAGGCGCCATAAAAGAATTCGTGCCGTCGTATCAGGCACGCCGGAAAGACCCCGTCTGAGCGTGTTTCGCAGCGACAACCACATTTACGCCCAGATCATCGATGATACTAACAGTGTAACACTTTGCTCAGCTTCTTCCGTTGAGAAAAACTTCGCAGGTTCCGGCGGCAACATCGAGGCTGCCAAAAAGATTGGTACGACGATCGCCGAAAGAGCAATTGAAAAAGGTATAAAAAACGTGGTCTTTGACCGCGGCGGATACCTCTATCACGGACGAGTAAAGGCTCTTGCTGAGGCCGCCCGCGAAAGCGGACTGCAATTTTGAGACGGGAGGACTAGCGAAAAATGGCTTACAGCAACAGGAGAAATTACCAACAGGAAGCCCAATCGGAGTATATTGAGAAAGTAGTCTCCCTCAACCGTGTCGCTAAGACGGTAAAGGGCGGACGTATATTCAAATTTGCCGCTCTCGTCGTAGTCGGAGACGGCCACGGCACCGTGGGATTCGGGCTTGGCAAAGCTTCCGAGGTCAGTGAAGCAATTCTGAAGGGTATAGCGGACGCCAAGAAAAACATGTGCAAGATCACGCTGGCCGGTTCAACGATCCCTCACGAGGTCATCGGTGAATTCGGCGCCGGCCGTGTACTTTTAAAACCTGCGGCACCGGGAACCGGCGTCATAGCCGGGGGCGCCGTGCGCGCAGTCTGCGAAGCTGCCGGTATCTCCGATATTCGCGCCAAGTGTCTGCGTTCCAACAACCATCAGAACGTCGTAACAGCGACGATGGTCGGACTCAAGTCGCTTCGGGGGCCGGAAGAGATCTCCCGCATACGGGGTAAAAGCCCCTCAGAGATACAGGCATAGGAGGGCTGAAAATGCCAGAGCTTATTATAAAGCTCGTTAAGAGCTTGAACGGCAGGCTTGATAACCATATTGCAACTGCCAACTCACTAGGGCTGAAAAAGATAAATGACGTGACTGTGCAGCCCGACAATCCTCAGACCCGCGGCAAGATAGCAAGGATCAGCTATCTTATCGAAGTCAAAGAGGCACAGTAGGAGGTACGGATATGAATCTTACAGATCTTTCCCCCGCTCCCGGTTCCACTCATGTCGGAAAACGCAAAGGCAGAGGGCACGGCTCCGGAAACGGCAAGACCGCAGGCCGCGGGCACAAGGGACAAAAAGCCCGCAGCGGCGGCGGTACCCGTATAGGGTTTGAAGGCGGCCAGATGCCTCTTGCCCGGCGCGTCCCGAAGCGGGGCTTCAACAATATCTTCGCAAAGCCTCTTGAAGCGGTCAACGTGTCAAAACTCGATGTTTTTGACGACGGACAGACAGTCACAGCTCAGCTTCTTCTTGAAAAGGGCATCCTTTCAAAGTGCACATACGGCGTTAAGATACTCGGCGCCGGCGAGCTGACAAAGAAGCTGACCGTTAAGGCTTCGGCTTTTTCGAAATCTGCCGCGGAGAAGATCGAGGCAGCCGGCGGGAAGGCCGAGGTGGTATAGTTGCTCAAGACGATCAGAAACGCCTGGAAGCTTCCCGATCTGCGCAAGAAGATAATCTTTACGGGTCTTATTATTCTGATCTATAGAATTGGAAACGCCGTACCGGTGCCCGGCATCGACGCGGCAATGCTGAGCTCATACTTTTCTTCGCTTGAAAACACGGTTCTCGGGCTATATAACGCCATGTCGGGCGGCGCTTTCGCAAGCGCGACGATCTTTGCGCTGTCCATTCAGCCATATATCAACTCCTCTATCATCATCCAGCTGCTGACTGTAGCCATTCCGGCTCTGGAGCGGATGCAGAAAGAGGAGGGAGAAGTCGGCAAGAAGAAGATGGAGAGAATTACGCGGTACACGACCATCGGACTCGGACTTCTGATGGGCTGGGCTTATTATATGCTCATCAGCAGGAATAATCTTCTCTCGGAGACCGGCGTGTGGCCTGCTCTCGTCATCATACTCACGTTTGCGGCAGGGAGCACGTTCATCATGTGGCTCGGGGAGCAGATCAACGAGTTCGGCATAGGAAACGGTATTTCGATCATTCTGCTTGCGAGTATTGTCTCGCGCCTGCCGAACACGATCTCGAGTCTTTATACAAACACCAGAAACTACTTTTTGTCAGACCTGCCGGAGACAGCCACCGTTTTCAGCCCGTGGGGTACCGCGCTCATTATAATCGGCATTCTGGCGATAATCGTGTTCATTGTCTTTATCTCCGACTCCGAGCGCCGTCTGCCCGTATCGTACGCAAAGCGGGTCGTCGGCCGGAAAATGTACGGAGGTCAGAGCACGCATCTGCCAATGAAGCTCAATATGTCCGGCGTCATGCCTGTCATATTCGCTCAATCGATCGCATCTCTTCCCGCAACCGCGGCTGCGTTTTTCCCGGCTCCCGCCGAGGGTACGTTCTGGCATGGTTTCCTGAAGGCGATCGACACAAAGTCTATACTGTATATAATTATATATTTCCTTTTAATTATCGGATTCAGTTACTTCTACGCATCTATCCAGTTCAATCCGATCGAGGTCGCCAATAATCTGCGCAAGAACGGTGGATTTATCCCCGGGTTCCGCCCCGGAAGGCCGACGTCGGATTTCATAAAGAAAGTTCTGAACAAGGTTACCATGTTTGGCGCAATATATCTCGGTATCGTCGCAATAATGCCGATACTGGCAGGCAAGCTTGTCAACACGAGCAACCTGGCTATCGGAGGAACATCGCTGATCATAGTTGTCGGCGTTGCGCTTGAGACTGTCAAGCAGCTTGAGAATCAGATGCTGATGCGCCACTATAAAGGTTTCCTTGAATAGGAGAAGCAGTACAAATGAAACTGACCTTCCTTGGATTACCGGGCGCGGGGAAGGGTACCCAATCTGCAATCGTTTCTGAGAAGCTTGGAATTCCCACAATTGCGACAGGCAGGATCCTCCGGGAAGCTATTTCGGAAGGAACCGAAGTCGGACTTGAGGCAAAGACCTTCGTGGAGAGCGGATTACTGGTGCCCGACTTGATCATAATCGGCATTCTCAATGAAAGACTTGCAAAGTCCGATTGCAAGAACGGTTTTATACTCGACGGGGTCCCCAGGACAGTCGCACAGGCTGTCTCTCTGGAGGCGGACGGTATCCTTCTGGATGCAGTCATATCTCTGGAAATATCTGACGATGAGATACTTGAGCGCATGACCGGCAGGCGGGTTTGCCCGAACTGCGGGGCCGTTTACCACCTGAGAGACAATCCGTCCAAGATGGGACACCATTGCGAGTTGTGCGGCCATATCCTTGCGCAGCGCTCGGATGATCTGCCAGAAACAGTAAAAGTGCGTATGGAAGCATATCACGAAAAGACGAAACCGCTGAAGGCTTTCTATTCCCAGAGGGGGTTGCTCCGCCAGATCCAGGCAAACGCCCCGATTGCCGAGGTTACCAAAGCGATAGGCGACGCCCTGGGAATTAAACTATGATATTATGATACCTATTAAGTCAGAAAGCGAGATCCAGGCAATGCGCCTGGCCTGTAAAATTACCGCGGCTGCCCTCGCGTATGCGGGGGAAATGGTAAGGCCCGGCGTGACAACCCGTGAAATTGACAGAGCCATCGGGGACTATATCCGCTCCATGGGAGCGACACCGACATTCCTGAACTATAACGGATTTCCGGCAAACGCCTGCATATCGATCAACGAGGTAGTTATTCACGGTATTCCCGATTCGCGGCGCATTATGGACGGAGATATCGTGAGCATCGACATAGGAGCCTCTGTCGGAGGCTTCACCGGAGACAGTGCCAGAACCTTCCCTGCCGGGAATATAAGCGAAGAGGCAGCAAGGTTGATCGAAGTAACCGAGCGGAGCTTCTGGGAAGGTATGAAATTTGCCCGCGCGGGCTTCAGAGTTCCGGATATCTCCCGGGCTATCGAAGAGTGCGTCAAGGCAAACGGTTACAGCGTCGTGACCGCATATACGGGGCACGGCGTCGGAGCCAAACTTCACGAGGAACCTGAAGTGCCGAACTTTGTTTTGCCCAGAGGCGCGCCGCGCCCCAGACTCTATGCGGGAATGACCCTCGCCGTGGAGCCTATGGTCAACGCGGGACGGCCCGGGGTGATCAGACTGGACGACGGATGGACCGTTGTAACGGAAGACGGTTCACTTTCCGCCCACTATGAGAACACCATCCTCATCCGAGACGGTGAACCAGAGATCCTCACCGTCGTATAAAGGAGCACCGGGCATGTACGGGGCGGCATCTCAGGGCGACGTGGTACGGTCCACGTCCGGAAAGGAAAAAGGACGACTCTTTTTTGTGGTAATGGAACGTGACGGTTATCTTTATCTTGCCGATGGCAAGCGCCGAAAGATCGAACAGCCAAAGAAAAAAAAGAGTAAACACACAGTGATCGTGAACACCGGCGTTAAAACGAGCGAAGCGATTCGCAGCGGGTGCGCGGTCAGCAACAAACAGTTACGGAAGGAGCTGGCTGTATTAAGAGCCGGCGCCTCGGGGTCAGAATCGGAGGAGGTTACTAGACTTTGGCAAAAGACGACGTAATAGAACTTGAAGGTATTGTGACTGAGTCTCTGCCCAATGCCATGTTTACAGTTGACATCGGGAATAACCATAAGATTCTGGCACACATTTCCGGAAAACTCAGAATGAATTTCATCAGGATCCTGCCGGGAGACAAAGTGACCGTGCAGATGTCACCGTATGATCTCACCCGGGGCAGGATAACCTGGAGGACAAAGTAATAATCCGGGTTACCGCCCGCCCCCGACAAGCATTCGGGGAGTACAGTCTGCGACTTGAAAGCGAAAGGAATGGTCATAAATGAAAGTAAGGCCGTCTGTCAAGCCCATATGCGAAAAATGCAAAGTGATCAAGCGAAAAGGCCGCGTTATGGTCATTTGCGAGAATCCCAAGCACAAGCAGAGACAAGGTTAGGAGGGAAAAAGCATGCCAAGAATTTCCGGTGTAGACCTGCCGAACAATAAGCGCGTAGAGATCGGACTTACCTATATTTACGGTATAGGCAGGACCAGAGCCAAGACGATCACCCGTGAGACAGGTATCGACCCAAACAAGAGGGTGAAAGATCTCACGGAAGATGAAACCTCCATGCTTCGAGAATATATTGACAAGTCGTACACGGTAGAAGGCGATCTCCGCCGAGACGTGGCGATGAATATCAAGCGCCTGACCGAGATCGGAAGCTATCGCGGCCTGCGCCACAGAAAGGGCCTGCCTGTTCGCGGACAGCGCACCAAGACGAACGCGCGCACACGCAAGGGTCCGAAGCGTACCATCGCCAACAAGAAGAAGTAAGGAGGGAAAATAATGGCGACACCAGCCAAAGGGAAAAAAGTAGTTAAGAAACGTCGCGAACGTAAAAATATTGAAAAAGGTGCGGCTCACATCCGTTCTTCATTTAACAATACCATGGTCACCATCACTGACACGCAGGGAAATGCTCTGTCCTGGGCATCTTCGGGAGGCCTCGGGTTCCGCGGCTCCAGAAAGTCCACGCCCTACGCCGCGCAGATGGCTTCCGAAACGGCTGCCAAGGCCGCAATGGAACACGGTCTGAAGTCGGTCGAGGTCTATGTCAAAGGTCCGGGTTCCGGCAGGGAGGCCGCAATTCGTGCCCTTCAGTCCGCGGGGCTCGAGGTCACGATGATCAAAGACGTTACGCCGATTCCGCACAACGGCTGCCGTCCGCCCAAAAGAAGACGCGTGTAATATTGGAGGTATTATAATATGGCAAGATATACGGGTGCTGTGTGCCGTTTGTGCCGCAGAGAGAAGCAAAAACTCTTTCTGAAAGGCGATAAGTGTTATCTGGAGAAATGTCCCGTTGACCGGCGTCCCACCCCTCCGGGAATGCACGGCCAGGGCAGAAGCAAGACGTCCGAGTACGGACTTCAGCTTCGTGAAAAGCAAAAGGTCCGCCGTTACTACGGTGTTCTGGAAAGCCAGTTTGAAAAGTATTATGAGATGGCTGCAGCCCGAAAGGGAAAAAGCGGTGAAAACCTCCTGTCAATCCTCGAAACGAGACTCGACAATGTCGTATACAGGCTCGGATTCGCAATGAGCAGACCGGAAGCCCGCCAGCTTGTGCTTCACGCGCACTTTACCGTAAACGGAAGAAAGGTTAACGTGCCGTCATATCTGGTCAAACCCGGTGACGTCGTGGCGCTCAACGGAAAGTCTCAGAGTCTCAGCAAGTTCAAAGCTTCGATCGAGGCAAACGCTTCACGTGTTCCTCCGAAGTGGCTTGAGCTTGACGCAGCGAATTTCAGCGCGAAAGTAGTTGCTCGTCCGGAGAGAGACGATATCGACCTGCCTATCGATGAGCAGCTTATTGTTGAGTATTACTCGAAATAAGCACTGAGTCCGGCGCGCTGCGACCGGACTTAAACCCTCTCCTGTTTGGTATGCTGAAAATTCGCCGTCGCGGCTGTACGCCGCGAGGACACGATAAGGAGGGTAATCAAGTGATAGAAATTCAGAAGCCCAGCATAGAGACCGTGAGTTCCAGTGAAGATGAATCCTACGGTAAGTTTGTCGTAGAGCCTCTTGAAAGAGGATACGGCACGACTCTCGGCAATTCGCTGCGGCGTGTCCTCCTCTCATCATTGCCCGGTACTGCCGTTACTTCGATCAAAATTGCCGGAGTACTGCATGAGTACTCCACCATTCCGGGCGTTAAAGAGGACGTTACACAGATCGTTTTGAACGTTAAGAGTATTATTGCCCGTCTCCATAGCCAGGAGGCTAAGACGGTATATATCGATATGTCCGGAGAATGCAATGTGACTGCCGGAGACATCAAAGCCGACGGAGAAGTCGAGATCCTGAATCCCGATCTGCACATCGCAACTCTCGGGCCGGACGCCAAACTCAGCATGGAGCTCACGTTGAGCCATGGCCGCGGCTATGTCTCCGCGGAAAAAAACAAGGCGCCGCACGCTCCGATCGGAACGATACCGATTGATTCGATTTATTCGCCCGTCAGAAAAGTCAATTACACGGTTGAAAACACCCGCGTGGGCAATGTGACGGACTATGACAAACTGACGCTGGAGGTATGGACAAACGCCACCATCGCGGCCAGAGAAGCCGTTTCATGGAGCGCGAAGATCCTGAACGACCACTTGGCGCTGTTTATCGATCTGTCCGAACAGACAGCGAACAAATCGACTGTCGTAGAGAAAAATGAAACCCAGAATGACAAGAATCTGGAGATGACTATTGAGGAACTGGATCTGTCCGTACGCTCGTTCAACTGCCTGAAGAGGGCCAACATCAATACTGTTGAGGACCTGATAAGCAAGACTGAAGAGGACATGATGAAAGTCCGCAATCTCGGTAGAAAGTCTCTTGAAGAAGTGATAAACAAGCTTGCGATGATGGGTCTTTCCCTCGCGAGCGATGATAATTGACGCAGTTTTGGAGGTAAATATCAATGCCTGTGAATAGAAAACTCGGCAGAACCACCGCTCAGAGGATGGCAATGCTGAAGGCGATGACCACCTTTCTGCTGGAGAGCGGGAAAATTGAAACGACGTTCACCAGAGCAAAGGAAGTCAGCCGCATAGCCGAGAAAATGGTAACACTGGGGAAGAAGAACACCCTGGCCGCCCGTCGCCAGGCCAGCATTACCGTAACAAAGGAAGACGTTCTCAAGAAACTTTTCGACGAGATCGCTCCCCGCTACGCAGAGCGCAACGGCGGTTATACACGCATCACGCGCATCGGCCCGCGCAGGGGAGATGCTGCCGAGATGGCCGTTTTAGAGCTGGTGTAACGATAAAAAACACCGCTGCCGGTATCAGCCGAGCAGCGGTCTTTTTATGTGGTGAAACATGCTCCGAACGCGCCCCGGCAGGCCCTGCCCGTCCGGGGGCGTTTGTGCTGCATACGCAGAAGAAGAATCTGCGTCAGATCAAAACGCGCTCGAGGATCATGGACCACAGAGGCAGTGTTACGATGCAAATTACAGTCGTAGTAAAAACTCCGACCGAACCGATAGCGGCCGTCTCGTATGAACCTTCATATTTCAGCGCAAAGGTCGGCATCAGTGAACTTGCCGGAAGAGATGCGTACATCACCGCTATCTTTACTAGCAGCGGCTCGATCCCGAGAAGCAAAGAGATGAGGATCACGCACAGCGGAGCGATAAGCGCGCGTCCGAAAAGCAGCAGAAGTATCTTCGGGCTGTGTAAGATCCTCTTCACTTCAAGGCGTGAGAGCACAATACCGCACAGAAACAGTCCGAGAGGACTGCAGGCTCCTGCCGCCGAGTTCAGCGCGTGTGACAGGAAGTCCGGGAGCCTGACGTTTCCGAAATATAAAGCAAGACCGACAAAGATCGCGATTACCGGCGGAGTGAATATCCCCCGCAGACTCAAAGGTTTTGTCTTGTTATCACCGTTGTCAGACTCCGGCTTGAAGAGGAAGATCGGAGATATGTAGTATATGATCCTCACCGGCAGCGTGAACACCGTAAAAAAGAACAGTCCGGACGCGCCGTAGAGCGCTTCAACCAGAGGGAAGCCGAAAAACGTAAAATTCGAAAAGAGCATCCCGTATCGGACGACTCTGCCGCTGGCGTCCTTTGAGCAAAAATAGAAAAACACCTGCCCCATTATAAAAAGAAATGCCAGGGTGCCGACAGAGATAAGCAGTGTCTGGGCCAGTTTTTTCAGCTGCTCGGGGTCAAACTCGATGTTGAGCGAGTGGACGATGAGGCAGGGGAGCAACACATTGATGACAAGACGAGATAGGCCTTTGTCAAACTTTTCGGGAAGAAAATTCAGTTTTCCGATCAGGAACCCTGTGGCGATAAAGAGTGCGATTTCGAGTCCGAGATTTAGTTCAACCATTGGTAAAACCCCATCATATTTATGGATGTTCGTTTTGACGAACCAGGCGTGCAGAATTCGCAGCCCTGTACCCGGACCGCGATTTGAAGTATATTACCTGCAGGCGCGTGTGTCAAATCAAAAACAAAAACAGACAGCGCTCATCGCAAAATAAAACTGGAAACAGAGCGTATCCGATGTCATTTGCGTGAGATTAAATAGTGCTTTAGTCGTAATGCACAATATTATACGTGCCGCTTCGGGAAAGTTTATAATTTTACGCAGCTTTGAAAACTTGACTTTTTCAATCCCTGAGGATATATTGTACTAAGTAGTACAATACGAAATCGTACAATATTTCAGTAATCAATAAAAACATGGAGGGGATGGGATATGGTGTCGGAGACGCGAAGAGTCGGCAAGGCTATCGCCTCCCTGGGCAATGTCATAAAAAGACACAAGCCGCTGCAGGTTGAAGGCAAGTTTTGTAAGACGACACGGATGCAGCGATGGATAATCGGCTATCTCTACGAAGATGGCGCCAAACGCTCCGCGCTGCAAAAGGAGATCGAGGATGCGTTCAGTATAACTCGCTCAACAGCCAGCACAATACTCGGCCTGATGGAGACGCGGGGATTGATCCGTCGCGAGAGCGCTCCCTTTGACGCGCGCCAGAAAGTGATCTCTTTGACACAGGACGCGATCGATATGTGCGATCAGATTGCCGGTCACATCGAAAGGCTTGAGAAAAAAATGATAGAGGGCATCAGCGATGAGGAACTGGACGTGTTTTTCGATGTGCTGCAGCGCATAGAGCAAAATCTTACAAATGACTCGCCGGACGCGGCGTGCACAGGTTTAGCCGAGGAAAGGAATCTTTAGGAGTATGCTGAAAAAACTATGGGCCTATACAAAGGATTTTAGGCTCCAAACAATATTAACACCGATCGTTGTCGCGCTTGAATGCGCTGTAGAGATCGTCGTGCCGCTTTTAATGTCAAAGTTCGTTGACAAAGGTATCGACGCGGGAAATGTTCCGTACATGTGGAAAATGGGGGGGCTCATACTTCTATGTATCGCAATGGGTCTGTTTTTAGGCGTGATCAGCGTCCGTCTGAGTGCAATATCCTCCTGCGGCTTTGCAAGATCGCTTCGAAACGCTCAATATGAACACATTCAGAGCTTCTCGTTCGCAAATATCGACAAATTTACGACAGCGAGCCTCGTCACACGCCTGACTACAGACATGACGAACCTTCAGATGGCGTTCATGATGCTGACTCGAATGGCGGTCCGTGCTCCGTTGAACATGGCTCTTTCAATAGTTATGGCGTTTCTTATCAGTCCGAAGCTTTCGATCGTGTTCGTGGCCGCCCTCCCGATAATGCTTGTATTTATGATGCTGCTTGCCAGCAAAGTACATCCGATCTTCAGGAGAGTGTTCGAACGCTACGACAGGCTCAATACGGTCGTCCAGGAGAACCTGCGAGGCATAAGGATCGTCAAGTCGTTCGTTCGCGGAGATTTTGAGAACAAGAAATTCAGTGAGACGACAGAATCGATCAAAGAAGTGAGCACGTTAGGCGAGAAGATCCTGTCCTGGAACCACCCGGCTTTGCAGTTCTGTATGTTCACGTGTCAGTTGATAATATGTTACGTCGGCGCGCGCATGATAGTGTTCGGTTCGTTGACACCGGGCAGCCTGATGAGTCTGTTTTCATACGTGATCTCATGTCTGACTTCTTTGCATATGTTGAACATGCTCTGGGTCATGCTTACGATGGCGCGCGCCTCCGGAGAACGGGTCGTTGAGGTGCTGTCCGAGAAGAGCACGCTAACAAACAATGAACATGCCGTTACCGAGGTTAAAGACGGATCGATCCGTTTTGAGGACGTATCGTTCGGATATTTCGAAGGCAGAGACATCCTCAAACATATCAATATCGAGATACCTTCCGGCAGCACTGTCGGCATTATCGGCGGTACGGGGAGCGGAAAGACGTCGCTTGCTCAACTCATACCGAGGCTTTATGACGTGACCGGTGGAACAGTGTACGTCGGAGGAGTTGACGTACGCGATTACGACATCACATCGCTCAGGGATCAGGTTGCGGTCGTTCTCCAGAAAAACGTCCTTTTCTCCGGTACCATTCGCTCAAATCTGCTGTGGGGCAAAGCGGACGCGACTCAGGAGGAACTGGACAGGGCGTGCAGTCTTGCACAAGCGGAAGAATTCATCAGCAAACTGCCTGCGGGATATGATACACCCGTGGAACATGGCGGGGCCAATTTCTCGGGCGGCCAAAAGCAGAGACTGTGTATCGCCCGATCACTTTTGAAAAAACCCAAAATACTGATACTTGACGATTCCACGTCGGCAGTCGATACACGGACTGACGCCCTTATACGAAAGGCAATGGCCGAGGAAATACCCGGAACGACAAAACTTATCATTGCTCAGCGTATATCATCCGTGATGGATTCCGACATTATCATGGTGCTTGACAACGGCCGTCTTGTTGACCACGGCAATCACGAAGAGCTGATGGCTCACTGCAAGATCTACCGCGAGGTATATAATTCTCAGCAGAAGGGGGAGAACAGAATTGCCGGATAATGCTTCTGGAACGGGTGTGAAGGAAAACGTTCGCGTTATGCACGGCCCCGGCCCCCGCGGCAGAGGCATGGGCGGCAAGATCGACTTCAAGACCCTCAAGAAAGAAAAAGATATTTTTATAAGACTGCTGGGCTATATCTGGAAGCCGTATAAATTCCGGCTCATGTGCGTCTTTTTGTGTATAATCGCCGGGGCGGTAACATCGGCAGCGGGTAATCTGTTCCTGCAAAGACTGATCGACAATTATGTCGCACCGCTTCTCGGTTCAACTGATCCCGTTTTTACCCCGCTGATAAAAGCGATAGCGGTCATGGGATGCATCTATATGGCCGGCGTCATATCGGGATTTTTGACCCAGCGCCTGATGATCGCCGTCACACAGGGCACAATGAAAAGCGTGCGTGACAAGATGTTCGCCAACATGCAGAACCTGCCCGTGAAGTTTTTCGACATGAACGCGTACGGCGATATTATGAGCAGGTTCACGAATGATACCGACACACTGCGCCAGATGATCTCCATGAGCCTGACGCAGACGGTCTCCTCGCTTGTTTCTATAGTCGTGTCTTTCATTGCTATGCTGTCGCTCTCGCTCCCGATGACGGGCGTCGTGATAGTGATGGTGTGTGTTATGCTGATCACTACGGGAGCTATCGGAAGCGTCAGCGGCAAATACTTTGCGCAACAACAGAGGGACCTTGCGGACGTAAACGCATACGTTGAGGAGATGATGGCGGGGCAGAAAGTCGTAAAAGTATTCAACCATGAAGAAAAGGTAAAGAAAGAGTTTTCGATCCTGAACGACACCCTGCAAAAAAGCGCCACAAAAGCGCATATGTACGGCGGCATCCTGATGCCGGTCAACATGAATATCGGGAATTTGTCATATATCACTGTGGGATTAGTGGGAGGCAGCCTTGCGATAGCGGGGATCGGCGGCCTGACGCTCGGCACGATAATTTCATTTCTTACCCTTACCCGCCAGTTCTTTATGCCGATCACGATGTTCTCGCAGCAGCTGAACAGCGTTATTATGGCGCTGGCCGGCACGCGCCGGATCTTCGAGCTGATGGATGAGGAGCCTGAGAAAGACGACGGCGATGTCTGTCTTGTAAATGTCGAAGAGAGAAACGGGCAGCTGGTCAAGACTGAAAAGCGCAGCCGCCTGTGGGCCTGGGAAGTCCCCGACGAGAATGCCGAAGGCGGCGTTCGTTACGTGAAGCTCGCGGGAGACGTGCGGCTGAAGGATGTCACTTTCGCCTATGTTGAAGGAAAGAACGTTCTCATTGATATAAATCTATACGCCAAGCCGGGACAGAAAGTCGCTTTTGTCGGTCACACGGGAGCGGGGAAGACCACGATCACCAATCTCCTCAACCGCTTCTACGACGTACAGAAAGGCTCGATCGTATATGACGGCATCGATATATCGCGCATAAGAAAACAGGATCTGCGCCACGCTCTGGGCATGGTGCTGCAGGATACGAACCTTTTCACCGGCACTGTTATGGACAACATCCGATACGGCCGCCTGGACGCCACGGATGAAGAATGTATACAAGCGGCTAAGCTCGCAAACGCGGATGAGTTCATAAATATGCTGCCCGACGGATACAACACCGTACTGACTTCAAACGGCGAAGGGCTCTCACAGGGGCAGAGGCAGCTGCTCAACATCGCGCGGTGTGCTGTTGCGGATCCGCCTGTCATGATACTTGACGAGGCGACCTCATCTATAGATACGCGCACGGAAGCCCTGGTCCAGGCTGGTATGGACGCGCTGATGGAAGGCAGAACAGTTTTCGTCATCGCGCATCGCCTCTCAACGATCCAGAACGCAAAGGCAATAATGGTGATGGAGAACGGCCGCATTATCGAGCGCGGCGACCACTACGATCTCATTGAACAAAAGGGCGTATACTACAAGCTCTATACTGGAGCGTTTGAGCTCGACTGAGCCGCTTGAAAAGACATAATTAAGTGCGGCTGCAATTACGAAGCAGAATAATAAGACCCTCGTCCTTTCGCCGTGCGGCGAGGTCTATCACCGGTCCGTGTCAAAAAACAAGTATTGTTTGGCACGTTTTCGGGCGGGACAGTAAATATGTCCCGCCCGGTTTTCATATATTGTCGTGATTGAGTCGGTGGTTGATCAGCGGTTGATATGAAGCACGCTCACAGTCCCCGGCAGCTATATTCCCCAGGACAGCCAGATCAGGATATATCCCGTCAGAACGGCGGAAAAAGTGAAGGGGACGCTGATTTTCATAAACTCCCGCGCGCTTGCTTCATAGCCTTCTTTGCGCAGGATCCCGAGCCCGGCTATGTTTGCCGAAGCTCCGATAGGCGTCAGATTTCCTCCGAGAGTCGCGCCTGCCAGGAGACCGAAATACAGGACTGTTGGATTGATCCCCATTATCTGAGATATTCCGGCGGTCACCGGCAGCATTGCAGCCACATATGGGATGTTGTCGATGAAGGCCGAGAATATGACCGACGCCCAGACCAGAAGGGAATACATTGCGAAGACGTTATTGTTGCTTATGCTCACGAATATTCTGCTCACCTCTGCGATCACACCGGCTTCGGTAATTCCGGCGATGACGATAAAAAGCCCGGCAAGCAGCAATAAAGTAAAGTAATCGATCTCTTTAAATGATGCCTTTATGAACGCGAATCTCTTTTTTATTAACTCACATATAAGGCCGATCAGAAAGAGCACTGCACAGATGAATCCGTTTAAATTCTGGGGCCTGTCCGGCAAAAACGATGCAAGGATCAAAAGAAGGACGGTCAAAACAATTATCACGGTCGGGACGTAATCTTTTACAACTGTCCTCTCTCCCGTGTATATCGGCTGCCGCTGCTTTCTGAATAGATAGAAAAGCATCAGCGCTGAGACAGCCGCGCCGATCTGCACGACAAAAAACAGACCCGGGCGTTTCTCATAAAAGAAAAAATCAAGGAAGTCCATCTCAGCGTAACCGGCGAGCAGTATGGATGTTGTATCACCGACCAGCGTGGCCGCCCCCTGCAGGTTGGAGGATATTGCGATGGATATGATGGGAGTAACCGGCGAAATCTTCAGTTTTTTTGAAATATCCAATGCCACCGGCGCCACCATCAGCACTGTCGCAACATTGTCAACGAACGCGGAAATAATCGCTGCAAACAGAGAAAGGGCTATTATCGCACTGCGCACATCCGGCGTCTTGTCAAGTATCATGTCCGCGAGCAGTGCAGGCATCTTTGAATCCACGAACAACGCAACGATGCCCATGGTTCCGAACAACATCAGAATAACGTTCCAGTCTATCGATGACATGAGCTTACCTGCCGGCAGTATCCCCGATGCTACGAAAAGCGCCGCCGATACAAGCGCAATATAGGCGCGCACTTTTGGAAAAGCGATCAGGCAGATATAGGTCGCCGCGAACAAAATAACAGCCAGCGTCATAAGTATGTCCCCCGGAAAAGTGAATGCTCGGGACGGCTCTTCATTATGCTGATCCGCCCCGGTTATATAAATACGTAAGCACGGAAGTATTCGATGCATTCCAAAACAGAGCCGCAGCGCCTGCCTTTGCAGTCGTTCGGCTCTGTTTTTCAGGCTGTTTTGCTGCAGCCCGATCGTTTTGTTTTGCCGATACGCACAGATTTCTACGACAGGAATGTGCCCGGTTATTTATCTGTTGTGAATGTATTTTGCCACCCTGATGCCGCATTCAAGTTGAATAGTGGCAAGTTTTTTGATCGGAATCACGGAGTAATCAAATTCTTCTTCCAGCTCGGCGGCCAACTGCCCGTGCAGTTCCTCTGCTGCACCGAGTCCGCTCCGTAATGTCTCGACGGCAGCACCCTCTGCCCGTTCAAGTTCGAACTCATGGGCACGGACCAGCATACCGTATGCCAGCAACCGATAGAAACGTGAGATACAAACCGAGTCGAAGTATTCCGCTACAGTGGCGATCTTTTGATATTCAGGGTCTTCTTTTGCCATACGGCGTACACTCTCGTCACCACGACCATCCGTATATTCCCGCACTACTTTGATGAACAGGTTGTCATCCTGAAGATAGGGGGCAGACATGTCAATAACAGCCTTTACTCTGCGGTTGGATTCTTCCAACCAGTCAAGCTTGCGCAGGACAGCCTCGCTTCGGGTAAACTTTGAAGGAGTGCTGTCGTTGATTCTTGCATCATAGAAGTAGGGCATTTCCGTTAGGAACGTGAACGTGCCGTATGCTTGTTTGGAATATGCATCGCTGCAGGTACCGCTTTTGATGATTTTGGGAATATCCTGAGCACCGTATTTTTCATAGTAATCGTACTCACTCTCAATGCCTTCAGCCAGACAGACAGCAGGGGCAAGCGAGACGATCGCAGGACTTTCAGGTTCGCCCAGGTGCAGCGGTATTCCCTGACGAAGAGAGGCTTCCGCAAGAAGCGGATATACCTCCGGGATATCCTCGGTGACATACCAGTACACGCCGCCAAACCCGGAATTATGCAGGGCATAAGTAAAGGTGGGGCGAATCCGGTCGATCAAGTCCTTCATAGCCTGTGTTTCAGGCATAACATCGTGAAAATGAAGATCCTTATAATCAATCGGAAATGTCCAGTCTACCTGGAGATTGGATGCCGGTCTGTAGAAATGACGTGAATAGTTGTAGAGAGTATACGGTCCCTTGATCCAACCTGCGTTCATCGCGTAACCATCGGCATCCCAGACCTTTACTATGTAAAAGGTATAGTCCAACTCGCGCCGCAGTGCTTCGTCGCGAGCCAGAGCCTCAGTAAAGTGCTCCAGCATCATGGTGCCGATAGGTTCATTCGGGTGCGGGCAGCCGAACATCAGAGCATTTTTACTGCCTTTTCCGATCTTCAGGCAGAGAAGAGGACGATTATTTCGTGTACGCCCGATTTCAAACAGTTCTACAACGGAGGGATAAGCCGCTGCGAGTCTCTTTGAGCTCTCGTTCAGTTCCTCCAGCGTGAGGAATTCCTGATAGTCCGGTATGTCGTTCAATAAATCCTGGAATACTCTTTCCATCTGTAAACTCTCCTAAGTCTGATAAATACGTTTCCAGCCCCGGGTGTGGGGGCTGGAAACGCTACGCAGCTAACTGTTATTCCATGTCGTTAAAGTATATCGAGCCGTTCCCGATTATATCGATCCCGCTTACACCGGCGAATACAAAGATGCTTTCTGCAGAGAACAACGGCACCGTGATAATGTTGTCGGAAAGGATCTTCTCAATGTCGTAGATCATCGCCGTACGCTCGTCACTGTCGATAGTATGGCTTGCAAGAGCAACTGCATCAAAATAATCCTCTTCCTGGCCGCAGTCTGCAAGGTTCTGCGTGTCGGTGAGGATCATATTCAATGTGAGGATGGGCTCGGACCAGCCCCAGTGTTCGAGGCCGATGTCGTAGTCGCGCTCGAAAATGACATCGTAATGATAGTAATTTGCATACATTTCAATTACGAGATCGACACCAATTTCCTTATACTGTATCTGTAGTGACTGTATGGTCTTATTTTCCAGCGCCCCATCGTTACCGACAATTCGCAGGCTCAGCTTTTCGCCGTCCTTGTCCAAATAACCGTCTCCGTCACTATCGCTCCAGCCGGCTTCCGCCAGCAATTCTTTGGCACGCACAATGTTTGTGCCATAGGTCTCCTTATAATATGCGGCAAAGTCCGCATTGTGGTTGGTTACTTTTTCCGTAACAATACTCCATGCAGGAACCACGATGCCGTTGTTGGCTTCCACAAGAATATCGCGATCAACGGCAAGGGCGAGTGCCTCGCGCACCTTGGGATCGGAAAGTATCGGACTGGAGAGATTGAATTCAAGATATTCCACCTGCGGGATCGAGGAACGCTGAATAACCTCGGCGTCATCCCGGGTAAGTTGGGTCAGTCCATCGGCCGTAAGAGAAAATGCTGCCTGTACATCGCCCACATTCAGCGCGTTCACAAGGCTGAATTCCTCGCTGATAAAGCGCACAGTAACATTTTCGATTTTTGCCGGTCCCTTGTTCTCTACAAACGGGTTATTAGTGAAGAAATAAGGATTACGTTTGAGTTCCACATGTGACCCCTGCACATAATCAACCAGGTAATACATGCCGTAGGGCTGGGCGCCCCAAAGAAGATCGTCATCGCTTGAAACATCAAGCACATCTTTGTCCTGCACTGTTATGAAGGAACCGGCAAGGTTGACGGATATGTCCGAAGTGAACTCACTCAAGTGCAGGATGACATCCTGACCGTCGACCTCTATGCTTTCAACAGGATCCAGGTTAGCAGAAAACGGGCTCACTTTCTTGAAACGGTTTAAGGAGGCTGCTACATCCTCGGGGAGAAGCTCCTCACCGGAAGCAAATTTCATCCCGGTAGGGATCGTAAGAGTGATGGTAAGACCGTCATCGCTAACGGATACCGCACTTGCGATGCACGGATGCATATTGCCTTCCTCGTCTATGGTCACCAACGGTTCCGCCACGAGTGCCTGACAGAAGGAACTGCCGTCCAGCAATGTGGTGTCATTGCCCCACCATTCACTGGTTTCGGCAAGCACTACGGATTCGCGCTCCGTCTTGGGGGCATCTTTTTTGCTCGAACAGCCTGAAATCACGGCCAAACACAGTGCGGCAGCGAGCAGCAAAGATATTGTTCTCTTCATTAGTTTTCTCCTCCATTTTTCTTTATCGCCTATCGCTGAGCAGGAAACATTCAGCGAAATGACCGGGTGTAACTTCTTGCATCGGAGGCGTTCCTTCGAAACATTGCTGCATCGCATAAGGGCAGCGCTGCGCAAGCCTGCATGCTGCAAGTTTTTCGGGCGTCTCACCGGGCTCGCCGGAAAACATGGCTTTTTCATTATTTCTATGCTCCGGGTCGAGCACAGGTACGGAGTTTATCAAGATCTTCGTATAAGGATGTAGTGAATTGTTAATTATGTCTTCCGTTGTGCCGTACTCTACAAGCCTTCCCATATACATGACTGCGATTCTGTCACTGACATATCGAATCACGCTCAGGTCGTGCGTTACAATGAGGTAAGTGAGACTGTATTCCTCCTGCAGATCCAATAATAGGTTGAGCACCTGCGCCTGCACCGATATATCCAGCGCACTGGTGGGTTCATCGAGTATCATGATCTTTGGCCGCATTACCAATGCTCTTGCAATAGCAATACGCTGTTGCTGCCCGCCGGATAGTTGGTGCGGATAAGAGAAAAGATAACTCTCGTCCATCTGAACCTCCCTGAGTGCCTCTGCAGCCTTTCTCTTTGCTTCACGGCGCGGGACTCCGGTGATTACCAGCGGACGCGTTATGCTGCTCTCCACAGTCTGTCGCGGATTGAGATTTGCAGCAGGATCCTGAAACACCACCGCGCAGCGGCTCCTGATCTCACGAAGCTGCTTTCTTCCGGCATTCGTCAATTCTGTTCCGTCGATCCGGATTGATCCTTCGTCTGCTTCGGTAAGGCCAAGAAGAATTCGTGCAAGCGTAGTCTTGCCGCTGCCGCTTTCGCCGATAAGGCCTACTACTTCCCCTTCATACACGTCCATGGAAAAATCATGAACAGCATTAACCACGCTCTTTTTGCGCGAAAACAATCGTTTTGAAAGCACGAATTGTTTATTCAGATTTCTGATGCTGATGATGGCGTTGTGTTCACTCATACTCTGTCCTCCTCTGCCCTGTGGCAGCGTACGATGTGTCCGCTGCCGAAACTGACGGCATTTGGCGACTGAGTTGCACACCGCTCATCCTCGCTTGAGTATGGACAGCGATTACGAAAGCGACATTCTGCACGCTTTTCCGTAATGCGCGGCACGTTGCCATCGATAGCGGCAATTCTGCGTAAACTCTTATGGTATCGCGGCAGGGTTGAAAGCAGTGCGCGTGAGTATGGGTGGACAGGGTTTTTAAATATGTCGAAAACTGTTCCTTCCTCAACGATTTCACCGGCATACATAATACCGATGCGATCTGCAATTTCTGCCACAATACCGAAATTATGCGTAATCAGAAGGATGCCCGTCCGAAATTTCTGTTGCAGCCTTTTCATAATGCGAAGTATCTGTGCCTCGACCGTAACGTCAAGCGCTGTAGTGGGTTCATCCGCAATAAGCAGGGAGGGGTTGCGCGCAAGCATCATTGCAATCATTACCCGCTGGCGCATACCCCCTGAAAGCTCGTGTGGGAAAGCCGCGATTCTTTGCTCCGGATTGGGGATCTGCACGTCGCGAAAGAGCTCAATTGTTCGCAGAACGGCTTCTTTTTTGCTCATACCGTCAAGCATAAGCGCCTCTGTCACCTGCGTGCCGCTTCGATATACGGGGTTTAAGGAATCGAGCGGATTTTGGAAGATCATTCCTATCTTCTTCCCGCGGATCTTCTCCATTTCGGGCTCCGGTATTGATGTAATGTCCTGCCCCTCAAAAATGATCCTCCCGTTAATAACTTCGTTATGATCGATAGAAAGGCGCATCACATTATGTGCGATTGTAGATTTCCCGCACCCGCTTTCTCCCACTAAGGCATATATCTCCCCATGTCTGAGCGTTAGGTTTACATTGTGTACAGCGCTTAGCATACCCGTGTTGATACGGTAGTCTATGCTGAGGTTTTCAAGCTGGAGCAGCGCTTTGCCTATATCGACAGTTTCCATTTGTTCTCCTCTTCAGCGGGATTTCAAGCGCGGATCCAGAAGATCCCTGAGTCCTTCACCGAATAAGTTGAATCCAAAAACGGTGAGTACCAGCGCAATCCCGGGAAAAATTGCAAGCCACGGCGCAGTAGCGATATGACTCATGCTGCTGGAAAGAGCGAGCCCCCAATCCGGGGACGGCGGCTGGGCACCCAAACCCAGAAAGCTCAGCGCCGTGGTAGACATAATAGTGGACGGAATTGAAAGAGAAGCCAAAACAATAATCGGGGGAATGATATTTGGCAGAATGTAGAAGGACATAATGGAAATATCTTTTTCATTGAAGGCGATCCCGGTCTCCACAAACGCCATGTTTTTCAGGGACTGTGTCTTTGCCCGCACTACACGGGCATATTGCGCCCAGCTAACGACCGCGATTGCGATTATTACATTGTCAATACTTTTGCCCAACACGGTAATGACTGCCATACTCATTATGATAGGCGGCATGGACCATGTAAGATCAGACAAGAAGCTGAGTACACGATCCAGGTTGCCTCCGTAATAACCGGAAAGCAGACCGATGGACACGCCCAACACGATCTCTATCAGCATCGCAAGCACCGCCACGCGCAGTGCGATACGGCTCCCGTAAATCACACGTGAAAACATATCACGCCCGAACTCATCCGTTCCGAACGGAAACTCGGCACACGGTCTTGTAAACTTCGGTGCAAGGTTTGCATCGTCGAAATTATAGGGAGCAATCCAGTCTGAAAATAACGCAATAAGCACAACCGCCAAAACGATGACCGTTCCAAGCATGAGGTTGCGGTTTTTCAGATATGAGTACAAGAAAAGCTTTCTCTTCTCTTTTTTGCTCATCTTCCTTCGCCTCCAAGGCTTATACGGATCCGGGGATCCAGTATGGCGGTGATGACGTCGCAAACTATGTTACAGACTACCGTAAGGATGCTGATCAGCAGCACGCAGGCCTGCACAATTGTAAAATCCTGGTTCAGAATTGCCTCGGTTAACATATTTCCCATTCCGGGAATGACAAAGATCCTTTCAATTATAACTGCTCCGCTGATGACCCAAGGTATATTCAGAAAAACCATAATGGTTACGAGAATCAGCGCATTACGCAGTACATGGCGCACGAGCACTTTACGTTTAGGGAGGCCTTTGGCATATGCCGTAAGAATGTATTTTTCCCGCAGCACATCCAAAACCTCCGTCTTCGTCATGCGGATGGTCGTGGCTATACCACCAAGCACCATGGCGGTGATAGGGAGCACATAGTGTTTCACGCCGGAAAATCCGGAGAGCGGAAGTACACGCAGCGTCACACCGAATATGAGAATCAGCATCACAGCTACCCAGAATGATGGCAGAGCGGCGAAGAAAACCGAAGTGCTCATTATGAGCCGATCAAAAAAGCCGTCCTTTTTGTATGCCGCCAACAAGCCTATGGGGATTGCTATCAGCAGTTCGATGAGGAGTGCAGTTCCTGTTAGTTTTATTGTAATAGGTAATCTCTGTGCAAGCATGGTATTAACCTTCATTTTCGTACGGATTGAGGTGCCGAAGTCACCATGCAGCACATCATTGACCCAATTGAAATAACGCTTGACCGGAGGCTGGTCCAACCCGTACTGCGCACGCAACCGATCTTTCACCTCATCCGTAACCTTGCGGTCGGTAAGCAGTTCAATCGGGTCTCCGGGCATCATATCCATCATTGCAAATACGAGTATGGATACCACAAATACGAGCATTATACCTTGAACCAGTCGCTTGGTTATGTAACCGGCCATTTATGCACTCCTTTCCGACTAAAAATGTACATAAAAACAAGTCAGTTTTGCATCAATGATCACTAAAACAAAAATAAAAATTATTCATGCAATTTCAAAATCGCGGATCTGGAAATAATATTCCGATTTTTCTACACAGAAGTTCTGTTATTTCAAAAAATGATATCGGTCGGGATCCCGGACAAGATTCAGCCAGTTCTCCTGCCCGTTTTCCCCAAAGGAAGTGAGGAGAATAAAAAAAGGACGATTAAACTGTCTAGATGGGCTCAAATGCAAGAAAATATAGTAAAAGTGCCCAACCTATACGCAATAGATTGAGCACTATTACCACATAAATGGCGGAGAGGGAGGGATTCGAACCCTCGTGAGATGTTATCTCAAACTGATTTCGAGTCAGCCCCGTTATGACCGCTTCGATACCTCTCCATTTGTGGCAGTAACGGTTATTCCGCGTTGCTCCGCCAATGATGATAAACGAAAAGTCCGAAAAAATCAAGGGTTTTTATTCCCCGTGAAAAGAAGCGAAGCGCATTATCTGCGTACACCGGATACACCGGCAACGTATATTCTTGACTGGCCGGGCCAAGCATATTATGATATGACAAGAAAGCCCGAGAAAGGAAGAGAATGTATGCCTCTAAGCGATACGCGCAGAGCGGAACTGGAAGCTCTGTGC
>JAAYAR010000044.1 GCA_012719235.1 Clostridiales bacterium
GTGCAGTCCGGGTCGCCGCATACGTGGCCGCCGTGATGGCGGTGATGATCGGTGCAGTCCGGGACGTCACATTTGTGATCGCTGTGGCGGTGATGGTTCTCTTCTTTGATCATTACATTGCCTCCGGTTTTTTCAGGCGGGCGCTTATCTCGTCCCAGAGCCGCTCGCCGTCGTTTTGCGCGCTGGCCCGGATGACGGGCGAGCCGCCGGCAAGACGTGAGATCTCCTCAATCTCTTCTTCGGTGGGTTCGGTTATATCCGTCTTGTTAATTAATATAACGTTCGCTCCCGAAACCTGATCGATCAGAAGCGGACGCGTGATCTTAAGGAGTTTCATCCACCGCGCGATATCGATAACGGTGACGCTATAGAGCTTGAACTGTTTGCCCCTCTCCGCAAAGAGATCCCGTATACCGGTCATATATGCAAGACCCGTAAGTTCGACTATCAGCCAATCCGGGTTTATTTCCCTCTCTATCTGTATAGCGGCCGAGATGAGGCTGCCGGATATCGAGCAGCACACACATCCGTTTGTAAGGGTCGTGATCTCGATGCCGCCTTCATTCAGGATCGCGTCATCGATGCTCGTCGTGCCAATTTCATTTTCAATGATCGCGATTTTCAGGCCCTGCCTGAGCATGGAATTGATACAGTTTTTTATGACAGTTGTTTTGCCGGAGCCGAGAAAGCCCGCAAAAGCCAAGACGTTCATATCGTTTTACCCCTTCCGCGGTGCTGCGGCGCCTTTGAGCGCCGCAGCGGCAACGTATAGTTTCGGCGCGGCAGCCCGGACCTGCGTCCGGAGGCGATTTCTTGATCAACAATCGAGTCGGATCGGAGCGCCTTTTCTGCCGTCTGTTTGCATTTAATTATATAAGAATTGCCGGAGCAAGTCAACGGTTTTGCGCAGGGGCGGAGTTGACGGCGCATCACAGCAGCGTCGCGCAAGACGTGCAGCGCGTTCTAATGCCGCTTATGTTCAATAATTCCATAATTCAATTGCGCGCTTATTGCCGCTGTGCTAGAATAATATCCGCTCGCGCAGTACGGAGTGCCCGCGGCTGCAGAAATTTCAGGAAAGGGGGGCGGCAGTTTTGGCACAGACCTGGACGATAGTCAAAAGATACTTAAAAAACGGCGACACACTGCTGCTCCTGCTCTGTGTGACCGCTTCGATCTTTGGTATTATCCTTATCTCCAGCGCTTCAAGACCGCTCGGAAACCCGAATCGCTATATAGCAGTACAGTCGGTGTCGCTTGTGCTGGGCATAATCATGTTCATCGTGTTTTCCATGATAGATCTCGATCTGCTCTGCGACAGGTGGAAGCTGCTCCTGCTTTTCAATATTCTGGCCATCGCCTCCCTGCTCGTTTTCGGCGAGGAGAGCAGCACCGGCAACAAGAGCTGGATCTCATTTTCATGGATGCCGGTCGCGATCCAGCCGGCGGAGATCGTAAAGCTGACTTTTACGCTGCTGCTTGCAAGACAGATGTACGCATACCGGGAGCGCATAAACGCCCCCTCCAGCGTCGCTCGGCTTCTTTTGCATTTACTTTTGATGCTGGCGCTGATCATGCTGTGCTCACAGGACGCGGGTATGGCGTTTGTATACGCGGTCATGTTCGCTTTCATGGCGTTTGCGGCCGGGATATCGCTCCCCTGGATCCTTGCCGGCCTAACGGCCATCGCCGCTGTCACGCCGCTGGTCTGGAATTCACCTCTGATGAGCGACTATCAAAAAGACAGAATACTTGTTATTCTGGACCCGAGCATAGATCCGGATAACCTGAATGCGGGCTGGCAGGCCGCGCAGAGCAAGCTGGCCATAGGTTCGGGCCAGTTGTTCGGACAGGGGCTGTATAACGGAAAGCTCACCCAGAGCGGTTCCATTTTTGCTATGCACAACGACTTCATTTTCGCGTGCGCGGGAGAGGAATTCGGGATCCTGGGCTGCCTGGCGATCATCGCCGTGCTCACGGGTATTATCGCCTGCTGCCTTGTCAGGGCGGTCAAATGTAAACGCCCTATGAGCGCGCTTATCTGTGCCGGTTTTGCGGGGATGCTGACGTTTCAGACGTTCGAAAACATCGGCATGTGCCTCGGCATTACTCCCGTCATAGGTCTTACGCTCCCGTTCATAAGCTACGGCGGCTCCTCGCTCGTGGCGACGTTTTGTTGTATGGGGATAGTGTCCGGTATCCGGCTGAGACCTCCTCCGATCGTTACCAGATACTGATTCCGTCAGATTGTCAAAAACAGAATATCAGGTCAGGACCATATTCCATTCGGCGGCATGTGCGTCGAATGGATTTCCTTTTGAGCCGCAGCAGCGGCGAGGTCTTTCTCCGGCCCGTGTCAAAGAACAAACGTTTTTGACGCATTCACGCAAGGGGGACTGCCGCTGATCTAAGGCGGCAGTCCCCCGGGATATTCGGATGTAAGGGTGTCAGCGTATGTTCATAGCGGCATAAAAGCCCTCCCGGACCGCGTCCGCTATCGTGCCGCCGTTTGTGTGACAGTCTCCGACGAAGTACACGTCCTTCACTATGCCTTCGTACTCTTCCCTCTTTATGGCGGCGGGGCGGACACCGAGCGCGAGCACGAGAGTGTCGCACGCTGCGCGGAGCTCGTTTCCGTTCTCGTCTTCCAGTATTACGGCGTCGGGAAGCACACGCTGAAGCTTGACTTTCTCGATAACCCTGACTCCGGCTTCGCCGGCCATGTGGCGGATGGATCTTGTAAGGAAGGGGACCTTCGAAGACGCGTCGATCCGTTCAAGCGCGAGCATATCGATCAGTGTGACGCTGTGCCCGCTTTTAGCCAGGGAGACCGCTGTTTCGGTACCTGTCAGCCCGGCGCCCGCCACGACGACTTCCTTTCCGACTTCTGCAGCCTGGTGATCGACGTCGCCGGCAAGCACGACGTGGTCCGATTCAATACCCGGAATATCGGGTATATACGGCTTGCTCCCCGTGGCAATTATTATGGCGTCGGGGTACTCGGCCTCGATTATCTCGCGGGTGACCTCGGTGTTAAGGCGTATGCCGATGCCCGGCGTGTGCTCTGTCTCCCTGACGGCCCATTTTGTGTATTCCTTTATATCGGACTTGAGCGGATTTGCCCCGGCTGCGATCAACGATCCCCCAAGGCTGCCGCTCTTTTCGATTATGACGGGCCTGTGCCCTCGGATCGCCAGCCAGCGCGCGGCTTCCATACCCGCGCAGCCGCCCCCCACTATCAGCACTTTCCTGGTATGTATGGCAGGCTGGTATTCCGAAAAAAGGCTCTCCCTGCCGGCAAGCGGGTTTACTGCGCAGCGCAGCGGGAGCGGAAAAGCGTGCGGATCGGGCCCGCCTGTACAAACACCGCAGCGGATGCAGGGGCGTACGCGCTCGCCGTGCCCCAATAGACATTTGCGCACCGCCATCGGATCCGCGATAAGTGTGCGGATCATCGCGACCATGTCCGCCTTTCCTTCGGCAACAGCCTGCTCCGCAAGCTCCATGTTGAAAGAGCCGACCGAGCATACGGGTATGTCGAGCTCTTTTTTAAATGCTTCGGCGAGATACAGGTTTGTCGCTCTGGGAAGATAGGTCGGCTGGATCATCCGCATCGAGGCGGCGCGGTCGAACATTCCGCCTGCCGAAACCTGGATCATGTCGATCTTGTTTTGAATATACTGCGCAAAGCGGACGGCCTCTTCCGGGCCGACGCCGCCGGGTCTGAGTTCGTCTCCGCTGATCCTCCACTCGATCGCCATATTCGGGCCAATTTTTTCTCTCACCGCGTCAAGAAGATCCGATGCGAAGCGGCAGCGGTCTTCCATGGTACGGCAGCCGTATTTATCGCTGCGCGTATTGGCCGGAGAGTAAAAAGAGGAGACGGTATGCCCGTGGCCGCCGTGTATCATCACCATATCGAAACCCGCTCTGCGGCAGCGGTCCGCGGCCGACGCGAAATCTTCGATCAGCCTGTCGATCTCTGCGGCAGTGAACTCGGACGGCAGCCTCTCGTCACGCACATTGAGCTCGATCGAGGCGATGGCGCCGTAGCGGTGGATCGCGTCAGTCAGGCTGTACAGGCCGTGGACGACCTCGTTTTTTGTCAGGTCTATGACGAAACGGTTTGAAGACGCGTACTTGCTCGTGACAGGGCTGTCCCCTACCGTGACGATTGCCGCGCCTCCGAGAGCGAACCTCTGCGTAAAGGCGATGAACTCGGGGGTGACGAATCCGTCGTGGGAAGCAAGCATCGGTTCCGCGGGCGACACTTCAATGCGGTTTTTCGCCGTGAGAGGCCCGATCCTGAGAGGTTTGAAAACATGGCTGTAATCCATTATTTCCGTCCTTTTTAATGTTTTTGTTTCGGTTTTGCCGGTGTTTGGCTCAGACTCTAAAGCAATATTACCACCTTTTTCGCTCCTTGACAATTGCTTTGCAAGCGTGTAGAATCGTTCTGCTGTGGAGAGATGTCCGAGTGGTCGATGGTGACGGTCTTGAAAACCGTTGTGCGAAAGCACCGGGGGTTCGAATCCCTCTCTCTCCGCCAGTTTTCCGGAAACGCTGGGTAATACCTTCGTTTCCGGTATTTTATTTTTATTGAACAGGTCAGCGGAAACGTAAAAGATCCCTTTCAACGCCTTTCGAAAGCGTCCGCCCGTCAGTCGGGTCCGATCGACGGATCGGGACGGAAATATGCGGCGGGATGAACACTCTGCGGCGAACTGCTGCGAGCGGCTGTGCCGGAAACGTATATACGGCGCGCTCGGGGAGTCGGTAACGAGGTGCCGCTGCGCGGCTCAATGCGCTCGTGCGGCGCTTTTCATTATGGCCGAAATCTGCGCGCCGGGTGGAGTTTTTATTGTGATTGCCGCAGTATTGTGATACTGTTTACTTGCCCGGCCGCCGCGGGACCCGAGCGCCGGCCGGTTCGATGCTCATCCGGGTCCTGACACGACGATTAAAGATGCGGAGGGAGCGCCGACATGAAAATGAATCCGTTTTTCAGATCTGTTTTCCGGGTGTCCAAAGGCGCGCTAGGTGCGTATGTGTGCTTTCCGACCGCGATACTGTGCGCATTATGCTTTGCCGGTATCGCCATGGTCCGGGTCCAGCTTGATTGGGAACGGCAGGAATCGCTGAATTATCTTTTAAACTGTATGCACTGGGCGCTGGCGTTCGGCGCGACTTTCAGCCTCGCGGCCGTCGCGGCTGCCAGAAGCCTCTCGGGCAAAAAAGGGGCTTCGACAGCCGCCAACATCCTCGGAGGCCCGGCTGCGGTAATAGTGTTTCTGCTTCTTTACTTTTTTGGAGCGGAGCCTGAGGGCACCGGTTTGAAGCAACTCTCCTCTCTCTCCTCAGCGCGCTGCGCAGCCGCAGTATTTGTGAGCCTCACCGCATTTGTCATATTTGCGCAGGATCGCCGTGAGGGGGACGGCTTTGCCCCCGCTCTCTTTATGACAATCAAGGCCTTTTTTATCGCCCTTGTCTACGGGCTGGTAATCTGCGGCGGAGCGAGCGGGATAGCGGCAGCCGTGCAGAGTCTGATCTATCGGGATATGAGCGAAAAGGTCTATCTGCATATTGCGATCATCTCGTGCTTTATCGCGTTTTCCGTCTTCGCGGGGTATTTTCCCGACTTTGCTGATGATCCGGAGAACGAAAAGCGTATACAGGCCAAAAAACAACCTCGCGCCGTCGAGGTTCTTTTTAACTATATACTTGTCCCCATAGTGCTGGTTATGACGGTGGTGCTGTTTATATGGGCCGGAAAGACTGTTGCCGGCGGAATGAAGATCAAACTTGTTCAGCTTTCAGCCATTGCCGCCTCGTACACGATCGGCGGACTCTGGCTTGCCGCCATGGTCGACGGGAGCACTTTGAAGCCGGGAGTATTTTACCGCCGCGTCTACCCCGCGGCTTCGCTGGTCATACTTGCGTTCGAAGCCTGGGCCGTTATCGGCAGCCTCGTTGATACCGGTCTGAAGACCGAAGAATATATATTCATTTTGATCTGGATAGTAGCCGCGGCCGGAGCGCTGTTGCTGCTTTTCCTGAGGTCAAAAGCGCACACCGTGATCGCCCTTACGGTCTGTTTTCTCGCGGTCGTTTCGGTACTGCCCGGTATAGGGTATCAGGCACTGCCGGTGGCGTTCCAGTCGAAAAGGCTTGAAGCCCTGCTCCTGGAACGCGGGATACTTGAAAACGGTCGTATCACCCCCCTGGAGTCCGAACCGCCCGAGAAGTTCCGCGCAGACGTCACCGACGCCGTCTTGTTCCTGGCCGGTTCACGCAGCGCGAGGCTCCCGGACTGGTTTGATGAGGATCTGGCGGAAATCGGCGCTTTTCGGGACGCCTTCGGGTTTGGAATGACCTGGGAAGGGTCGGATCCCGGGGCAGAAATACAGTACGCCAGGATAGATCTTGTTCTGAAGCCGGGAGCTGTAGATATACGGGATTACAGCTGGGCGTTCAATCCCAAGGAGACCTATGAAGAAGGTCGTGGCGCCGCCGAGTTTTCGGGAGAAAACGGGACATACCGGGTCTTCTGGAGCGTCCTTCAAAACGGAGTTCCGAGCATCAGAATCGAGCTAGACGGGCAGACGATTTATGAAGATGACCTAAACGCCTATCTCGCCGGTCTTGCCTCCGAGTATTTTGAGGGCACGGAAAACGGAGGGCTCATCGAGGCGCCGCCGGAGGATATGAGCTGCACGGTCGAGACGGATCGGCTCAAACTACTGCTGGTATTCAAATACATCGGTGTTTCAAAGGGAGCGGCGGAGGATACAATATGGTACAGTCTTGACCTCGGCGCCGCCTTTGCGATCGAGCGCTGAATAATCTTTATGCAGCGGCGCTGCGCGTGGTTTTGCGGGACCGAAAAGATCCTGGATTTAAAATTTTTATCGCATAAGAGTGTATATTTATGACTTTATGTATTGAAAATTGAGCGCGTTTGAATTATTATGTACAGAAACTACCTAAATTGATACAAACGCCTAATGCCGGATACAGCCGGCAGCATAATGCGGCGGTCCGAGCAGAGCAGAGAGCAGTCCGGATTCGGGTTGAGGCCGGGTAATGTCAATTCCACAATTCTCAAAAATCGGAGAGAAAGAAGATGTATCTGATCGTCAGTAAAAGGGCTCTTAACGACGCGGGAACAACATATGAGATGGTGATTGAAGCGCCGCTTGTCGCAAAAAGATGCAGAGCCGGCCAGTTCGTTGTGCTGCGTCTGGATGAATATGGAGAGCGCATCCCTCTGACGATCGCCGATTATGACCGCGCGGCGGGTACGATAACCGTCATGTTCCAGCCGACCGGCGCAACAACGAATATGCTGAAACTTCTTGAACCGGGCGAGAGATTGTCCGACGTTGCGGGGCCGATGGGCAGGCCGACGGAAACGGCCGGGCTCAGGACGGCGGCTGTGCTCGGCGGCGGGGTAGGCTGCGCGATAGCGTATCCCGTTGCGAAGGAACTGCACCGCTGCGGTATCGAGGTGGACATGATAGCGGGTTTTCGCTCAAAAAATATCATTGTCCTCGAACGTGAGATGGAACAGGTCTGCACAAACCTGTATATGTGTACTGACGACGGCTCATACGGTTTTCATGGCTTTACGACACAAAAACTGGAGGAGCTCATACGCGGAGGCCGAAAGTATGACACGATATTCGCCCTCGGGCCAACGCCGATGATGAAATTTGCGTGTATTGCCACCAAACCATATAATGTCAGGACCATAGTATCTCTCAATCCCATCATGATCGACGCTACGGGCATGTGCGGCTGCTGCCGCGTGACTGTCGGAGGTGAGACGAAATTTGCCTGCGTGGACGGCCCCGAGTTTGACGGCCATCTGGTCGATTGGGACGAGCTGATCGCGCGGAACTCATTTTACAAAGAAGAAGAAGCGGAGAAGGCAGGCCACGTATGCCGCCTGACAGGAGGTGTCAGACATGCCGAATAATTCACCTGCCAGCGTTCCGATGCCGGAACAGGCTCCGCTCGAGAGGGTGGAAAACTTCAGCGAGGTCAGCCTCGGATATTCCGCGGAAGCGGCCATAGAGGAAGCGATGCGCTGCCTGAACTGTAAAAACCCGCCCTGCGTCACGGGCTGCCCCGTTAACATCCGGATACCGCAGTTCATTAGCCATATTGCCTCGGGGCGGTTTGAGGAAGCCTACCGTGAGATTACGGACACAAACAGTCTTCCCGCCGTCTGCGGGCGCGTATGCCCCCAGGAGATCCAGTGCAGCGGCAAGTGTGTCCGCGGAGCAAAGGGCGAGCCTGTGGCGATAGGCCGCCTGGAAAGGTACGCTGCCGATTGGCATGCCGAAAACTCGCGATCCGCCGCTTTGCCCGATAAAGAGACAAAGAAGAACGGCCACCGCGTCGCCGTTATCGGCTCGGGGCCGGCCGGTCTCACTTGCGCCGGAGACCTGGCGCGCCTTGGATACGACGTCACGGTTTTCGAAGCGCTCCACAAGGCCGGAGGAGTACTTGTATACGGAATACCCGAATTCCGCCTCCCCAAAGAGATCGTGGCCCGGGAGATACGGGGTCTGGAAGCCAGGGGAGTGAACGTGGTAACAAACACAGTCATAGGCCGCACCATGTCCATAGATGAGCTGTTTGAAGAGGGCTATGAAGCCGTGTTCATAGGTTCCGGAGCGGGCCTGCCGCTGTTTCTGGGTATTCCCGGTGAAAATTTGCTTGGAGTCTATTCGGCCAACGAGTACCTCAGCCGCATCAACCTGATGAAAGCGTATATGTGTGAGTACGACACTCCCATCAAACGCCACAGACGTGTGGCTGTCGTCGGAGGGGGCAACGTCGCGATCGACGCTTCCCGCTGCGCAAGACGGCTCGGTGCCGAGGAAGTGTATATAGTATACCGCCGCTCCATGGAAGAATTGCCGGCGCGGGCGGAGGAGGTCCACCACGCGATCGAGGAGGGGATCGTTTTTAAACTGCTGACGAACCCGATCCGCATTGTAGGTGACGCCAATAACGCGGTCACCGGCATAGAGTGCGTGGAGATGGCCCTGGGCGAGCCGGATGCGGGAGGCCGCCGCCGGCCCATTGAAAAAGCGGGCTCCAATTTCGTTCTGAGCGTCGACGCGGTGATAGACGCCATCGGCACGGCCTCAAACCATTTGCTCCAACAGACCACGGACGGTCTGGAGGCAAATGCCAAAGGATGCCTTGTAACAGACAGCACGGGCGCCACGACCCGGGATGGAGTGTTCGCCGGCGGTGACGCCGTGACGGGCTCCGCCACAGTTATTCTTGCAATGGGCGCGGGGAAAAACGCCGCGAAGAATATCGACCAATACATTAAAAGCAGGCAGGCGCCGATGAAAAACACTTGACGATAGATCGGCCAAAAAAAGACCGCCGGTACCGCGCCGCCTTCGGTTTTAAGACTCATAACTGTAGACGACGATGCCGTCAATGATCGTCCACAGACAATTCGAGAATATTTCCATAGGGTTGCCGTCGAAAACAGCAATGTCCGCGTCCTTGCCTTCTTCAAGGCTGCCGACGCGCGAGGATACGTTGCATATTTCGGCGGCATTTATCGTTATCGACCGCAGGCCCTCTTCTACGCCCAGACCCTCCTTTGCAGCAAGACCGGCGCACAGAGGCAGGCACTGTATAAGCGAGACCGGGTGGTCTGTGGTGAGGGCTACTTTAACCCCCGCTTTGTGCAGTTTCCCGGCTGTTTTGAAGTCCAGATACTGAGTCTCGGACTTGTTTCTTGAAGCGAGAGTCGGCCCCACGATAGCGGGGAAGCCGGATCTTTTTATTTCTCCGGCGATAAGATGGCCTTCGGTGCAGTGGTCGAGAGTGAGGTTCAGGTCGAACAGTTTCGCGATCCGGATAGCCGTCAGTATGTCGTCGGCCCTGTGGACGTGGGCTTTGAGAGGGATCTCTTTGTTGAGCACGCGCAGCCAGCACTCCTTCGTAAAGTCCTCTTCAAAACTCCCTCCGCTGTCCAGAGCGGCCTTTTTTTTGTTTGCGTACTGTCTTGCGCCGAAGAGTTCCTCGCGCAGCATCGCGCCGATCGTCATTCTTGAAGACGGCATCTGATTGTTGTTTCCGTAATTCGTCCTGGGGTTTTCGCCGAACGCGACTTTCATGGCGGCGGGTTCCATAACGACCATGTCGTCTATGCATCTGCCGTTTGTCTTGATGAACGCGAACTGGCCGCCTACGACATTTGAGCTCCCGGGCCCCACCATCACGGACGTAACGCCGGCCTTGATTGCGCAGTGGAAAGCGGAATCCATGGGATTTATCGCGTCAATCGCCTTGATATACGGCGTTATCGGTTCGGTCGTCTCATTAGAGTTGTCTCCTACCCGCCCCTTTTTTTCTTCGTACAGCCCGATGTGGCTGTGGGCATCGATAAGGCCGGGAAGGACCCACCCCCCGTGAGCGTCTAACACGATACCGTCGCTGTTTTCACTTTCCCCGATATCCCTGCCGATCTTCTTTATTTTTGAGCCCTCTGTAAGGATACAGCCGGGAGTATAGTTTTTTCCGGCCATCGTATAAATCTCCGCATTTTTGATTAAAATACGCATCACATCCACTTCCGGAAGATCATGTATATGTTTCCCCCGGCGGTGAAATAATAAACGTGATCCGAAAGGAGGGAAAGAAAGTTGGACAACAAGAACAATCGAAACAACAACGACAACAACCGCAATAAGAAGAACAACCAGAACCAAAACAACCAGAACCAGAACCAGAACCAGAACCAGAACAACCGGGACAATAACGACAACAACCGCAACAGGTAATTCGCTCTTATCAATAACCTCCATCGATAAAGGTGGAGGTTATTGTCTTGAAAACATATTTAATGCAGCTGCGGCAGGGAACATTTTGCCGGTTTTCGCGTCAGTATAACCGGTATATTATGAACTGAGGGGGTACGTTCCGTGAAAAAGATCATATGCGCGATAGTTTTGCTTTCGGTTGCCCTTGGTGTGTGCGCGTGCTCAAACGGCAAAGCCGGTGTGGAAATGACGGCAGTGATCATTGAGCTTCGCGGAAGAACGGCACTTGTGGAGCCTGTTGAAAACGACTCGGCCCTTGCCTCTAGCGACCGCATAAGTTTTTCCACTTCGGCTCTTGATGATATCGGCGCGCAGGTAGGCGATACGGTGCGCATACTGTACTCGGGGGAGATCATGGAGAGCTATCCTGCTCAGATAATAGCTGCCGGCTGGAGCATTGTGAAAAAGGCGGCGCCCTGATAAGAACTATACGGCGCCCGGATGAATTTGTGAGCGCATCACACGGCGGAAAACCCGCATTTACTTCGGGAAATAAAAGCGCGCAGCTGAGAAGTGTCGTCCTCTTTCCAGCTGCGCGCTTTGCTTCTTTTATAAGCTTTCGGGTTATCGGGTTTTCTTGTGACCGGGTTCAAGCCGCCCCAGGAGCCGCGTTTTTTCCTGTCGAGCTCCGCTTTTTTCTTCTTGGAGAGCTTCCCGTACGGGATATGGCGTTTCATGTGTCCTCCTTTTTGCGCTGCGGCGGCAAAAGCGCATGAGTTGCTTATCTGCTTTCCCGAGCAGACCGGAGTCTGCCCGGCCCCGGTCTGCGCCGCCTTGACAAACCGGGGGCTTTCTTATTAAACTGTCACCGGGATTCCCGCATGAGCTCCGCAAGCTTGTTCTTAAGAGCGGCAAGAGCTTGCTGCGGGTCGTCAATGTCACGAACGGATGCCTCCATCGGGCACATGCCGTCACCGGTGCGGTTCATAATCCGTTCCACGACAGAGCCGTAAGAAACCTGCAGGCCTTTATCGCAAAGATAATCCAGAGCGGCGCCGCTTATGACCTCGCCGTAGCATCCCGCGGCTCCGCCGAGCACAAGGATCATGGCGGCAGCCCGGCCGATTATTTTGTCGGCGACGAATCCGCCTGACAGCAGGCCTTTCTCGAACAGTTCTATGACGGGGGATATGCCCCTTTGCTGGTATGTCTTTGCGACAGACCCGTCTTTTATCAGCACGCAGCTTGCCTCACCGTTTTTTATGAGTTCTATTGCGGACAGTCTGGCGCTGTCATAGTCCGGCATGTATGATCTCCTTTTACTGCATATAGTACATACTATAGGAAACACGAAAGCTGCGCGGATGTCAATAGTTGCGGAGGAATTTCGCTCTGCCGTACTCCGGCGCGCTCATTGGCGTATACTTGTAAGGCATCGGCAAAACAGAGCGGTCTCGCCCGGATATTTGAGCGGCGGACGCGGAAGGAGGGACTTTTGTGCCGGGTTTTTTTGAGCGAACATTTTTCGGCAACACGATATTCGATTATATCTGGTTTCTGATAGCGGCAGCCGTCAGCTTTCTTGTTCTGAAAGTCGCCGAACGGTTTGTTGTAAAACGTCTTAATTTGGTGTCTGCCAAAAAAAAGAGGCAGGTCGACCTGAGCGCATTGAGGTCGGTCAGAAGAAACATTATGCCGATCCTGTACCTGACTGCCCTCTATCTATGCACAAAGCTGCTGAATCTCAGCCCGTTGCTGACCGAATGGAGCCGCCATCTCATACTTGCGATAACGATAGCAATAGGCGCGTCGCTGGTATCCACTCTTGCTGTATTTGTGGGCTCGAGGCTCATCAAGAACGCTGCGGACGATTCGCAGACAAAAACGGTCGTAAAGTGGTCGGTCGCAATAATTAAAGTCCTGGTATGGACAGTAGCGCTGATCCTGTTCCTGGACAATATCGGAGTAAAGATCTCGTCTTTGATCACGGGGCTGGGTATAGGCGGTATCGCGATCGCCTTTGCCGCTCAGGCGATACTTGTGGACGTTTTTTGCTGCTTCACCATCTTTTTCGATAAGCCCTTTGAGGTTGGAGACTTTATAAAAACGGGCGAGCATTCCGGGACCGTGGAGCATATAGGGCTGAAAACGACGAGACTGCGCGCTCCGAACGGCGAGCAGATCGTGCTCGCAAATTCGGATCTGACAAAATCGCGCATCAACAACTTTAAAACGCTTGAAGAGCGCAGGGTCCTTTTTACGATAGGCGTCACGTATGAGACGTCGTCCGAGAAGCTCAGGCAGATACCCGATATGATAAAAGAAATCGTAACAAGTATGGAGGACGTGCGATTCGGGCGCGCGCATTTTTGCCGTTACGGGGCCTACAGCCTGGAATTTGAGATAGTGTACTTTGTTCTGAGCAAAGATTATGGGAAATATATGGATGTCAATCAGGAGATCTTTCTCAAAATGAAAGATTCGTTCGAGCGGCATGATATCGAACTTGCATACCCGACCCAGATGCTGCTGCTTCAAAAACAGAACTGAAATCGGCGGGGCGGCACCGGAATATATCAAACGCAGAACATTATTATAGACCCGCCGGGAGGCCGTATCCGATCCGGAACATAAGCTTTTCCCCTTAGGGAAGCCGGAGTGCGTACATGCCGCGCGGCCGTCATAACAAAACGGGACAAAAAACAGGGCAGAAGGATGTCCGCTGGGACATGCCTCCTGCCCGCTTTATTTGCCGCTGCGATCTTTTAGGGTCAGGCCAAAGCCGCCGTGATGATGGCCATCTTATAGACCTCGTCTGCGTTGCAGCCGCGCGAGAGGTCGTTTATGGGGGCATTCAGGCCTAGAAGGATAGGACCGTAGGCGTCGAAGCCGCCGAACCTCTGAGCGATCTTGTAGCCGATGTTGCCTGAGTTGATCTCGGGGAAGATAAATACGTTGGCTCTGCCGGCCACGTTGGAGCCCCTGCATTTGACCGCGGCCACTACGGGGGACACAGCCGCGTCGAACTGGAGCTCGCCGTCGATTGCAAGTTCGGGATGAGCCGCTTTTGCTTTGTTGCAGGCGTTCACGACCGTTGTGACGCTGTCTCCTTTTCCCGAACCTTTTGTCGAGTAGGACAGAAAGGCTACCCTGGGTTCGATACCGAAGATCCGGGCGCATTTTGCGGTCTCTATCGCTATTTCCACGAGGTCGTCCTCGCTCGGTGAGATGTTGATCGCGCAGTCGCCCATGGCGATCAACTCTTCGTTGCCGCCTTGCGAGCGGACCATAAGAAAGCAGGATGAGACGATTTTGTTGCCGGGCTTTGTCTTTATGATCTGAAGAGCGGGGCGCACGGTGTCTGCCGTCGAATAGGTCGCGCCGCCCAGCAGGGCGTCGGCATATCCCGTTTTTACGAGCATCGTGCCGAAGTAGTTGCTCTTCAGCAGGGCCTGGCGGCACTCTTCCTTGCTCATTTTGCCCTTGCGGATCTCCGCCATCGTTTCGATCATATCATCCATCCCCTCGAAAGATTCGGGGCAGATGATCTCGATGCCGTCGATCTCGAAGTTCCCGGCTTTCGCGGCGGCTTTTATCTCGTCGATATTTCCGACAAGGACCGGAGCTAAAAAACCTTCCTTTTTCAGCCTTGAGGCAGCCTCGAGAATGCGGGCGTCGGGTCCCTCGGTAAATACGATCTTGCGGTGGGAGGATTTAAGCTTTTCGATCAGCGAGTCAAACAGGGTTGTTGCGTTCATCGGTACGGGCCTCCATCAGTGATACAGTATTTTATATTTATGGCATATAAAGAGTAAAAACAAACATCAACAATATACACCTTTTTGTCGCAAAGCAAAAGTATAATATATAGAATTTTCGTATTTTTGCGTGGACGGCGGGGCGGACGGCCCGAGCCAGGGGTTTGCTGTTGACAAAGCTATATACAGAAAGTATAATATTGTTGCTTAAATATATGGTCACATCGATAGTTTCAGGAGTGGCTTCGGCCGCTCCTGTTTTACCCGTTTTGAATCATTCGGAAGGAGACGGCGATGGCATCGGTTTTTGCTCAGAGACTCTCATCCATTCGTAAGGAGTGCGGTCTCAATCAGCGCAGCGCGGCCTCGGAAATGAATATATCACAGGCGCTGCTGTCGCATTACGAGAACGGCATACGTGAACCGGGACTGGACTTTGTGACCAGGGCCTGTGAATTCTACGGTGTTTCGGCTGACTATCTTCTCGGGAGAACCTCCGTTAAGGACGGCGCGGCCGTTGTCAGGAGCAGAGCGGCCGGGAGCGTGGCAGAAAACTCGGAGGCACTTGAACACAAGCGGCGCCTGACGAGTTCCATCAGTTTGATTTTCGACTGTTTCGGCAGTTCCCTTGAGCCCAGGGCGCTGCAGGCGCTCGCGAACTATATGTATTGCCGCATTTGCCGCATACTGACGTACCTGCCTGTAGAGCTGCCTTCGGGGGCGCAGTTTTCGGATAAGAAACTGTGCGCGGCGCTGCATTTGCTGGAAGAGGAGAGCGCCCTGATAATGCTTGCCTCCCATCCGGGCAAAGATCTCGACGTCAAGTGGCTTGAGAAGCAATACCCGGAACGCTTCCGGGATCTGTATCAGGCGGTTGAGTCCGTGGCTCGGTCAGCTATTAATCGTATTTCCGCAGCTGAATAACCGGAGGATTAAGTGTGATAAATCAGGAGAATATAAGGAATTTCTCGATAATTGCCCATATTGACCACGGCAAATCAACGCTCGCCGACAGATTGCTGGAGTTGTGCGGCACAGTGGAAAAGCGTGATATGGAAAACCAGATTCTCGACAGTATGGATCTTGAGCGCGAGCGCGGCATCACAATCAAGGCCCGGGCAGTCAGGATGGAATACAAGTCGCCTGACGGAAACGAATACGTTTTTAACCTCATAGACACACCGGGCCACGTGGATTTTAACTACGAGGTCTCGCGTTCCCTCGCAGCTTGCGAAGGCGCGGTCCTTGTGGTTGACTCAACCCAGGGCGTCGAGTCGCAAACCCTCGCCAACACTTATCTCGCTATAGAACACGACCTTGAGATCGTGCCGGTCTTCAACAAGACCGACCTTCCGAACGCCGATCCGGAGCGGTGCAAAAAAGAGGTCGAGGCAATTATCGGCCTGCCGGCGATGGACAGCCCCGAGATATCGGCCAAACACGGGATAAACGTGGAGCAGGTGATCGAGCGCATCATAAGAGATATTCCGGCTCCGTCGGGCGACAGGACGGCCCCTTTAAAGGCCCTGATCTTCGACACTCAGTATGAGAGCTATCGGGGCGTCATTGTATATATCCGCGTTATGGACGGCTCCATCAGACCCGGTATGACCGTGAGAATGATGAACACCGGAGCGGAATACAACGTCGTGGAGACCGGATACCTTGCACCGAGAAGCATGGTGCCGTCGCCCTGCCTTGAGGCCGGTGAAGTAGGTTATTTCACCGCCAGTATCAAGAATGTGGCTGATACGCGCGTCGGCGATACTGTGACGGGCGCGGCGAATCCCGCAAAGGAAGCGCTGCAAGGGTACCGCGCTGCTCAGCAGATGGTTTTCGCGGGAGTGTACCCGCTTGACGGGGCGAAATTTGCGGATCTTCGCGATGCGCTTGAAAAGCTGAAGCTGAATGACGCGTCGCTATCTTTTGAGCCCGAGACGTCGGTCGCCCTGGGGTTCGGTTTCCGCTGCGGATTTCTCGGGCTTTTGCACATGGAAGTCATCATAGAGCGGCTCGAGCGTGAGTTCAACATGGAACTGATAACAACGATGCCGAGCGTTATCTACCACGTGGTTAAAACGAACGGGAAGATGATGGTTATCGACAACCCTCTCAACTATCCGAACCCGAGCGAAATCGAATATTGCGAGGAGCCCTTCGTGGAGGCCTCCATCCTGACGCCCGCCGAATACGTCGGGAACATCATGGAGCTCTGCCAGGACAGGCGGGGCGAACTCAAAGGCATGGATTATCTTGACGCGGACAGGGTCGAGCTCAAATATGAGCTGCCTCTTAACGAGATAATATACGACTTCTTCGACGCTCTCAAATCACGCACCCGGGGTTACGCTTCGCTCAACTATGAACTTTCCGGATATCGCAGGTCAAACCTAGTCAAGCTGGACATATTGCTCAACGGCGATCTGATAGATGCTCTTAGCCTTATTGTTCACGCGGACAAAGCCTATCCCCGCGCCCGCAGGATGGCCGAGAAGCTGAAAGACAATATCCCGCGGCAGATGTTTGAGATCCCGGTGCAGGCCGCGATAGGCGGCAAGATAATCGCCCGTGAGACGATCAAGGCTATGCGCAAGGACGTGCTGGCAAAGTGCTACGGGGGAGACATCACCAGAAAAAAGAAGCTGCTTGAAAAACAGAAGGAGGGCAAAAAGCGCATGCGCTCCTTCGGAACGGTCCAGGTACCGCAGGAGGCGTTCATGGCGGTGCTGAAGCTTGACGAGTAGCGCGGCTGCTCGAACAGATCATTACGGGGGGAGGCTGAGCGGTAATGAACAAAAAGCTGGGTATATATGTCCATATCCCGTTCTGCCGTGCCAAATGCAGTTACTGTGATTTCTATTCGGTCACAGGTTCGGACAATCTGTTCGGCGCTTATTCCGAGGCCCTGAAGACGCACATACGCGAGGCCGCCGAACAGCTGGCCGAGTGCGACGTCGATACGATATATTTCGGCGGCGGCACGCCGACGCATTTCGGTGCGAAGCGCCTGTGCGCCGTTCTGAACGAGATTGCGAAGAGGTTTTATATAACCGAAAAAGCCGAGATCACGTTTGAGGCAAACCCCGAGAGCCTGGACGGGGAAGACGCCCTCAGGCTTCGCAGGGCCGGCTTCAACCGCGTCTCGATCGGCGTTCAGTCAAACGATAATCTCACGCTGAGACAACTGGGCAGACCGCATACCTGGGAGCGGGCGAAGCGCGCTGTGAGAGCCTGCAGAGATGCGGGGTTCCAGAACCTGAGCATAGACCTGATGTACGGGCTGCCGGGGCAGACGTTGAAAAAATGGGAGGCCTCGATCGCGGACGGGATAGCGCTCGAACCCGAGCATATCTCCTGCTACGGCCTGAAACTCGAGGAGGGCACGCCCCTTTTCGAGCGGCGCGCCGAACTTGAGCTGCCGGATGACGACTGCCAGGCCGATATGTATGCAGCGGCCGTCGAACGGCTCGACGAGGAAGGATACGCCCAGTATGAGATATCGAATTTTGCCAGGAAGGGATTTGCGTCGCGCCACAATATGAAATACTGGACGCTGGGAGAGTATCTTGGCTTTGGCGCGTCGGCGCATTCAGACCTCAACGGCCGCCGCTTTGCCTGTGTTAAAGACGTCAGACAATATATTGAGAGAATTCGCAGCGGGGAAAAAGTTATGACCGATCTCGAGTTTTTGCCGCCGCAGGCGCGCGCGGGAGAGTACATCATGCTCGGTCTGCGTACCGTAAGGGGTATTTCATCCGCAGAGTTCACGTCACGCTACGGTGAAGGCTTTGAGAAGCTGAGACCGTATATCCGGAAACTTGTCAGCGCCGGCTTTGCCCGCGAGGTCGGCGAGCGTGTGAGACTGACGACGAAGGGGTTTCTGGTATCCAACGTGATAATAGGGAATCTGCTCGACTATCTGTAAAGTTATGCCCGCTGAAGCCTGTTTGCTTCCGTCCGGTCAGGTGATCGAAAAAGTCTCTTTTAAACCGGTCGGAAATGCTGTAAAATAAACCTTTACAGGAAGGAGAGGCAGCGGTATGACGTATTGCCCGAATTGCGGCAGCAGCGTAAGATCAGGCTCCGGGTACTGCCAGAACTGCGGCGAGATTATTGAACCGACCGTACAGATGCCTCCTCTTGACCCCAAGAACCCCGAGCCCTACACCGCCGGCGAGCGAATGGAGTCTTTTCCTCCGCTTTTTGAAAATACCGCCGATCAGAAGTCCGAAGGGGCCGCGAACCAGCCGGCGGCCGCAAACGGAATTCAGCCGCATGCTGTCCGGCAAAGGTCGGGAGGCAGAAACTTCCTGCTGCTTACCGTGATCGTGCTTGTTATCGCGGCGGCTGCCGCCGCGGGAGTATACGCCCTTTTACCGGAGTTCAAAAGAGCGGACGGGGATCCCGTATTCTATATATGTGAAGGCCTTTTGTACATGCACAGGGGCTCCAGGGTGGCAGATACCTGCGTCGTATTTGATCTTTCCGGTCAGATACAGTCAGCCGAGGAGCAGTATGGCGGCGCGCGTCAGGCTGCCGGCACCTTTTTTGAAAGTTTCTATTACGATGAAGGCAGCGAGACGCTCTACTTTTTAGATTTTCAGGACAGCCTGTACTGCGTGAAAATAAACAAGGGTTTTGGCAAAAAGGATATTCAGGACAGGGTAAAGCTCATTTCCGGGCAGGTATTCTCCCCGGAAACAGGTGATGAAGGCCCTCTGCGCACGGGATATTCCGTTCTGCCGGCGACCGGTCAGGTCTTCTTCCTGAAGCAGGCAGGTCAGAGCAGGAAGCTGTACGTATACGCCGGCGGCGAGACCCGCCTTCTTTCGGAGGACGCGGAGGCCTACGGCGTGTCGAGCTCGGGTGAGAGCGCCCTGTTTCTTAAGAAAAATCCTGCGCCGCTCGACAGGAGCGAATACACTATGTACATCTGCTCCACGCAGAGCGGCGATCTCATAAAGGTCGATTCGAAAGTGAGTTCCGTAAAAAAGCTGGACGACTCGTTTGATCTTATCTGGTACACGAGGTTTGACCCCGATAACAATAGCGGCCCGGTGTCCGTTTGGATCGGGGGCAGGACGATAGAGAATGAGCTGGTCCTGTCGAATCTTAAGTCCTGCGGCGGCTTCTCGGACAGCGGATTTTATTACGGCGTGCAGTCAACACAGAAACTGAACGTCTGGGATTATATAGCGGACATAGATCCGGGCGACAGCAATTACGGGTCATACTCGACGCTCAGGGGAGTACTCAGGAACTCGACCTTTGAAAGAACGAGCCAGACCGTGAGTTTCTGGAGCGAGAGCGGCAGCAGCGAGCTGGCGCGAAACGTCGCCTCATGGGAGGTGCTCAATGCCGAAAACGGCCTTCTCTCGATGCAGATATACGACTTTTCTCAGCAGGAGATCCTGGATATAGAAGACGTGAGGAGCGCCTTTTCCGCTATAGAGTTTTTTGAGAATACCGATGTTTTCTCGAGCAGTTACTTCTCGTTCGGCGGCGGCGCCGCTTTTGAGGGAGAAGGTCTCACATACTGCTGCATTTCCCCGGAAGGCAACGAGGTCTGGATGATAGACAACTCGGGCGGAAGGGGGGTCCTGTACAGCTGCACGGTAGCCGAGGACGGCTTTATAGACCGCACAAGGATCGCAGGCGACGTTGCCGCCGCGGAGTGCTGGCCCGAACGGAACGCCGTTTTGTTTGCGAGCGATTACAACCACAATACAAAGCGCTGCGATCTGTACGTTCTGGAAGAGGGGACGGTCAGCTGCATATCGTATGACGTGTACCTGCCCGGGTGGGAGGTGCAGCTCTTTGACGGAGGCGCGGCGATCGCATATCTGAAAGACCCCGTTTTTTCGGACGATGCATTTGAAGCTGACCTGTATTACTATTTTGAAGGCGAGTCGGTATTCGTAGCCCGGGATGTGAGGGGTTTCGCGTGCGTGTCGTTTGATCGCATGTTTTATCTTTCGGCCGCAGCGAAAAGGAACCCGGTGCTGTATTTATACAACGGCGAGCATGCACCGGCGGCAAAAGACGTGTGGGCGGTGTTTGCTCCCGGCGTGCAGGCGGGGCTCCGGCTCAAGGGTAGTTAGTTTATCGGCGGCGGCATGCGCAGAAAGGCGGATAGCGGTTTGAAATCAAAATTGAGATCCGGACACAGCGATTTTTCGGTCGGGGGCCCGTATTTGACTCTTCTGCTGGTCTTTGCCGCTGTCAGTGCCGTGATCGCTGTTTCAATCAATGAACACTCGCTTTTATATCTGGCCGGAGCGGAGGCTGGCACCGCCGTCATATGCTTTTTTGCCGTATTTCTGAGCGTAAAACTCTACCGCAGGCGCGTTTTGCGTATGATGGACAGCATATCCCGCTACTTATCGCTCTCCGACAACGAAACGCTCGCCAGATATCCCATCCCCGTGGCGATCATCAGTCTGGAGACGGAGGAGCTCCAGTGGTGCAACGACATGTTTCTTGACATCGTTCAGGGCGCAGAGGGCCTTCAGGAGAGACGGATCACCCGTCTGATCCAGGGGTTTTCGACGCGCTGGCTCCTGGAGGGGAAGAGCGAAGCTCCGGGTATAGTCTCTGTCGGCGATACAAAGCACATGGTCTTCGGGTGCGTCATGCGCTCCGCGGCCTACGGGCGAATTGCCGCCACATTCTGGGTGGATGTCACGGATTATGAAGAGACGGCCCGCGAATACCAGCTCTCAAGGCCTAACGTAGCGATATTGACGCTCGACAATTACTCCGACCTGATAGCCAACATGTCTGACACGGCCCGTTCGGGAGTTATCGCGGCGATAGACGAAAAAGTGAACAGCTGGGCGCAGGGTGTGGACGGGCTTTTGTTCAAGACCGAGAGGGAGAGATATATATTTATCTTCGAAGAGCGCTGGCTCTCCCACTTTACGCAGAAAAAGTTCTCGGTGCTGGAATCTGTGAGGCAGGTAGTGAGCCCCGGCGGACTTCCCGCTACGCTGAGCATCGGAGTGGGCCACGGCGGCTCCTCGTTCAGCGAGAATTACCAGCTCGCAAGCCAGAGCCTGGACATGGCCCTCTCCCGCGGCGGAGATCAGGCCGTAGTCAGGGACATGAGCAATTTCTCTTTCTACGGCGGGCGCGCGAAAGAGACGGAAAAGCAGATAAGGGTCAAAGCCCGGGTCATAGCGACCGCTCTGGGGGAACTGATATCGGACGCGTCATCCGTTTTTGTGATGGGGCACGTCAACGAGGATATAGACTCGATAGGCGCCGCGGCAGGCATCTGCTGCATCGCTCGCAAATGGGACACACAGGCCTTCATTGTGATAGACCGTGACAGGAACGACGCGAAGAACCTCATAGCCAGGCTCGAAGCGCTCGATGAGTATGACGGAAGGTTTATCAGCGCGCAGGACGCCCTGATGAGGGCCGACGGCAAGTCGCTTCTCGTAGTAGTGGATACGAACCGTCCGGCGCAGGTGCGGTCACAGGAACTCCTGCTCTCTTTTAACCGCATAGTCGTCATAGACCACCACCGGCGGGCGGCCGACTATATCGAAAGGGCCACGCTCTACTTCCATGAGCCGTTCGCGTCCTCCGCCAGCGAACTGGTCGTAGAGATCATGCAGTACCTCGTCTCCGCTTCGGATATCCTTAAGGCGGAGGCGGACGCCCTTCTCGGAGGTATGGTACTGGATACGAAGAGCTTCAGCGTGCGCACCGGCGGGCGGACTTTTGAGGCAGCCGCCTTTATCAGAAGAGCGGGAGCGGATACGGTTGAGGTAAAAAAACTGTTCCAGTCCAATCTTGCGGACACCGTGGAGCGATATGAGATCGTCAGAGCGGCGCGTCTGTATCACGGGGACATAGCGATCTCTGTGCTTGAGCGCCAGACAGACAGGTCTCTTGCCGCCCAGGCCGCCGACGAGCTGCTGACGATATCCGGCATATCTGCCTCGTTTGTGCTCTTCCCGGAGGCGGATAAGGTCATAATCTCCGCGAGATCGATAGGCGAGACCAACGTCCAGGTCATCCTCGAATCGCTCGGAGGGGGCGGCAACACCGCTACCGCGGGCGCTCAGCTTGAGAACGTGACCGTGCAGCAGGCTCTGGCGGAGCTTGTAGCGGCAATAGACAAATATTACGAAGGATAGGAGTTGAGTGTAATGAAGGTGATCCTTCGACAGGATATCAAGGGGCACGGGAAAAAAGACGATATAGTGGAGGTCTCCGACGGTTACGCGCGCAATTATCTGCTTCCCCGGAATCTGGCGGTCCAGGCGACGGCAGACAATCTCAACAGCGCAAAACAGGTGGCAAAGGCCAAAGCGCTGCGGCTCGCCCGCGAAAAAGAGGATGCACAGGCGCTTGCGGAAAAGCTCAGATCATGTGAAGCCGTGATAAAAGCGCGCGCCGGAACGACCGGGAAGCTGTTCGGGGCGGTGACGTCCCAGGAGATATCCGACGCATTTAAAAAACAGTTCGACCTCGATATAGACAAAAAGCGGATAATACAGGACGAGCCCATAAAACAGTACGGCAGATACGAGCTTAAATATAAACTCGGCAGCGAGGTAACGGGGACCTTGTACGTGGTCGTCACCGAGGAATAGCTCATTCCCGGCGTACAAACGGACAGTCCGCTAACCAGCGGACGGGGGCCGTTCGCACTGCGCGTCACGGGATATAGATATGTATATTCCCGCAAATGGGGGGTGAGAGAAGTTGAATGAATTTACGCTGTCGCGGGTTCCGCAGAGCATCGAGGCGGAGCAGGCTGTACTTGGCTCCATGCTCATCGACTCGCGCTGCATACCGGATATCATAGACAAGCTCAAGCCGGAGTGTTTTTATCTTGAAAAGAACAGGGAGATTTTCGAGATAATATATTCGATGTTTACGTACTCCCAGATCATAGACCCCGTAACTGTGCTTGACAGGATGAAGGCCGCAGGGGTATATGATGAGAACACGTCGAGGTCCTACATCCTGCAGCTGATGGAGATCACCCCGACGGCGGCGAACGTCGGAGCGTACGTGCGCATCCTTCAGGATAAGGCGATGCTCCGCGCTCTCACCGACATGTGTTCACAGGTCATGGAACTGGCGCAGCGGGAAGAGGGCGAGGCCGCGCAGGTCCTTGAAATCGCCGAGCGAAGAATCTATGATATAAGGGCGGGAAAGGGCGTTTCCGGCCTGGAGCACATATCCAGGGTCCTTTCACATTACTACGAACTTCTCGGAGAGCGCTCGCGCAGCGAAAAGTCGATCCCGGGCCTTCCGACCGGGTTTACGGATCTTGACGAGGTCATTTCGGGACTGAACAACACGGATCTGATACTGATCGCTTCACGCCCCGGTATGGGCAAAACAAGCTTCGCTTTAAACATTGCCGTAAACGCGGGAAAGAAGACGGATAAAGCGATCGCGTTCTTCTCTCTGGAAATGTCGAAGGAGCAGCTTGCGATGCGCCTGATATCCTCCGTGGCATTTGTCGACAGCCACAAACTCATGACGGGCAGGATCGGGGCGTCCGACTGGGAGAAGATCATGACGGCGGCTGCGGCTATAAGCAAGATCAATATGTTTGTTGACGACAATCCGACCGTAACGGTGGCCGACATCAGCGCCAGCTGCCGCAGGATATCGAACCTCGGGCTTGTGGTAATCGATTATCTTCAGCTGATGCAGAGCGCTTCCGGCAAAGTCCGCCCGGGCGACAACCGGGTCCAGATAGTCAGCGATATCTCCCGCGCTCTCAAGATAATGGCGAAAGAACTGGGCGTTCCGGTCATCTGCCTGTCACAGCTCAACCGCGCTGCCGAATCCAGCCAGGACAAGCGCCCGACACTTGCGAACCTGCGCGATTCCGGCTCGATAGAGCAGGACGCCGATATCGTGCTCATGCTCTACAGGGAGGACTACTACGCAAGGCTCAAAGACGGCTCGGCGCCAGACAACAACACCGCTGAGTGCATAGTGGCGAAAAACCGCCACGGCGCGACAGGCGTCGTCAAATTGCAGTGGCTGCAGCAATATACGACCTTCTCCGGCAGAGAGTGGGTTCACGATGAAGACGATTTCTAGGTTCCTTTCATACTGCGACTCATACGGAATGCTCCCCCGGGGGGAGCGCATTATGTGCGCTGTGTCAGGCGGCTCCGATTCAACTGCCATGCTCTGTATGCTGATGGAAGCGGCGCCCGAGCGCGAATTACAGATCGAGGCCGCCCACTTCAACCACCGCCTGCGTGGTGAAGAATCGGACAGGGATGAGGAGTTTGTACGGGAGTTCTGCCTTGAAAGAGGGATACCGCTTCACTCGGGCAGCGGGGACGTAGCGGCCGTGTCCGACAAAACGGGAAAAGGTATAGAGGAGACAGCGCGCAAATTGCGCTACGAGTTCCTTGAGAGCGCCGCCCGACGCTCAGGCTGCGGCGCGGTGGCCACCGGACATACGGCGGACGACAACGCCGAAACGGTGATCATGAATCTGCTCCGGGGTTCAGGAGCACGCGGCCTGGCGGGCATCCCCCCGCGAAGGGGCTCGATCATCAGGCCCGTGCTCTGCTTTACAAGGAGCGAACTGCGCGGGTACCTCGCGGAAAAAGGGGTCGGCTACGTCGAGGATTCGACGAACGAGGACCGCGCGTACACCCGCAACAGGATTAGGCTTGAAGTGATGCCGGTCATTCGCGAGTTGAATCCGTCATGCGCCGGTGATATACTATCAGCCTGTGAACTCCTGCGAAGGGACGACGCATTTCTTGACGGCCTTGCGGTGGATTATCTTGCTGCGGGACCGGTGGGGAAAATCGACGCCGGGTCGCTTTGTGCTCTTCCGCTGCCCGTGGCTTCCCGCGTTATCCGCCTCGCCGCTCCCGGGGATACGGAGCTGACACGCGAGAGGATCGAAACCGTGCTCGAATTTGCGAAGAGCGGCAGATCGGGTACAGCCGTACAGCTTCCCGGCGGCTTTGAAGCGAGACTTGACCAGGGGATACTGTCATTCAGCCGATCGGCGGACGCCTGTAAAATTGAGAGATTCGACCTTAAGCCCGGGAAGACGGATATACCGGGAACACGCTGGACGGTGAGCTGTTCATACCGGCGCGCGGAGCCGGGCGACACCTGCACAAAATACCGCTTTGCGGTGAAAGGCGGGTGCACCGATCTGAATATCCGTTCAAGGCAGGAAAAAGACGCCCTCACGCTGAAGTATCGGGGCGGGACCAGAACGCTGAAGAAGCTGTTTATCGAGGCAAGAATTCCGGTCCGTGAGCGCGGGCTGGTGCCGGTGCTCGCATCCGGCCCCAGAGCGATCGCCGTTCCTGGTTTTGGTATCGACGAGCATTTTCGGGCGAAAGCCGGAGAGTGTGCGTATATTATTAATTTTTCAGAGGAATAAAATATGTTGAACGATATTGCATACGTCCTTTTGTCCGCGCAGGAGATAGAAAAGAGGGTGTCCGAGATCGCGGCTCAGATCAATTCGGACTACTCCGGAAAAGAACCCATCATCGTGAGCGTTCTCAGAGGTTCGTTTATCTTTATGGCCGACCTTGTGCGCAAGCTCGATTTGAAGTGCACGGTGGACTTCATGTATGTCTCTTCATATGAGAACAGGTCGGTCACGACGGGCGCCGTCAAGATAGTAAAGGATCTCGATATCGACCTCGAAGGAAAAGACGTCATCATCGTAGAGGACATACTGGACAGCGGGCTGACCCTCCACTACCTCAAAGAACTCCTGATGACAAGAAGACCCGCCTCGATCCGGACGTGCTCACTTCTTGACAAGCCTGCGCGCAGAAAGGCGCAGGTGACAGCGGATTATGTGGGGTTTGAGGTTCCCGACGCGTTTGTGGTGGGCTACGGTCTGGACTACGCGCAGAAGTACAGGAACCTGCCGTTCATAGGAGTTCTCAAGTCAGACATATATGAAAATGAATAGACCTCCCTCGGAGGGAGACAGACAACGGATCCGTACTATTTGCGCGCGGGAGGTTTGATTTGAAAAAGCCAAAGATAATCAGAGGCCTGGGTTTCTATGTCCTTGTTTTTGTGATATTGATCATCACGGTCATTATGCTGTCTACCGATGAGGCGGCCGAAGAAATAACATATGCGGAGGTAGTCGACCTGTTTTACAACGAACAGGTGGACAGCTTCAAGATCGAGGGGGACACCCTTTATCTTACGTTGAAGACACCCCTTGCTGACGGCTCAACGATGGTGACTCACTCGCTGTATGATTTCTCGGTGTTCCGTGAGGACCTCAACGAGCTGGTTATGCAGCAAAAGGAGAAGGGTATCCTCGCGGACTATAACTATATTCCCGAGTATGATACCCCGTGGTGGCTCACGCTTTTGCCGTACGTTATCATGATCGGGGCTTTCATAGTCTTTTGGATCATACTTATGAACAGAAGCGGCGGCGGCATGGACAAGACCATGAAGTTCGGCAAAGCCCGGACCAAGCTGGGGAACGAGGAAAAGAAAAAAGTCACGTTCGGCGACGTCGCGGGAGCGGATGAGGAGAAAGCGGAGCTTGAGGAGATAGTCGAGTACCTCAAAGACCCCGAGAAATTCGTCGCTCTCGGCGCGCGGATCCCCAAGGGAGTGCTGCTGGTTGGGCCGCCGGGGACCGGGAAAACGCTGATAGCCAAAGCGGTAGCCGGGGAAGCGGGAGTCCAGTTTTTATCCATATCGGGCTCGGATTTTGTTGAGATGTATGTCGGTGTGGGCGCCTCGCGTGTACGCGACCTGTTTGATCAGGCAAAAAAAGTGTCGCCCTCCATCGTGTTTATCGACGAGATAGACGCTGTGGGCAGACGAAGAGGTGCGGGGCTCGGAGGGGGCCACGACGAGAGGGAGCAGACGCTCAATCAGCTGCTGGTTGAGATGGACGGATTCGGCAGCAATGAGGGTGTGATCGTTATGGCCGCCACCAACAGGCAGGACATTCTCGATCCCGCGCTGCTGCGGCCCGGCCGGTTTGACCGCCACATCTACGTGGGGCTCCCCGACGTAAAAGGGCGAGAGGCAATTTTGAAGGTACACGCCAAGGACAAACCGCTCTCCGAGAGCGTCGACCTTGCCACGATTGCAAAGGCCACCCCCGGATTTACGGGAGCCGATCTTGAGAATCTGCTCAACGAAGGCGCGCTCCTTGCCGCGAGGCAGAATAAACGCATGATCGAAATGCCCGATCTTGAGGAAGCGATGATAAAAGTCATCGCGGGGCCCGAGAAAAAGAGCCGCGTCGTATCGGACCACGAGCGCCGGCTTGCGGCATTCCACGAGGCGGGGCACGCTGTGGCAATGCGCTCCCTGCCGTCTCAGGATCCGGTGCACAGGATTTCTATAGTCCCGAGGGGCGCGGCCGGAGGAATGACCATCTCGCTGCCGAAAGAGGACAGAAACTATAAATCAAAAAAAGAGATGGAGGACAACATCGTCGGACTGCTCGGCGGGCGCGCAGCCGAAAAGCTGATGCTCGACGACATATCGACGGGCGCTTCAAACGATCTTCAGCGCGCTTCAGCCATCGCGCACAGCATGGTCGCTAAATACGGCATGAGCGACAAGATCGGCCCGGTCGTGTTCGACACGGAAGACCAGGTGTTCATCGGGCGCGACTACGGCCGCACGAAGGCTTACTCCGAAGAAGTGGCGGCCCGCATAGACGCCGAGGTTCACAGGATCATCGACGAGGCGTTCGTACGCTGCGAGGCAATATTGAACGAGCACAGGGACGTTCTGGAGCTGGTGGCGAACACCCTGCTTGAAAGGGATACGATAAGCGGCGAGGAGTTCGAGCACATTTATGTCACGGGTAAGCTCCCTCAGGAAACACAGGACACCGCTCTTGCGGCCGGACCGGAACCGGCGCAGGATCAGGCCGCTGCGCCCGAAGAAGACAGTAATTTGCCGGAGTGAGGCTTATGAGTTCAGGCTCCGGCTCATATAGCCGATCATACATTGAGGGAGGACAAAAAATGAGTTTGACATACAAAATCGAGATCGCCGGGCTCGAAAGGGAACTGCAGCTTTGCAAATTGAACGACGATATGTGTATCGCCGCTTTCATAATGTTCGGAGACGTGGAGCTCACTGTGAGATGCGCGAGCGAGCTGCTGGCAAGATTGCCCGAATACGATTACCTTATCGCTCCGGAGGCGAAAGCCATACCGCTTTTGTACGAGATGGCAAGGCAGACGGGCAGCAACAGGTATCTTGTTGCAAGAAAGGGCCGAAAGCTGTATATGGCCGACCCTATTGAGGTGCAGGTGCGCTCGATAACGACCGACCATGTGCAGAAACTGTACATAGGCAGGCCGGAGGCCGAGCTGATGCGCGGCAAACGCATCGTTATCGTCGACGACGTCGTATCGACGGGGGAGTCGCTCAACGCCGTGCAGGAACTTGTGAAAGCGGCGGGAGGCACTGTCGTCGCAAAGGCTTTCGTTCTTGCGGAGGGGGATGCGGCGAAAATGGACGATATCATTTATCTGCAGAAACTGCCCCTGTTTACGTCGGACGGCAAGCCGCTCGATTGATTTCTTAAGCTGAAAACCAGAAAATCGACATATTTGAAGCAGAACCGCCCGAAAGGGTGATCGGTCGGGAACTCATTTTGCGATAATTCTTTGTTCGATCCTCATATTGCGGAGAGAAAACGACTGCATCGAAGGATATGACCTTCGGTGCAGTTTTGTTTACGGAAACTACGCGCTGTGAGCCGTTATAAAAAGTCCCGCACGGGAAAAACTATAGCTGATAAAATAAAAAGGAGGATTCAATATGAATCTTGTGCCCTGGAATCCCTTCAGGGAATGGGAAAATATCAGCAGAGAAATGAGCGATCTGTTCAGTTTTCCGACGCGGGTGTTCGGAGGCTTCGCATCTCCCCGCGTTGACGTATACCAGACAGAAAACGACCTGGTGGTAGAAGCCGAGATCCCGGGAGTCTCAAAGGAAGACCTGGAATTATATATCGATGAGAATACCGTAAGACTGGCGGGCCGGACAAAAAGGGAAAACGGCGTGAAAGATGAAACGGTCTGCAGGAAACAACGGTACTACGGCAGCTTTTCAAGAGTGATTCCGCTGCCCGTCGAGGTAAAATCCGATCAGGCTAAAGCAGAATATAAAGACGGTGTTTTTTCGGTCACCATGCCGAAAGTCGAGCCCGCGAAAGCAAAGATAAGTAAGATTGATATTCAATAAGCAGCAAGATATAAAGAAGGCAGTCCGTAGTACGCTTCGGACCGCCTTTTTGCGCAGATGATATGCCTTGGCTTTCCGGGGATCGGTTATCCCCGACGAGCACCCCTTTTATGAAGCTTTGCTCACTGTGATCTCACCGGAGCGGACAAGTTCGGCGAAAATATGCGCAAGATTCGGATCAAACTGTGTTCCGGCGTTCTTCTCTATCTGTTCCGCCGCGTACTCTACCGAAAGTCCCTTACGGTAAGGCCTGTCTGTCGTCATCGCGTCAAAAGCGTCCGCCACGGCCAGACAGCGCGCGGCTACGGGTATTTCCTCTCCGGAAAGCCCGCGCGGGTAGCCCTTGCCGTCCCAGCGCTCGTGGTGGCCGATGGCGGCCGGGATAACGTAGTCCATAGAAGGAAGGTGCCGTATCATCTCTATGGCGCTGTTGACGTGCTCCGTCATGAGTTTGAACTCGGAGTCGGTCAGCTTATCCGGCTTATTCAGTATGCTCTCGGGGATGCTGATCTTGCCGATATCGTGCAGCAGCGCCGCCTCATATATGATCTTAACCTGCTCCTCGTTCAAACCGGCCGCTGTTGCAAGGATGGATGAATACCGCGCGACGTTGCGGCTGTGGTTGCCCGTGTAGTTGTCTTTCGCGTTTATTGCCGCGGTGAGGGCGTGTATTGTCGGCGAGGAGGCCTTATAGTGCGAGGTGCTGTCGCTCTCCGCACGGGCAAGGATATCCATGGTCTTATCCGCTATACTGTGTGAGACGGGCTTGATGCCCTTGAACATCACGATGATGTCCTTACCGGAATTCTTGGCGTTAAAAACAGCCATATCCGCATTTTCCATAAGCTCGTTCGGGCTGGATGCCGCGTACGGATAGACACAGATGCCTCCGCTGATCGTGAGATGCTTGTAGCGGTGCCGGCTCGGCTCGTCATTTATAGCGTCTACACGGCGCCTGATCTCTTCAGCCAGTATGATCGAGCTGCGGCCGTCAAAATGGGGAAGCAGGACGGCGAACACTTTCCCGCTGAAGCGGAAAACAGTGCCGTTTTTTCCGACTACGGCTTTGGCGATCTCCGCAACGCGCCGCATGATATAGTCGCCCTCATCGTTGCCGTAGAGCTGGTTGTAAAGCTTGAAGTCGTCAAGGTCCAGATATAACAGCGCCAGAGAATCACCGCGGCAGGCTTCAAAATCATTCTTGATGCACTCGGTAAAATGCTTGTAATTGTAAACTCCCGTCAAGCTGTCCGTTCGCGCCTCCTGATATACGCGCTCGTAGAGACAGGCATTTTTGACCGCTATCGAGGTTATCGTGCTGACGGTGTTGAGAAAGGACAGTTCCGAGTAGGAGTAGGGCGTCCCGTGTTCCTTACTCGAAAGCAGCAGCAGCCCGACTATATCCTCGTCGTCGACAAGACCCGCGACGCAGGTTATGTCCATATCCCTGAATATTTTCTTTTCATCCTGCCACAGGGACAGATAATAGGGGCTGTGCCGGAATTCTTCCATCGTGAAGCACGTTTCCTCACTTCTGAGGTATGTGAGCAGAGGGCTCTGGGCCGAAATGGAGAATTTCTGAGGTTTCAGGGGGTTTGAACTGTAACGGGAGACGAAAGCGCCCTCTTCCGGCAGACAGAAATAAACGTTGCAGACCGGGATCTCGGTCGTGACGACCTTGATGAGCTCGCTGAACACTTCTTCCGTTTTCAGTGTTCTGGAGACTTTGTTTGAGAATGCCTTCAGAAGCCTGCTCTGCTGCTCCTCACGCGTGAAGAGGGAATCCATCAGCCTTTTGATCATATAACATATAAGGATGATGAGGACAAAGAAAATGACTACTACGAAACTGGTCGCCGCGTTGTCGGACATGCCGGTGGAGACGATCGCCTGCTTGACAGGGGAAATAAAATAGACGGATGCAAACGTGCACATCACGAACGAGACCATCAGCACGACGTTCTTTGATACGAGCAGCGTCAGCCTGAACATGCGCCGCTTATAGAGCGCTATCATCATGGACACCGCCATGATAACGCCGCCGAGCGTATCCCAGGGGAACGTGTTCCCGGGGATGATCTGGACCATATTCCCTATCGCAGTTATGAAACATCCGAAAATGAGAGCCTGGAGGCCCGGCGTGCGGATCCCCTTTTCGCGGATAAGCTTACGAACAACGAGAACGATGAAGACAACAATAATAAGGAAGAACACAAGCGGAATTGCGATCTGCCACTCCATCTCATACGTGAATACCGTGCCGCCGGTTGGCGTGGTAACGGCTGCGGGGGGAGCGATAAACACCCCGAATGCTTCGAGTATAACTATGATCAGCGATCCTATGCCGAAAATAAGTTTGGAGAGGCAGCCTCTGAAGCGCGCAAAACTGCACACAAACATGTACGCAAGAAACGCGAAAGCAAACAGGGCGAGGATGGAGACCCCGAACCAGAATCTGATGCCGGGGAAGATTTGCAAACGCATGAGCACGGCACCGCCGGTCCACAGCAGCGCGTCGGTTATGAGGAGTATGAACCACCGGATCTGAGAGGTCTTTTTTGCCGCAAGGAAGGCTGCAAGGATAATTGCATAGCAGATGAGGGCCAGAATGTTAACGTATAAAAAGGGGACCGAGCTCATATAGCCTTCACCTCCCGGACGATAACGCAAGGTTCGCTCTCCTGCAGTTTGAGCAGCTCGCCGATGTCAAGAGCGGACGGGTTGATTCTCTGGAGCGTTCTCCCTGTCCGGCCTTTATATGTAGCGATGGCTCCCGTCTTGAGTATCGTCACCTTAAGAGGTTCCATATTGAGCAGCCGCTTAAGGTCGTTATAATCGCTGTCATAGTATCTGAAGTAGACGGCCAGATGCTCCGCCAGGGCGCTCTTTGAAACTGCGTCGCCGGTCACCGCCTCGGGGGTCAGCTCGATATACATATGCAGATACGGCTGGCCCTCGTGCGAGTATTCTTTTTTTGCCAGCCAGTCGTTTATACCGAGCTTTGACAGAGCGACAACGTCTCCGATCGTCGACTCGGTAAGCCTTGTAAACCCCGCGATATCGATGACGGAAGAGACTCTGTCATCAAACGTGAAGGTCGGCAGGGAACCCGCGGTCCCGGCACTGACGCAGCGGTAGACGTCGCCTATGCGGTACCTCATGAAAGCCCCGCCCTTCAGCACGCTAATAACAAGTTCATACAAGCCGCCTGTCCGCACCTCGTTCATAAGGCACGTGCGAGGCTGGTAATCTTTGTTCTCCAGACAGTGCTGGATCTCGTCTTCGGGAATGAACTCGTAGAAACACGCGTCGGGGAAAAAGTACATTCCGTTGTGTTCCCATGTTTCCGTGCCTATGCATGTCGACTCGGTTCCGGCGGCAAGCTCAAACGGCTCGGTTCCCCAGGCCTTGGCAAGTCTGCTGCGATAGCAGTGGGCGTCGGTACCAGCGCAGATGAAAGCCTTCGGTCTGAAAATATCCCCGGGCTGGACCGGGCGCTGGTCCCGGCGGCTCAAATACCGGGCTTTCAGATAGCGGAGCGCTATGTCCGGCGAAACCTTGATCTTGCCTTTGCTCTTTCCGGAGCTTGCCGAAGAAAAGTTTTCGGTTATATAGTTTGCGACGCTGCCGATGCCGAAGAAGAAATCAATGCCGCCCTTGTGGGCCATTGTGAAGCCCTTCTTTATTCTTTCGCTGAAGCTGAGCCCGTTTTTCTCGTTGGGGTCGGGCAGCCATTCGAGATTGATCTCCTCTTTCACAAGGGAGGGCATGAGCCCTGTCGCGTACGGGAGCGGAGCTCCGCCGTACAGGACCCGGTCGCCCTTTGATACGTTGATGTCGCCTTTCTCCCTCGCGGTTGTGACGAGCATCAGGCAAATGATGTTGTGGCTGTACGTATCGAGCATCTCACGGGTATAAGGGGCTACTTTTACGGGGCGGAGCCCGCCCTCCCAGGTGGTCTCTATCCAGACCATCGGAGTGGCGGGCAGCATAGCCGTGCGCCTGGACAGCAGCACGTCCGCGTAATCTTCATACCTTGTAAGAGGCAGCATTTTACGGAAGTCTTCCACCGTTTCCGGGTACTGCCCGCGGAGCAGCTCTCTGCCGAGACCGGAGTCCCGCCATAGCTTGATCTGCTCTTCCATGAGACGGTTCTGGATATACATATAGTCGGAAATGTTCAGATCCAGAAATCCGCAGTATTCGCTCCAGATCTGCTCGGGGCTGTACTTCTTCAGTTTGTCCTGAAACCTCATATAATCCCGCCCTTACTGTTGTAGCTTAGAAGGCGTCTTATCGTTGTTATTCCGGGGATGATGAACGGGGTCGTCTGTTTGTATTCATTGTACCCTTGAAGGAAAGCCGGAAATACAAACATGTCCTCAAACAATATCAGCAACAGATTAAGCCCGCAGTAGACTGCCGCGGCATACAGAGGTAAGCCGGCGCTTAGCCACAGGCAGATATACAGCGGGACAAAAAACAGGAATCCCGGGTGGCGGCACAGCGCGTACAGTTTGCCGGTATAGACATTCTTTTCGCTGCCGCCGCCCATAAAGGACACCGACAGCACGGCATACAGCGTCAGCGAACCGAAAACCAGCGAGAAGAATCCGAACAGCAGCCTGAACCTGCCGGTCAGCGGCGAGGAGTCATACTGAATACACAGGCCGGCGGTAGCCGCGGCCAGCATCACGATGCCGACGTAAAAGCAAGACCTGAGAAGCCTGTTTTTAAGGCGCCAGTCGTTGTAATCACCGAGGAAGAACATTAAAAAAGCCGCTATTCCGAGAAAAAACATGGTTTCACTCCGATGATCTCTTTAAGCTGTATTCTTGCGCCGATGCGAGATGTCTTTAATGTTGCGTGTTGAAACGCAGACATAATCCGAAACAGGTAAACATAATCAGGATGTCCAGTATATTTCATAATCAACCAAATATCAACAGAAAAATGAATAAAAATTGACTAAAACATCAAAAAATCCGGCGGTCCCATATCTTGCGGCTTCAAAAAGCGCGATCCACTATAAGTGGTAAGGTGTTGATCGGGTATTATCAGATTAAAAAGTTCCCGCCTATCTCTCCAAGGAGATATTCGGGGCGAAACATTAAAAACGCTGCTGTCCGCGCCGTTCGCTCGGAAACCGGTCCGCCGCCCGACGGGAGGGATATCATTATCAGCCGCCATGCGGCAGTACAGGGCACCGCGTTTATCAGCCCGGTCTGCGATCAAAAAATCGGCATAGCCCGGCGACAGGCTATGCCGATAATATTCATGTTCTATGGATAAAGATATCCGAAGAAAGACTGTTCTGCGTCTCTGTCTGTAGACAGGGCTCAGTGATTTCTGCGTGTACCGTCTTCGTACTCGCGCATATACGCCCCGATAGCCTGTCCGCCCGAATAGTTAAGGACGGGTCGGGTCACATTCAGCACGGTGAACGGGGCGTGCTTGACGCCGGCAGGGATAAACAGCACGGTATTCTTGTTGAATTTTACGGGCTCACCGTCGACCCAGAAAGTGACTTCGCAGCCGAGTTCCTCGGTTGAGGGGTCTCCCGACATGAAACCGATATATTCATCAAAATCATGGCAATGCTCCGGCGGACCCTTGGGTATATCCTTCATCGTCCACACGGCCTCAAAATACGGCGCACCCGGAACTACGGTATCGTCAAGCCAAACGGCCCGCTTCAGAACGTCGTTGTTTTTATCCTGAGGCTGCTCGGCGATCCTGCTGACTACATAGTATTTCTTTTCGCTCATCGTCATATCCTCCCTTTATTACCGAACGTACACTTGCGCACTATTATATATAGCTTTATATCGGGTGTCAAGCAAGCCGACGGGGGCGGGGGTCACACCTCCATGATTATGGGGATTATCATCGGGTTGCGTTTTGTTTTTTTGAAAAGATGTGCGCTCATTACGGTCTTTACCGAGGACTTGATCGTAGCGAGGTCACGGACGCTGTCTTTTTCGCAGTCGAGCAGGGCCTGCGTCGCGACGGCTTTCAGTTCGTCAAGCAAGTTCTCCGATTCTTTTGCGTATATGAAGCCTCTGGTGATGATATCTGGGCCCGACACGAGCTGGCACTCGTCGCTTGTCAGGGAGGCCACTACCACGACCATGCCGTCCTGGGATAGGTGCCTCCGGTCGCGAAGAACTATGTTGCCCACGTCCCCCACACCGGAACCGTCCACAAGGACGCGGCCCGAGGGGACAGTTCCGCTCCATCGGGCTCCCTTTTTTGATATCTCAAGGACCTTGCCTATGCTGCCTATGAATATATTGCTTTCGGGGATGCCTATCTCGGCCGCGACGGAAGCGTGTGTTTTCAGGTGGCGCTGTTCGCCGTGAACAGGTATGAAGTATTTGGGTTTCGTGAGCGCCGTTATTATTTTCAGTTCCTCCTGGCAGGCGTGACCTGTCACGTGTATCTCCTCTACCGCGGCGTACAACACTTCCGCACCCTTGGAAAACAGTTCGTTGATTACGCGGGCGACAGTCTTTTCGTTGCCGGGGATGGCCGAAGCCGAGATAATGACCCTGTCCGCGGCTCCGATCTCAACCTGGCGATGGCCGGAAAACGCCATTCTGTAGAGAGCGGACATCGACTCACCCTGACTTCCGGTTGTCACGACGACGATCTTTTCGGGGGGATAGTTCTTTATCTTCGAAATGTCGATGAGCGTATCGGGAGGCACGTCGATGTAGCCCATCTCAATCGACAGGCGCATAACGTTTTCCATGCTCCTGCCCGTGATGGCGACTTTGCGCTCGTACTTGTGAGCGACGTTCAGGACCTGCTGTATGCGGTGCACGTTTGACGCGAACGTGGTTATAATAATGCGCTTTTTGCACCCTGCGAAATGCGATTCGAACTTTTTGCCGACTATGCTCTCCGACTCGGAGTAGCCGTGCCGCTCCACGTTCGTTGAATCGATCAGCAGCGCGAGCACGCCCTCCATACCGAGGTTCCCGAACCTGGCAAGGTCGATGATCTTTTTTTCGATCGGTGAGGGGTCTATCTTGAAGTCGCCGGTGTGTACCACGTTTCCGAGCGGTGTGCGGATACCGAAGGCCACCGAGTCGGGGATCGAGTGGTTGACGTGTATCATCTCAACCTCGAAGCAGCCGAGCGTAAAGCTGTCGCCGGCTTCTTTTTTAAAGATCTGGACCTTGTCGAGCATCTGGATCTCGGCGAGTTTCGATTCCACAAGACCCGCGGTGAGCCTGGTTGCGTAAATGGGCACGTTTATCTGGCGGAAGACGTACGGAATAGCTCCTATGTGGTCCTCGTGTCCGTGAGTCAGTATCAGGCCGCGGATGCGATCCTGATTTTTGACGAGATACGTGATGTCGGGAATGACAAGATCGATACCCAGCATATCATCGTCCGGAAACCCGAGACCGCAGTCGACCACTATGATGTCCTTCCCGCACTCATAGACGGTCATATTTTTCCCGATCTCGTTCAACCCGCCCAGCGGGATAATTTTAAGCTTTGTTTCTGCCATTAAATTCACTCCTTTTTGACTTCGGGAGTTGATCGGATTATGTAAAAAACCATACAAACCCAAGGGGGGTGTCCGCTGTCACCGAGCCCCATACCCCGGTAATCAACGGCAGGCGTCCCCCCGATCGAAGCCGTATAACATATAAAATTAAAAATATATCATGCGCCGCGGCGCAAAAATAATTAAGCAAACGGGCATTCAGCGAGGTTCTTACCTATGGATATAATGCCCAATTATAAATTATTATAGCATACCGAGGAAGCGTTGTATATAGAATATTTTTATCTCAGGACCCGCCCCCGTCAAACTTCCGCGCCATATTGACAAAATCGCCGCACAGCTCCTCGGCGAGCTCGACTGAAGCCGCTTCCGCCGCGACGTGTATGGCCGCGCGGGAGCTGCTGGGGGTTATTCGCACATATCCCCTCCTGTCGCGGCAGGTTATGCCGCGGCCCAACTGCGCGCGGCTGCCCAGCGCCCCGCAAAAAGAGCTCATTATATCGCCGCGTTCTTTCGAAAGAGGCACCTCTGCGCTTTTCGCATAAAAGGCGGGCAGACGCGTAAGGAGTTCTTCGGCTCCGGTTTTCGAGAGTTCCCGCATAAGCAGAGCGGCGGCAAACAGGCCGTCTTCCATAGCTCTGCATTGGCGCAGTGCTGAAGGATAGTCGTCGTCGCCCTCCCAGGACAGGTGGGCTCCGGCCGAAGACGCCAAAGATTCAAGGGCGAAAGGAGTTCCTGACGGGGCCGCCAGGACACGGGCCCCGCCGCGCAACAGCAGATATCCCGTCAAAAGAAGCATGGCTTCGCGGGAAACCGTCTTTCCGCCCGGGAGGCTCAGCTCGATAAATCGCCCGCCGCCCGTGAGGTTTACGCAGCTTGTGTGCTCGTCCGCGGGGGGCGGGCCCGCCCGCTCTATAAGCTCCGAGAGCAGATATGACCCCGGCAGCCCTTCGGCGGCGCGCAGGGCCCCGTATTTACCGGGAGCTGAAGCCAGCGCGGCGCTGATGTGGGCTGCCCGCAATCCGGAGATCTCCCGGAGAGCGCCCGTATCCGCAGGCTGCACCTGTTTCCATTCCCCGCGCCGGAGAACGCTCTCAATCTGCCGCTCGCTCTGCCTCGGCAGCGGACCGCCGCCGGGGCCGCGAAAATCGATAGATATATCGGAACCGCACTCCTCCAGAAAAACGCTTATGGGAAAATCGTAGACCGAGGCTGCAAACGCAGCCTGAGCCCTGTTTTCGGCGTCATGCATATAAACGCAGCACCCGGTGCTGCGCGCGCCCGCGCAGAGCGAATGAGCGAGGCTCTGCGCCAGATTGCCTCCGTGGAAACCGATGCCCATCCTCGCGCCGAGCGCGGCCGCGCCCCCCAGGCGCGCGCAGTATTCGACGTTGATCTGCGGGCCCGCCTCCGCGCGGATAGCGCCGCTGTCCGTAAAAAAGGTGTTCGTTCGTATATTGCCGTTGACAAGATTGGCTCTGAGCACAGTGCCGCCCGCGACGAAGCGGTTGGGCCATACGCGCACGTTTTCGGATATTATACAGCCCTCGCCCAAAACGGCTCCCGCGCCCAGCACGGAGCCCTCGCGCATTTCGCAGCCGCGTCCTGTGCGGGCGCCGGAACACAGCACGGCCCCGTCGAGCCGCGATTCTCCCGCGACGCTTGCGGCGCAGATCATGCTGCGGGAGATACGGCAGTTCTCGCCGATGACGCTGCCCGGCTCGACGCAGGTTAAAGGCCCGAGAACGGTCCCCTTTCCGATCCTTGCGCCGGGCCCTATATAGCAGGGACCCAGAACGGTCACGCCCTCGGGCGCCGGCGCCGAAGGCGGCACGGGGAGGTCGACGCGGCCCTCCAGCAGGTCATGGCACGCTTCAAGATACGATTCACAGCTGCCGATATCCGTCCAGTAGCCTCCGGGCACGCAGCCGTACATCGCCGCGCCCTCAGACAAGAGCAGGGGAAACAGATCCCGCGCAAAATCAAAAGGTTTGTCTGCGGGCACGCGCTCCAGAGCGGAGGGCTCGAGTATATAGATCCCTGTGTTTACCGCGCATCCGAAGACCTGCGGCCAGGAGGGCTTTTCAACAAAACGCCTGACGCGCCCGTCGTCGTCGCAGAGCACGAGCCCGTACTCCATAGGTGACGTGTGGCGGTGAAGAACAAGCGTGGCCTCGGCGCGCTTTGAATTATGAAACCGGAGGCATTCTGTCAGGTCAAAATCGCAGACGGCGTCGCCCGACATGACGATCACGGTCTCCCGTTCGTCGCCTCCCGTACAGCGGCGCACGGCGCCCGCTGTACCCAATGGTTCCTCCTCTCTGCTGTATTTCATGTCCACTCCGAATGACGACCCGTCGCGGAAATAGTCTTCGATCTGCTCGGGCAGATGATGCACGGCCGCGGTGATATCGCGTATCCCGTGGGCCCTCAGCAGACCCAGAAGGTACTCCATGACGGGCGCTCCCGGCAGCGGGGCCATCGGTTTCGGGATATCGGAGCTTATCGGCGCGAGCCGTGTGCCTGCGCCGCCCGCCAGAATGATCGCTTTCATTGATTGTCCTCTCGTATCGGTATTGCCGGGCAATATAGGATAAACCGGGGCGCGCGGTGCGTGTTCCCGGCATCAGGCTGTATCCACGCGGCGCCCCCGGGAATTTATTCTGTCCGTCCCGACAAAGAAAAATGCGCCGGGTCGCGTGCGACACTTCACATGGGGCATAATCTATGATAAAATAACCTGATTAGACCGCGGAGGTACAGCTTTGGAACACAATGATTTTGTCATATCGGAAGAGCAGATGGCATATCAGAGCTCGTGCATTGAAAGAGCGAGGGAGCTCCTGCTCGGCAGGACGGGCGGCAGAACGCCGCGGGCGTGGGTCGATACCTACGGCTGCCAGCAAAACGAGTCGGACAGCGAAAAGATCCGGGGGATGCTCGCTCAGATCGGCTGTGATCTCATTCCCGGACCCGATCAGGCCGACGTCATCGTAATAAACACCTGCGCGATACGGGAGCACGCCGAACAGCGCATACTCGGAAACATAGGCGCTCTCGTCCACGGAAAAACGGCCAATCCGAAACAGATAATCGCCGTATGCGGCTGCATGGTGCAGCAGCCCGGACGCAGCGAACAGATAAAGAAGAGTTTTCGTCACGTGGATCTCGTATTCGGAACGCATATGCTCTGGAGGTTTCCCGAACTGCTCGAACGCGTGCTGTCAGACAAGCGCAGGGTGTTCAGCATTGAGGATTCGGAGGGCTTTCTTTGCGAGGGGATCCAGCCCGTCCGTTCGTCAAAGATCAAAGCCTGGATCCCGGTGATGTACGGATGCAATAATTTCTGCACCTACTGTATCGTGCCATACGTCCGCGGAAGGGAGCGGAGCCGCGCGGCGGAGGACATCGTTAATGAGGTGCGCTCGCTTGTCGCTCAGGGTTACAAAGATTTCACTCTGCTCGGGCAGAACGTCAACTCTTACGGCAGGGACCTCGGAGGAGGCACCGACTTTGCGGATCTTCTGAAAATGATAGACAGCCTTGAAGGGGACTTTCTTATCCGTTTTATGACAAGCCATCCCAAGGACGCTACCGATAAGCTGTTTGACACCATGGCGTCGTGCGAAAAGGTCGCAAAACACATACATCTGCCCTTTCAGTCCGGGAACGACAGGGTGCTTCGGGCCATGAACAGGGGATATACAGCCGAGGAATATCTGCAAAAAGCGCTTTACGCGCAAAAGACCGTCCCCGGCCTCGTGATGACCAGCGACGTTATTGTCGGTTTCCCCGGGGAGACCGAATCGGAGTTTGAGGATACTCTCGAGCTGGTGGGAGCCGTCGGGTTCCACGCGATGTTCATGTTTATTTACTCCCCGAGAGAGGGAACTCCGGCCGCGAAGCTGGACGACCCTTTCACAAGGGAGGAGAAGGTAAAGCGGTTTGACAGGCTGACCGCGCTTCAAAACGAGATCTCGCTGAGAAAACACGAGGAATATATCGGCACGGTGCAGCGCGTCCTGATCGACGGGACGGCGCAGAGGGGCGAATATAATCTCACCTCGCGCACTAACGGCGGGAGGCTTGTCCATTTCAGGGGGCCGGAGAGCCTCATAGGAGAATTTGCTTACGCGAAAGTGACGCAGGCCGCTTCGTGGGCACTGTTCGGAGAGCTTGAGTAAGGCGCTGCGCCGGGCGGTACCGGCAAAGCCGCAGCGGCTTTAGTATACACGTATCCTATTCGGGATATTTTCGGGGGTGCGGCATGACGGACGTCAAGCCAATGATGAAACAATACTATGAAATCAAGAGCCGGACGGAGGGCTGCATACTTTTTTTTCGCCTCGGAGATTTCTATGAGATGTTTGACGAGGACGCAAAGCTTGTCTCCGCCGAACTCGATCTTGCGCTGACGACCCGCGACAGAGGGAAAGACGAGAGCGAGCGCGTTCCGATGTGCGGCGTGCCGTACCATTCCGCGGAAAACTATATCGCGCGCCTCATCTCAAAAGGATACAGGGTCGCTATCTGTGAGCAGACCGAGGACCCGAAGCTGGCAAAAGGGCTCGTGACACGGGATATCGTGCGCATAATCACGCCGGGGACCGTTATCGAGGACTCGATGCTCGAAAAAGGCAGGAACAACTATATTTGCTCCGTATACATAAAAGACGGCGGCTGGGCGGCATGTTTTGCCGACATTTCAACAGGCGAGGCGTATCTGACCGGCGGCGAAGCAGAGAGCGCGCGCAGGCTCGAGGAGGAACTTGCCCGATTTTCTCCCAGAGAGGCCCTGCTCGGCGGCGAGGCCGCCTTTGATGAGGGCCTGCGAAGACTGCTTGAAGCGAGGCTCAATTGCAGCTGCGTTACCGGGGATGACGGGAGGTTTGACGCCGCTCCGGCCGGTGTGAGAGTCACCGCCCAGTTTAAAAATATCTCTGACACGTCGGAGCTCACGGAACGGGGCGTATCGGCATGCGGGGCCCTCATATCGTACCTTTACGAGACGCAGAAGACGGATCTGTCCCACATGAACAGGCTCTCGGTCTATAGCGAGGGTCAGTTCATGTCGCTGGACATCACGGCGCGGCGCAATCTTGAGCTCGTTGAAACGCTGCGCACCAAGGAAAAAAAGGGGTCGCTGCTCTGGGTCCTTGACAGGACCAGGACGCCCATGGGCGGCAGACTGATAAGATCCTGGATAGAAAAGCCCCTTCTGTCGCCCGCCGCGATCGGCAGGCGGCTCAACGCTGTCGGGGAACTGCGCGACGGCGAGATAATGCGCAAGGAACTCCTGAGAGTGCTTGAGAAGATAGGGGACATGGAGCGGCTCATAGCCCGCACGGTGTACGGCACGTCGAACGGCCGCGACCTTGTCAACCTGGCAAACGCGATAGGGTACATACCGCACGTAAAAAAACTGCTCGGCTCACCTCAGAGCGCGCGCCTCACGGAGATCCTGGACAACCTCGACGAGCTTGCCGATGTCAGGGAGCAAATAGAGAGCACGATCTCGGACGACCCGCCTTTCTCCGTCAGGGAGGGGGGACTGATACGGCCGGGCTTTGACAGCGAGACGGACAGGCTGAGGGATATCATGAGCGGCGCGAAGGAAACCATTGCCGCTATCGAGAACAGGGAAAGAGAAAGAACGGGCATAAAGAAGCTGAAGATAGGCTACAACAGGGTCTTCGGATACTATATAGAGATCCCCCGCTCTTCAGGGCAGGAGATTCCCGGGGATTACGTACGCAAACAGACTCTCACAAGCGGCGAACGCTATATCAACGACGAATTAAAACAGATGGAAAGCGCCATCTTAACGGCTGAGGACCGGCTCAAGGCCCTTGAGTACGAGCTTTTTACAAAGCTGCGCGAGTATGTCGCCTCACAGGTCGCCAGAGTGCAGAGCACCGCGGCCGCCATAGCGGAGCTTGACGTGTACTGCGCGTTCGCCCAGACCGCCGCCGACGAGGGATATACCAGACCGGAGGTCGACTACTCGGGTGTGATAGAGATCAAAGACGGGCGCCACCCGGTCGTTGAGAAAGTGCTGTCGGGCAGCCTTTTCGTCCCCAACGACACGTCCATGAACAATACGAGTGAACTTGTGCAGATCATTACCGGCCCTAATATGGCGGGAAAGAGTACGTATATGCGGCAGGTCGCGCTTATAGTTCTTATGGCGCAGATCGGGAGCTACGTACCGGCTTCCCGGGCGCGCATCGGCGTCGTGGACCGCATATTCACGAGGATCGGAGCCTCGGACGACCTGGCGGGTGGCCAGTCTACTTTTATGGTCGAGATGTCGGAGGTGGCGGAGATGCTTTCAAACGCGACGAGCCGCAGCCTGCTGATACTGGACGAGATCGGCCGCGGCACCTCCACGTTCGACGGCATGGCTATCGCCCGGGCAGTCGTGGAATACGTCGCCTCCGGGAAACTGGGAGCCAGGACGCTTTTTGCCACCCACTATCACGAACTGACCGAGCTTGAAGATAAACTGGAGCGCGTAAAAAATTACAATATCGCCGCAAAGAAGCGCGGGGATGATATAATATTCCTGCGAAAAATAGTCAGAGGCGGGGCAGACGACAGTTACGGAATAGAAGTCGCAAAGCTTGCCGGCCTGCCGGATTGCGTAGTGGAGAGGTCCAAGGAGATCCTGGCCTCACTGGAATCGGGCAAAGAGGTCCGCTCTTCGGGCAGGAAGTCGTCAAGATCCCGCGTCGACCCCGGGCAGATCACGCTCGTTGACCAGGGGGCCGCAAAGATCGCGCAGCGGCTCGGTTCGCTCGATATAAACACACTTACACCGCTCGAGGCGCTCAATATTCTCTATGAAATGAAAAGAGAGCTATGAAAGAAGAACAAACACCAATAGCGGCGTTCCCCGCGAAAGGGATATTTAAAGGCATCTTTTTGCTGGTGATGTATCTTGCAGTCTTTCCCGTCCTCACGGGGCTTCTCGCAGCCGGAGCCTCGGCCTGGATGAACTGGGAGATATCGGAAAAGGCACAGCTGCTTATACCGTACTACGCGAGTTTTCTTCTCACGATAGTGCTGTTTAAGGACTTTCTGATCGATAATCTGCGCGTATTCTTTTTCCGCTTCGGACGAAGCCTCGGTTCCATGTTTCTGAGTTACCTTCTGAGCTACGTGATGACTATCGTCGTTGTCGCCGTTTTGGCCGCCGCAGCCGGCACGTCGGATAACCCCAACGACATTGCTATGGGGCTGCTCGTTGAGATGTACGACAAACCGATGGTCGTGATAGCCGTGTTTCTCGCGCCGTTAATTGAAGAGACTTTGTTTCGCGGCGTGATTTTCGGAACGATCTGGAACAAAAACCGCTTTCTCGGGTATCTTATCAGCTGGCTTCTTTTCGGCGCCGCGCACCTCGTTCAGTACGCGGTCATGTACGGGGACTGGAAGATCATGACGCTTCTTATCGAGTACCTGCCGCCAAGTATCGCCTGGGCGTTCTGCTACAGGAGAAGCGGCAGCATCTGGGCTCCGGTCTTCATGCACATGATCTTCAACGGAATCGGAATATGGGCTTTGGCGAATATGACGTGAGGGGGCTTTGCACTTGCCGGATATAATAAAAGAGCTGCCTGAACATGTCGCTAACCTCATCGCCGCCGGCGAGGTCGTACAGAGACCGGCCTCCGTTGTGAAGGAACTCCTCGAGAACTCTTCCGACGCCGGGGCAAAAAAGATAACTGTGGAGTTTTCGGACGGTGGGATGACGTTCCTTCGCGTGAGCGATGACGGCTGCGGCATGTCGCCGAACGATGCCCGCACTGCTTTTTTGCGCCATGCGACCAGCAAGATAGCCCTCGAGGAGGATCTTGACCGAATCGTAACGATGGGCTTTCGCGGCGAAGCGCTCGCTTCTATAGCCGCAGTCTCACGCATCGACCTGATAACAAGGGAGCGAGGCAGCATTGAGGGCACCGCGGTGTCGATCGAGGGCGGAACCGTCACCGGCTTTTCACCTGCAGGCTGTCCGGAGGGCACCACTGTTGTCGTCAGGGATCTGTTTTTCAATACGCCCGCCAGGATGAAATACGTGAAAAAGGATGCGACCGAGGCCGCCGCGATCGTCGCAGCCGTGCAGGAACAGGCGGTCGCTCACACCGACACGGCGTACAGGCTTCTGCGCGACGGCAGGGAAGTGTTTGCGACCTCAGGCGGAGGAGATCTGAAAGCTGCGATCTACGACGTGTTCGGACGCGATTTCGCGTCATCCCTGACGGAAGTCAAAGGCGATTTCTCCGGTATCATACTTACGGGTTATATAACGAGGCCGACCGCCTCCCGCGGCAGCCGAAGCGCGCAGCACTTTATAGTCAACCGCAGGCCCGTCCGTTCGAGGCTGCTCTCGGCGGCAGCCGAGGAGGGCTGCAAAACCCGCATCCCGGCAGGGCGGTTTCCGGGTTGTGTGATATGCCTTGAAATGAAGCCGACAGCCGTCGACGTCAACGTGCACCCGGCTAAACTCGAGGTAAAATTCAGCTCGGAGCGCGACGCTTTCGACGCCGTATATTTTGCGGTGATGTCTGCGATGTCGCTTGACGAGGGAAGGCCCGAACTGCTCTTTCGCGGCTCCCGGAAACCGGAATACGCACCCCGGGACAACAAGGGGGGCAATACCGCCTTCCACGCGATGACGATAGACGAATACCGCGCGATGCTCGACAAGATCGACCGTGATAAAACACGCAGCCCCGGCGGCGCGCGGGACCGGGACGGGTCCGGAGCGAATATGCTATCGCTTCGACCTCCCGCCGCCCGAGCTCCGCAGGGGGCGGACGGCGGCGGGGCCGCGCTCTTTCACCCGGACACATCGGCGGATGCGGTTCCCGGACAGGCGGCGCAGCAGGCCCCCCCGGCCCGGGGCGGGCTGGCTGAACAGGCTAAAGTGATCGGAGAGGCGCTGAAGACGTATATTATAGTCGAACAGGAGGACGGGTTGCTGCTGATCGACAAACACGCGGCGCACGAGCGCATACTGTTCGAGCGCCTGAAGGCCGACAAGACGGCACCGATGTCCCAGATGCTGCTCTCGCCTGAAGTCGCGCGCTTTTCCCCGAAGGAGGCGCAGGCGCTGATCTCATCGCTCGATCTGCTGAGGGCCGCCGGGTTTGACGCTGAAGATTTCGGGGGAGACAGCCTTATCGTCAGGGCGATACCGGCGTGTCTTGACTCGGGCGACGCTCAGGCCGTTCTGCAGGAGATCGCCGGCGACCTGCTCGGCGGCAAGGGGGAGCTCGCGGCGCAGAAGCATGAAAAACTGTTGTACAGGGTGGCGTGCAGGGCGGCTGTAAAAGCGGGCAGGTCGAGCGACATCCGCGAGCTCAACGCGCTTGCATACGAAGTTTTGTCCCGGGACGACATAAGGTATTGCCCGCACGGCAGGCCGGTTGCGATAAGCATCAGCAAGTCCTCGCTCGACAGGCAGTTCGGCAGATGAGCGAAAAGGAGAGGATCATCTGCGTGTGCGGGCCGACAGCCTCCGGGAAGTCGGCGCTGGGTATTGTCCTGGCGCTCGATCTCGGCGGCGAGGTAATATCCTGCGACTCGATGCAGGTCTACAGGGGAATGGACATAGGCACGGCAAAACCGGGCCCCGCGGAGATCGCGGTTGTACCGCACCACATGATCGACGTGGCCGATCCGTTTGAAGACTACTCGGCCGCCCGATATGCCGAAGAGGCGGCCTCGTGCATAACGGGCGTCATATCCCGAGGCAAGCTTCCGATTGTAGTAGGCGGAACCGGACTGTATTTTGACGCGCTCATAAAGGGCGGCGATTACGCACCGAAGCCCGACCCTGCAGTGAGAGAGGAACTGAGTGCACTTGCGAGGACCCGTGGGGGGGAGTATCTGTTTTCGATGCTCAAAGAGCAGGACCCTCAATCGGCCGCCAGGCTGCACGTAAATGACACAAAAAGGATCATCCGGGCTCTCGAGGTCAAGATCGCTACCGGCATCACGCTCTCGGAGCACAACGAGCGAAGCAGGTCGATCCCTCCGCGATACGAAGCGGTGATGATAGGGCTTGATTTTGAACACCGAGAAGCGCTTTACGACAGGATCAACAGGCGCGTTGACGAGATGTTTGCCAGAGGCCTTGTCGGGGAGGTCGCCTCGCTGATACGGAGCGGAGTCAGCGATTCGTGCACGGCGATGCAGGCTATAGGGTATAAAGAGACGGCTGCATACCTGCGCGGGGAGTGCACGCTTGACGGAGCTGTCGAGGCGGTAAAGCTCGCGACGCGACGCTACGCAAAGAGGCAGCTGACGTGGTTTCGCAGGTACGGGCGGATGAAGTGGATCATCCAGCCGGACACGCCGGACCCGGACGAAGTGCGGCGGCTTTCGACGCAATACGCGCTCTCAAGTGAAATATAATGACCTCGCGGTTTTCCGCGAAACTGAAAGAAGGGGTCATAAGAATGCAAAAGGACAGAGAACTTCAGGATCTTTTTTTGAATCAGGCCAGGAAGGAAAAGCTGGCTGTAACGGTTTTTCTTGTTAACGGTTTCCAGATACGCGGACTGGTCACGGGATTTGACAACTTCACGGTCGTCATAATGTCGGAAGGCAAACAGCAGATGATATACAAGCACGCGATCTCAACGATCGTTCCGGCAAGACCCCTGAGCCTGACAGCCGAGGAGACATAGAATCATCCTTATTAGGAGCCTTTGAAGGGCGGTACACAGCAGATGAAGCGCAGGAACACGACGTACACTATTGCGCTGACAGCGCTTGTCGCTGCGGTGACGGTCTATATAACACTGTACATAGTCGGTATGCTCAAGAACCCTTTTCAATCGGTGCCTGCCGTGCGCTACACCTATGAAGAGAGCCTCAGCGCGACCGGGTACGTTGTACGAAACGAGGAAGTACTCACGACGCAATATGATCTCGTCGAGCCGGTGCACGCCGCGGGCGAGAGAGTAGCGGCGGGAGAGGTCATCGCGCGGATTTACTCGGACGAGAAGGCGTACCGGCTTGTACGGGAGATAGACGAACTGGAATCAAGGCTTGAACAGATTCGCAGGACATTTGATTCCTCCGCCTCGGGCGGCGATGCCTCGTCCCTTGAGACACAGATCAATGCCGCGCTCATGTCGCTCTCAGGCACGGCCCGCAAGGACAATATCCATGAATATGAAGACCGTGCGGAGAACCTTAAGAGCCTGCTTTTGCGCAAGGAGTATCTGTACGGGCGCGCTGACAGTCTCGAGCAGACCGTCAGGCGCCTGGAGAGTGAGATCGCTTCCTTAAAGAGGGCCGGAGGTTCCGGGTTCACCGATATCCTGTCCGAGAGGGCGGGCACTTTCTCTCCTTTTGTCGACGGGTATGAGCGCATTCTGAACACCAGTGTTCTGGAAGGGATGACTCTTGAGGATTTCGACGAGCTTGAGACTGTCGAAGCAGCCGCTCCCGCGGGCGCATACGGGAAAATAATCAGCGGCACAAAGTGGTGTTTCGTCGCCGCGGTCGATTCGGACGATATAGAGGGGCTCCGTGTGGGCAACAAGGTCTCGGTGCTCTTCGCGGGAAATTTCGGCCGAAAGATAGAAATGAGGATCTTGTATCTGACCGAGGGCATGGACGGAAGGACACTTATCACTCTTCAGGCGAAAGGCAGCCTGCATTCCGTGACAGCCCTGCGCCGACAGACGGTTGAGATGTCGTTCGGGGCATATGAGGGTATACGCATACCGAAGAGAGCTCTTGCGATCTCGTCCGACGGCACGCGCGGCGTGTACTGCGTTGACGGGATGACGGCGTCATTTAAGAAGGTCACCATAATAAACCAGACGGGGGACTACTATATAGTCCGTGAAGACAAGGACGACCCGTTCGCGCTGCGCGTCGGGAACGAGGTCATTGTCACTCTGAAAGGCATATACGAAGGGAAGATACTCGAGTGAGCATAGCAGACAACATCGCGCGGGTGCGTGAGCGCATGGCAGACGCGGCTTACGGGGCCGGAAGGAAAGACAAAGTCATGCTGACCGCCGCGACAAAGACTCGGACCGCACTGGAGATTCAGGAGGCTATAGCGGCGGGGGTCGACGCCTGCGGGGAAAACCGCGTACAGGAGATGATGAGAAAGTATTCGGAAAACGCGTATGACGGCGCGCCCTTACATTACATAGGGAAGCTGCAGCGCAACAAGGTCAAATATACCATAGGCACGGCGCAGCTGATCGAGTCGGTGGATTCGGTCGAGCTGATGGACGAGATCTCGCGCATTGCGGTGGTCAAGGGAGTGGTCCAGGACGTACTGCTTGAGGTCAATATCGGCGGGGAGAGCGCAAAGGCGGGGGCGAGACCGGAGGATCTGGAACGCCTTCTTGAACGAGCGGCGTCGCTTAAGGGCATCCGGGTGAGAGGGCTGATGGCCATACCTCCCGCAGCGGAAAGGCCGGGCGCCAACCGTCCATATTTCCGGGCTATGTACAAGCTTTATGTTGACATAAGGTCAAAAAAATACGATAATATCAACATTGACATATTGTCCATGGGTATGAGTGATGATTTTGAAGATGCGATCAGAGAAGGATCCAGTGCTGTCAGAATTGGCAGCGCGATTTTTGGCGCGCGCGAATGAGCGCGCAAGCCGCAGAAAGGACAGCACCAGATGGGACTGCTTGATGAGATAAAGAAACTGACCCGCCCGTATACGGAGGACGAGGACGTTTTTTCAGAATATATGCCTGCCGAAAAAAAGAGGTCCCGGGATTCCGCGCCAGTATCTTTTGAGGACAAAAGGAGCAAGGTCGTAAATATCCACACCACCACGCAGCTGCAGGTGGTTCTCACAAAGCCGGAGCGCTATGAAAACGTCACGGACATAGCCGATCATCTTAAAGAAAAACGTACCGTCGTACTTAACCTCGAATCGGCGAACAGGGAGGTCGCCCGCAGGATCCTGGATTTTCTTTGCGGAGTGGCATACGCGCTCGACGGGAAGATCAAAAAGGTGGCGGAGCGCACATATATCGTGACGCCTTTCAATGTGGACATAATGGGCGACTTGATTGACGAGCTTGAGAGCACGGGCGTGTATTTTTAATACCGGGATTAATTATTAAGGAGGCCGCATAGAATGCTGACGCCACAGGAAGTTCAGGAAAAGACTTTTCCAAAAGCCGTGTTCGGCGGTTATGATATGGCAGCGGTGGATGATTTCCTCGAGCCGCTGTCAGAAGACTATATTACACTGTATAAAGAGAACGCTGTGCTCAAGAACAAGATGAAGGTCCTTGTTGACACGGTTGAGAGCTATCGCAGCACCGAGGACGCTATGCGCTCGATTCTGGTAAACGCTCAAAGGACAGCGGACCAGATAGTGGCCGAGGCGCAAAGTAAGGCCAACGCTATACTCAGCGAGGCGGAGAATACCGTCGCCGGAAAGGTCGGTGATCTCGAAGGCGCCATAAAGCTCAGAGAATCTCAGCTTCTTACGGCAAAGCAGAACACTTTGAACTACATTGAAAAAATGCGCAAAGTCTATCTTCGCCAGCTGGAGTTCCTTGACAACCTTGAGAATCTTGACGAGCACAAGGGAGTCAAAAATGAAACACCCTCCGAAGCGCAGCCTCAGGACGCCTCCGGGAGCGATGCCGTCCCCGATGACGCTCCGCCCGATACGGTGGAGAACGGTGAGGCTCTTGAGGAGACGCGCCGTATCGAACTGCCCGAGCAAGAACCCGAAAAGCCGTTAAACACAAAAAAAGCGGCAGGCCAGGAGAGCTCCTCAAGACCTAAGTTTGAGTTCGTCGATCTCCAGTTCGGAAAAGATTACGAGCTTAAATAAGGCAAATTGCGATATATTGGAAACAATAAGGAAGTGGGGCGGGCGCTCTGCCCGCTCCGCTTTTTATAGACAAACAGTATAGGAGAGTCCAAACCGATGGCAAAGGATTATAACGGCACTCTGAATCTGCCGAAGACCGATTTTCCCATGAGGGCTAACCTGCCCGCGCGCGAGCCGGACATGCTGAAAGACAGGGAGCAAAAGGATATATACCGCCGCCTGACAGAGCGAAGCGCGGGCGCGCCGACTTTCATCCTGCACGACGGCCCGCCTTTCAGCAACGGGAACATCCACATGGGGACCGCTCTCAATAAGGTCCTTAAAGACTTCATTGTCAGATACAAGACAATGCGCGGTTTTCATGCCCCATACGTTCCCGGGTGGGACAACCACGGCATGCCCATCGAGAGCGCGATAATAAAAAAGAGCAAGCTCGACAGGAAAAACATGACTGTGCCGGAGTTCCGCAGCGCCTGCAGAGACTTTGCACTCAACTTTGTGAATATTCAGCGAACGGAGTTCAAGCGCCTGGGCGTCATGGGAGACTGGGACAACCCCTATCTTACGATGAGCCCGGAGTTCGAGGCGCTTGAAGTCAAGGTGTTCGGCAGTATGTACGAAAAAGGCTATATCTATAAAGGCCTGAAACCCGTGTACTGGTGTCCTCACGACGAGACGGCGCTCGCCGAAGCTGAAATCGAGTATGCAAACGATAAGTGCATGTCCATATATGTCAAATTTAAAGTACGCGACGACAGAGGGCTCCTGAGAGCGTACACCGACCTTGACAGGACTTACTTTGTCATCTGGACGACTACCACGTGGACTATTCCCGGCAACCTTGCGATATGCCTGAACCCCGATTTCGAGTATATTCTGATGAAGGTGCCCTCCGGCGAGACGTATATCGTCGCAAAAGAGCTGGCCGAAACCGTGGCGAAGAAGGCGGGCGCAGACAACTTCGAGATCCTTGCGACGATGAAGGGCAAGGACTTTGAGCTGATGACGGCTTCGCACCCCCTTTATGAAAGGGATTCTTTGATAATATCGGGAAGGCACGTCACGCTTGAAGCGGGGACGGGCTGCGTTCACACCGCTCCGGGCCACGGCCTTGACGACTATAACGTCTGCAGGAATTACGGTATCGAACCCTTTGTCCCCGTGGACGCCCAGGGAAAAATGACCTCCGATTCGGGACCTTTTGAGGGCCTTTCCTACGAAAAAGCAAACACCGCCATCGCCGACGCGCTGCAGGCGGCAGGCGCCCTGCTCGCCTCTGAGGAACTGGAGCACTCGTACCCGCACTGCTGGCGGTGCAAGCAGCCCGTCATCTACCGCGCCACACCGCAGTGGTTCTGTTCGGTAGAGGCTTTCAGGGCCGAGGCCATAGCGGCCTGCGACCAGGTTGAGTGGATACCCGCGTGGGGACTCGAGCGCATGAAGGCCATGATCTCCGAACGCGCCGACTGGTGCATATCGCGCCAGCGCCACTGGGGGCTGCCGATACCGGTCTTCTACTGCGAAAAGTGCGGCAAGCCCGTGTGCACTCCCGAGACGATCGATGCCGTAAGCGCGCTTTTTGCAAAAGAGGGTTCGAACGCCTGGTTTGAAACCGCGGCGAGCGATATCCTGCCGGGAGGGTTTGCGTGCCCGTTCTGCGAAGGCACGGAGTTTTCAAAAGAGACCGATACGCTCGACGGGTGGTTTGACTCAGGTTCCACGCATATCGCCTCGCTCGATAAAGACAACCCTGCACACTGGCCGGCCGACCTCTACCTCGAAGGGGGCGACCAGTACAGGGGCTGGTTCCAGTCCTCCCTTTTAACGGCTGTTGCTCTGCGCGGCAGGGCCCCCTACCGGGCTGTTCTGACAAACGGCTGGGTCGTGGACGGCGAGGGGAAGGCCATGCACAAGTCCCTCGGAAACTCAATAGCGCCCGAGGAGGTCATAAAACAGTACGGGGCGGACCTGCTGCGGCTCTGGGTCGCATCCTCCGACTACAAGGTGGACGTGCGCGTGTCAGACAATATATTCAAGCAGCTCTCGCAGGCGTATCTGAAGATCCGCAACACGGCCCGATATATACTCGGAAACATCTGGGACTTTGATCCCGACAACCCGGTGCCGTACGATTCGATGCCGGAGCTCGACAAATGGGCGCTTTCAAAGCTGAACGCCCTAATCCGCAGATGCGTCGCCGCATACGAAGCGTTTGAGTTCCACGTCATATACCACGCCGTGCGCAATTTCTGCGTGACGGAGATGTCGAATTTCTATCTTGATATTATCAAGGACAGGCTGTACTGCGAGGGCGCCGACAGTCCGGGCCGCCGCAGCGCGCAGACCGCTATGTTCATTATCCTTGACGCGCTGGAGCGCCTGCTCGCCCCCATACTTGCATTCACGACCGACGAGATCTGGCAGTTCATGCCCCATCGGAGCGGTGAAGAGCTCGACAGCGTAATGTTTGCTTCCATGCCGGAGCCTGTTCCCGAATACGATTTCTCAGCCGAAAAGAATGAGCGCTGGGACAGGCTTATGGACCTGCGCCTTGACGTCAACAAAGCCCTTGAGAATGCCCGCGCGGAGAAAGCGGTAGGAAAACCGCTCGACGCCGAGGTAACGCTTTTTGTCTCCCACGGCGCGGAAAGAGATTTTGAAAAAGCCGCGTGCATGGACCTCGCGGAGTGCTTTATCGTCTCCGCGGTGCACATTGTGTACGGGGGCGGCAGCGGCTTCGAAGGAGAATACTTCCCGGGTGTCACGGTGAAAATCGAGCCGAGCTCGGCGCAAAAGTGCGACCGGTGCTGGGTGCACAGCCATGAAGTCAATGCCGATGGCCTGTGTCCGCGCTGCGCGGGCGTCGTCAGCGGGATGTAAGACGCCCAGATGCGGTCTGTTCGCCGCACGCACTTTCCGCTCTGCCATCCGCCGCGGCATCGGTTCCGTATCGGGCAGACGGACAAAACTTAGGACGGTAACAGCATGCAGTATATCTTCACGGCGATCCTGCTGGCGCTTTGCGACAGATTTCTCAAGCTCTATATCATCAGAAATATAGCTTTCGGAGAGCGCGTGCCTTTTATCAGGGGAGTGCTTGACCTGACGCATGTCGAGAACACGGGCGCCGCTTTCGGCAGACTTCAGGGTATGCGCTGGCCTCTCGTCGCGATATCGGCGGCGGCTGTGATCGTGATATTCGCTCTTATACTTACGAGGAAGGTCCGCCGGCCGTTCGCCGTATGGTCGCTTACCCTGATGGCGGGGGGCGCTCTGGGCAACCTTGTGGACAGATTGCTCTACGGCCGCGTTGTCGACATGTTCCTTCTGACTTTCGTGGACTTTGCCATTTTTAATCTGGCCGACTGCTTTATCGACGTCGGCGGCATCGCGCTGTGCATTTATCTGATCTTTATATCCGGACGCGAGGATAAAGAGGCCAAAGAGGCTAAAGAGGCAGAAAAGGCGAGCCACGGGGGCGGCGGCGATGGATGAGATCATCGTCCTGGAAGTCAAACCCGGATACGGAGGTCTGCGCGCGGACGTCTTTCTGGCTCTTTGCGCCCGGGACATGAGCAGAAACGCCGCCTCCCGCCTGCTCGACGAGGGGCGCGTGCTGTCTTCGGGAAAAACTCTCAGAAAAAAAGACCTGGTTGCAGAGGGCCAGACGATAGAACTTCGGATCCCTCAGAAGGAGACCGGGCTCCGTCCGGAGGATATCCCGCTGGACATCGTCTATGAGGACGACGACGTCCTTGTTATTAACAAACCCAAGGGGCTTGTCATACACCCCGCGCCGGGGCACGAGAGCGGCACGCTTGTCAACGCGCTGCTGTGGCACCGCGGGGACAGCCTGTCCGTTATCAGCGGCGAGGACAGACCGGGCATCGTGCACCGCATAGATAAGGATACGAGCGGCCTGATAATATGCGCGAAGAACGACTTTGCCCACGCGGCGCTCGCCGGGCAGATATCGTCGCATACCGCGAGAAGGCTGTATGACGTTATCGTGCGCGGCAGAATGAAAGAAGACAGCGGGACGGTTGACGCGCCTATCGGGCGCAGCCGCAGGGACCGCAAAAAAATGGCCGTTACGGAATCGGGCGGCCGTGAGGCGATAACTCACTGGGAAGTCCTTGAGCGCTTTTCGTCCTACACTTACCTGCGCTGCTCGCTGCAAACCGGACGGACTCACCAGATAAGGGTCCATATGGCGAGCATCGGGCACCCCGTTGTCGGCGATACGGTCTACGGAGCAAAGAAGCCGGAGCTGGGGCAGAGCACCCAGTGCCTTCACTCCAGATTTTTTACTTTCCGCCACCCCCGAACCGGGGAGGAGATAACGCTCGAGGCGCCGCTCCCCGATTATTTTCTTCAAACCTTGACAAAACTGAGATCGACGGGTTAAAATTGGCACACAATAAGGGGAGCCGGTGCAGTCCGGCTGAGATGGGGCGGAACGCAGCTCTATACCCTCTGACCTGATCCGGGCAATGCCGGCGTAGGAATAATACGGCCATTCCACCGCCGCAGCATGTTTGCACGGCGGGATTTCTTTCTGCGGGGCTGGTGGAATGATATGGAGAGCAGGATCCGGATACTTTGCGAGGGGGCAGTGATGCTGGCTCTGGCGCAGATACTCAGTTATATCGCGCCTTGGAGACTACCCGACGGAGGGTCGGTGGATGCCGCGATGCTGCCGATCGTCGTATTTGCTGTGCGCTGGGGCTGGGCTCCCGGCATTCTTGTAGGATTTGTGTTCGGCCTGATGCAGTACTTCTTTGCAAACGGCATAGCCGTCTCCTGGGTTTCGATCCTCGGAGATTACGCGATAGCTTTTGCGGCGGTCGGCGCTGCCGGGGTATTCAGGAGGCGAAGGGCCGGCATTATCCGGGGCTGCCTGCTTGCGGGGGCTCTTCGCTTTATCGTTCACTGGGTCGTCGGGGCGACGATATGGGCCGAATATATGCCGGAAACTTTTTTCGGGATGACGATGACCGGACCGTGGTTCTATTCGGCAATCTATAACGGCTCATACATGGTCCTCGACACGGCCCTGATCACAGCGCTTGCCGCGGTCCTGTACAAGACGCTGAGAAAATATATGCTTGCGGAGGATATTCCTCAAAAACAGTGAAACCCCCGCTCGCTTTACGGAGAGTGGTTATGGGAAAATTCGAAGGAGTGCTCCTTTGTTCCGACTTTGACGATACTCTGACGAATTCGGCCGGCGAGGTATCCCGGGAAAACTACGACGCGATCAAATGGTTTGTGGATAACGGGGGAGTCTTTACCGTGAACACCGGCAGGGCGGTCCCGGCATTCAGGCACAGGTTCGGTCTTGTACCGATAAACGCGCCGGTCGTGCTATCGAACGGGGCGATCATCTATGATTTTGAAAAGGAGACGAATCTGTACACATCGCTGCTCCCCGAGCGTGTGCGCCCGGACTGCGCAGAGATAGCGTCGGCCGTGCCGGAAATCGGTTTTGAGGCATACAACGGGGACGACATTTACGTGCACAACCCGAATCTCGTTACCCATCTCCATATGCGTAAAGTGAAGCTGAACTATACTCAGTGCCCGATCGAGTCGATGCCCCTGCCCTGGGTCAAGGTGATATTTCAGCAGAAGCACCATATTCTCGAGCGTGTGGCGGACATTATAAACGAGCGTTTTTCGGGCTTTTACGAGGTCGTGTTCTCAAACGCATATCTTCTTGAGATGACGTCAAGCGGCTGCAACAAGGGCAGTTCTATGCTGCGGGTGGCGGAAATGTGCTCTATCGGCCGGGAACATATATATGCCATAGGGGACAACCAGAACGATCTTGCCATGCTCAAGCAGGCGCGTATCGGCTTCGCTCCGCGCGACTGCGAGCCCTCGCTCGCCGAATGGGGCGCGAGGCTTGTCGGCGCCAAGGACGAGCATCCGCTTCGCGACGTCGTTGACGAGTTGGGCAGGATATACGTATGAACAGGCACGGCATCAGGAAGATCGCCGCGGGCGCCGTTATCGCGGCCGTGTATGCCGGCGCATCGATCGCTCTCGCGCCGGTCAGTTACGGGCCCCTGCAGTTTCGCGCGGCGGAAGCGCTTTGCGTGCTGCCGTTTTTATTCCCCGGTTCGATCTGGAGCCTGGGCATAGGCTGTCTTGCCGCAAACCTGATCAGCCCGTACGGCCTGCTCGATATGGCGGCGGGGAGCCTCGCTACGCTCATTGCCGCGTTCTGGACATCACGTGTAAAAAAAAGAGTATTCGCACCGCTGCCCCCCGTCATATGCAACGGGGTGATCGTCGGAGCGGTCATTGCAGTTTCGGGCACGGAGGGCGGCTCTTTTTTTGCGGCGTTTCCCGTTTTCGCGGCGCAGGTCGCGCTCGGCGAGGCCGTGGTCATGTACGCGCTGGGGCTGCCGCTGCTTATTCTTTTATCGAAAAACAGGCTGTTCGAGCGCATTTCGGGCGTTCATCCCAGTTAAATGCGGCCTGAAACTCACTGATAATACAAACATGTTGACAAAATCCCGAAATACAGTATAATATCTATTCGCGCCGCCTTTCATTGGCGGCGGGCCGGTCCGACCGGCCGGCAAAATCCTTGCCGCCCCGCTAAGGGCGGCCATAAGACCAGAAGGAGGTAGAAAATGGCGAAAGTTTCAGCAAAGTATGAGACGGTCTATATTATCCGTCCGGACCTGGGCGAAGAGGATACGGCAGCAATTATTGAGAAATTCAAGACGCTGGCCGCGGAACACGGCACCGTCGATAATATCGACGTGTGGGGCAAGCGCAGACTTGCTTATGAGATCAACGATTTCACCGAAGGTTACTATGTCCTCATGAACGTCACCGCAACGCCCGATTTCCCGGCCGAGCTCGACCGTGTCTTCAAGATCACAGACGGCATCCTGCGTTCCATCATAGTCTGCAAAGACTAGAAGGGGGCCGACATGTTAAACCGTATCATTCTCATGGGGCGACTGACGCGCGACCCGGATCTGCGCCACACGCAGTCCGGCATTGCCGTTGCTGCGTTCACGCTTGCCGTAGACAGGGATTTCGGTTCGAAGGACGGAGCGGAGAAACAGACCGATTTTATCGATATCGTCGCGTGGAGGAGCACGGCTGATTTTGTCAGCCGCTATTTCACCAAGGGCCGCATGGCCGTCGTTGAGGGCCGGCTGCAGATACGCTCCTGGGAGGACCGTGACGGCAACAAACGCCGCAGCGCCGAGGTCATCGCGGATAACATCTACTTCGGTGATTCCAAGCGCAGCGAGGACAGCACCTACGGCACCGGCAGCTTCGGCTCTCCTCCCGCAGAGAGACAGCCCTACACCGCTCCGCATACTCAGCCGGATTTCGCGGAGATCGATGATGATGAGAACGATCTGCCGTTCTGAAACAACTCAAAAGGAGGTAAGAAATGGTTAGCGAGAGACCCAACCGTAAACATAGAAAGAAAAAAGTATGCGCATTCTGCGTTGATAAAGTTCAGGGAATAGACTACAAGGATACGGCCAGACTGAGAAGATTTGTCTCCGAGCGGTCGAAGATCCTGCCCAGGAGAACGACGGGCACATGCGCCAAACACCAGCGCGAGCTGACGGAGGCCATCAAGAGGGCGAGGCAGATAGCGCTTCTGCCTTTCGTAACGGAATAATGCAAATGCGGGCCGCCCATGCTGGGCGGCCCGCACAGATTGTCAGAAAAGAAGAGTATTACGATTTCTTCCGCAGACCTTTGCAGAGCGAATTAGATAACGGATACCGTGTTGCGTGTGCGTGACCGATTTTTGAAATTTGTTGCGAGCCTTCCCATCGGGGAGAAGTTGCTTGATCGCAGTGAGGAAGATATGGTGGTGCTGAGTTACCACCTCATCCGGACGGCTGCGCACACCTTTCAAAGGGGAAGGCTTTTTTACCGCAGCGGCGAGGTCTTTCCCCGGTTCGTGTCAAAGAACAAGCGTTCTTTGACACGCTCTGTAATTCGACATAAGGAGGCCCGTTATGGATTGGGTGCGCGTAACGGTCGACACCGCGCCCGGCAGCGCGGAAATGCTGGCCGGACTGCTCGCCGCCGAGGGCTACGAGACCCTTGAGATAGAGGATGAAAGCGATTTCGGTTCCATCGCCGCAGAAAACGAGAAGTATTGGGGAGCGTCGGATGTTCCGGAGGATCTCCGGGGCATCGGCAGGGTGATCGTCTATCTTGAAAACGACGCAGAGCTCCCCTCCCGGATACGGGCGCTTGAGCAGACGCTCCGGGATATACGCGCCGCCCTCCCGGGGACAGACCTCGGATCGCTCAACGTGCTGACACGAGTCGTGTCGGACGGTGAGTGGAAAGAGAAGTGGAAAGAGTACTACCGCCCCGTCAGCGTCGGGGAGCGCTTTATCATACTGCCCGAATGGGAAAAAGACGCCGATACGGGAATGAGGATACCTATTGTCCTCGACCCCGGGACAACGTTCGGTACGGGCACGCACGCAACGACCGCGATGTGTATGCGCCTGCTTGAGGGTTTGATACGCGGGGGGGAGAAGTTTACGGATCTTGGCTGCGGTTCCGGAGTCCTCTCCGCAGCAGCTCTGCTTCTCGGGGCGGGCTCGGCGCTGGGTGTGGATATTGACCCTCTTGCCGTGTCGGTATCGCGCGCAAACACCGCTCTGAACGGCTTCGGCGGCGAGCGATACAGGGCTGTGCGGGCGGACTTGTGCACGGACGACAGCTTTCTTGCTGAGCTTGCGCGGGCGCCGGCCGACGTCGTCGTCGCCAATATCGTGTCCGGCGTGATAATCAGCCTGGCCCCGAAGCTGCCCGCGCTGCTGAAAGCGGGAGGATATCTCGTGTGCTCCGGTATCCTCGACGAGGATCTTCCCCAAGTCGAAACCGCGCTGAGCGGCGCCGGATTCACCGCGGTAAAGAGAGAGAGCGAAGACGGATGGAGCGCGGTCCTCTGCCGCAAATGAGCCCGGTTATATGGAAAACAGCTTGTCAGGCAGTGTTCTGACATGCTGTTTTTTGCTGCGCCGCGGCATATCCGCGCAACGCGTGTTAAAAGCGGACGAGAGCCCGCAGTTCCGAACGCAGCTCAACAGGGTGCGTATACCGGCCGCCGGACATCTCCGGGCATTTTGCTCCCGGTTTAAACGGCGCGCGCCCCGGCCGCTGCCCCGGACAGCGCCGACGCATTATCAGTACCGGATATCAAACGGGCGGCGGCTTGATTTCGGTCATGATTGCGATATAATTATGGCAAAACTTTATGTGGGGGTCATATTATGTTCTATGAAACTGCAAAGAATGATCACGGCCTTGCCCGCGCCCCGTTCAAATCCTGCGCGGTTCCCCGCTGCATTGGCTGGCTCAGTACAGTCAGTGCCGACGGGATCGATAACCTTGCGCCTTTCAGCCAGTTCACCAACCTCACGTTCGACCCGCCCTATGTTGTTGTCAGTATAAATCGCACACCGAGGGGTGAACGCAAGGATACCACCGTCAATATCGAGGCCACCGGGGAATTCGTCTATAACATCGTACCTTATGCCCTCCGGGACGCGATGAATATCACCGCCACGTCGTTTCCGCCGGAGGTGGACGAATTTGAGAAGGCCGGCCTGACAAAAGCGCCATGCGCGCTGGTGAGGCCCGCCAGGGTCGCGGAATCTCCCGTCAATCTGGAATGCAAATATGTGCAGACGCTTGTGCTGCCGGGTGAAAGCAAGTCCGGCACCGTGGATATAATTATAGGCAAAGTCGTGGGCGTCCACATCGACGACAGCGTGATACTGCCCGA
>JAAYAR010000045.1 GCA_012719235.1 Clostridiales bacterium
TCTTCAGGTCGATAAAGCGTTTCAGCCGCGTATCCGATTGTATCCGGCTCTCAAGGAGCTTGCTGTAGTTTTCGAGGAAAGACCTGTACTCCGCGCCCCGCTGGATGTCCAGCTGGCGCTTGATGTCCTTCAGCGACAATCCGAGCTCCTTCAAGTGTATGATCAGGCGGAGCCTTTCGAACTGGTTCCAGCTGTAGTATCTGTAGCCTGTGGTATCGGATACTACCGCAGGCAAAAACAGGCCTATTTTTTCATAGAACCTGATCGTCTGGACCGAAATTTGGAATAGTTCGGAGATATCTCCGATACTGAACAGCTCATTTTTCATAATGACGCCCAGTTGACCGGTGCACACCCCACTTTCTGAACACGGGTAGAAGTCAGTCATGCCGGCAAAGCTCACAAAACACTGACACTATAATTGTGAGTGATGACAATTAAAAAACGCTAGACTCTATACTTACTATATATAATATAGTATTAATATCAGGAAGTCAAGCGAATTCTCGCTCTCCCCGGTCTATGAGGCGCTTGCTGCCGGCGCGGGAGCCCCGTACCCGTACCGGCCGAAAAGCGGCTGCGGGCGCCGGAGAGCGGCATCGCGAAGACGGCGTATCCCGATAAGCTCAGCAGTCAAAAAGGTGTAGAGAGTTGATGCCGTGAAAGCAATACCGGAGTAAAGAAGCCCGAAGGTGACCGGAGGTCAAAAGGCGGTCCGGATGTTCGCGCGGCGCGGCCCGTGAGAAGGCCCCCAACGCGACAGGGATCCCTCGTTAAGCCCGGGTCCCACGTCACAGTCAAGTCGGATCCAGCTCACAAGGAATACCAATGTTATGGAGGTAAAACAATGAAAGCCAGAAAGATCATATCGCTGCTCCTCGTCATAGCTCTGACTTTGACGCTCCTTGCAGCCTGCGCCAAAAAAGGCGGCGATCAGGGCGGCAATACCGACAAGCCCGACACCAGCGGCGCTCCGCAGACCGAGGAAAAGTACGCCGACTCCATCGAGATCGTAATCGACAACAATCCGATAGCCAACCTCGATCCCATCATCCCTGCAGCCCACGCCCCGGCTACATACTGGGTCCTGATCATGATCCATGACAGGCTTCTCGATTTTGCAGGCGACGGCGTGTTCACGCCCAGCCTTGCGACAAAATGGGAGACGGACGACTACAAGACTTACAAACTGACGCTGCGTGATGACGTGTATTTCCACAACGGAGAGAAGTTCACGGCGAACGACGTCGTTTTCACCGCCTACCGCAGCATCGAGGCGGTGGGCTCCCAGGCGTACGGCCTCTGGAACCCGGTTGACACCATAAAAGCGATAAGCGACACCGAGGTCGAGATAGTGCTCAAAGAAGTCAACGTCGACTTCCTGTTCAACCTCTCAAGGCCCATGGCCAGCATCCTCAATCAGAAGGCCTGCGAGGCCGACGTCGAGAAGGGCCCCTGGGTGGGGACCGGCGCATACAAAGTTGCGGACTTCCTTTCCAGCGACCACACGACGGTTGTCAGGAACGACGACTACTGGGGCACCCCCGGCATCACCAGGGAGATGACCTTCCGTTACGTCCCCGAGACCAGCACCCGCACGATCATGATGCAGAACCGCGAGTGCCAGATATCCTTCGGCGTCGGCAACGAGGACCTCTCGCTGTTTGAGGAGGACCCGTCCTTCGTCGTGTACCCGCAATACGTCAACAACCCCCAGGGCTTCGCCTTCAATATGAATGACCCCATAACCGGCGATCTCAACTTCAGACTGGCGTTCATATACGGGATCGACAGGGAAGAGATAGCCATCGTAGCCCGCGGAGACTGGGCCGCCGCGCCGACAGAGGGCACGCTCTGGGGCCTCAAGACGGAGTTTCGCAACAGCGACATACCCGTGATCCCCTACGACCCCGATAAGGCGGCCGAGTATCTCAGCAAATCCTCATATAACGGACAGACCGTCGAGATAGCCGTCGGTAACCCGACAAACGTCCTGGCGGCCGAGACGATCCAGAGACAGCTCGAGAAGATCGGCATCAAGATCGAGATTAAGGTCATGGACCCCGCCAGCCTGAACGCATATAACGCCTATGACAACAACCAGTCCCAGGTCAGCGCGCCCAGCATGGCTTTCTCACTGAGCGCGGCTGCGGCCAACAACCTCTTCTATCCGGGCGGAGCGAACAACAGGGCCTCCTACAACAACCCCGAGGTCACCGAGCTGCTCGTCCAGGCGAAGGTCGAGGGCGACCTCGGCAAGCGCGAAGCCATCTACAAGAAGGTGCAGGAGATCGTCGCTCAGGACGTCCCGTGCGTGCAGCTCTTCTGGCTCGTTCTCGGCGTAGTCGCGACGGAGAACGTCAAGAACCTGGATCTGCCGTCTGACACCTATGCGGTCGACCTCAGAGGCACGTACATGGTCCTCGAGGACTGATAAGTCAGTAATGAATCTATTAAATCGATCCCGGCGGAATGGTACCTGCCGTCCCGCCGGGGTCGAAGAAATCCGGAATAGAGGTTGGTCACATGGTTAACGGCGACGTCGCGCGGATCAGCGCTCCTGTATTTAACATACAATCATATTCAATACATGACGGCCCGGGGATAAGGACGACCGTCTTCCTGAAGGGATGTCCGCTCAGATGCCTGTGGTGCGCAAACCCCGAGTCGCGGAAAGCCGCTCCGGAACTGATGACTTACGCATCCAGATGCACAGGCTGCGGAGCCTGCGTCGAAAAATGCCCCCGCAAGGTGATCGGGATGGTCGTTGAAGGCGACAGAGCGACGGCCGTCACGGACAGGGACCTCTGTATAAACTGCGGGGAATGCGTGGACACCTGCCGGTACAAGGCGCGGGAGATCGCCGGAAAGCCGATGACGGTTGAAGAGGTCATAAAAAGGGTCCTGAGGGACAGGATCTTCTTTGAAGAGTCGGGCGGCGGCATCACCGTAAGCGGAGGCGAATGCCTGCTGTATCCGGAGTTCACGGAAGCTCTGCTTGGCGAGGCAAAACGAAACGGTGTGCACACGGCTGTGGAGACGTGCTGCTTCGCAGGCAGGGACGCTGTTGATAAGGTATTCCGGTACGCGGATCTGGGTCTGCTGGACATAAAGCACATGGACTCAAAGATGCATGAAAAGTACACGGGAGTACCTAACAAGACGATCCTTGATAACATAAAGTATATATATCACGATCTGCGTATACCGATATATATAAGGGTGCCGGTAATACCGGGCTGCAATGATTCGGAGGAGAATATCGCCGATACCGCAAGATTTGTGGTGGAGGAGCTCGGAGCGGACGTGCCGATTCACCTGCTGCCCTATCACCGGTTCGGTGAGTCAAAAAACGAGAGCCTCGGGAATAAAGATGTTTTCAAAACCGAGGTCCCGACAAAAGAGCATATGCAAAGACTTAAGGAGACAGCCGAGGGGTTCGGCTTGAAAACGCAAATAGGCGGCTAATAAGTTTAGGAGTGATAATATATGCGCAAAGCGTTTGAGATAAATGAAGACCTGTTGGCGGAGATCGACAAAACAGTCCTGGACGACAGGAGGCTCCGCTGGAAAGAGGCGGTGCGGAACGCCTCGTTCAAACTGCATACCGACCGCACGAAATACGCAGCCGAGTCATGGCGCAGTACCGTCGGCGAAGATATACAGATCCGCAGGGCGAAGCTGTTCAAGCATATCGCCGAGAACGTGGATATAGATATTCTGGAATACGACTACATCGTCGGCCGGATCGGTCCGACGATCCTGGGCAACTATACGAGCATAGATATCTGCGGGGACTATCTGGATGGCCTGTGGGATGACACGGGGGAGCTCCAGATCACGCTGCACGACCAGACAGCCTGCAGCCCCGAGGACCTGGAGATTCTGAGGGACTGCGTCAGGACCTTCAGGGGCCAGAATCCCGTGGACTGCATAAAAAAGACCTGGCGGGAGATCCTCGGCGACTGGCCCGACGATTCGCTCGAGGCTCACATCAAGGATCCCGATCTGACGAGCGGCAACTTCGGAAACTCCTCGAACACGATAGATTTTGAGATCATCCTCAACAAGGGGCTGAAGTATTACATAGAAGAAGCTACGAGGCGCATGGAGGAGTTCAAAGCGAACTTCGGCCAGCAGCCCGACCAGTTCCTGTTCTGGAGATCCGCCGTTATAGTATGTCAGGCCTGTATCGACCACGCGAAAAGGTACGCAGCGCTGGCGAGGAAAAAGGCGGAGACAGAGAAGGACGAAAAGCGCAGGGCCGAGCTGCTCGACATAGCCGAGACCTGCGAATACGTCCCTGAGAACCCGGCGCGGAACTTCCGCGAGGCCATGCAGTCGATGGTCCTGGCCGGGCTTGGAAAAGCGCTCGAGCACCCGATGTTCAATCAGCCCCACTGGGGCAGGGGGGACCAGTACCTGTATCCCTTCTTCATAAACGATATAAAAAACAAAAAGATAACCGCCCAGGATGCTCTGAGCATGCTGGCCGAGGTCATAGGCCGCTGGGGCACTCAGCATATGATAGCGGGCTCGCTGCATAAGCAGACCCACCAGATCACTTTCGGTATTAACAGCATGAACCTCGGCGGCATCACGCCGGAGGGCTTCGACGGCTCAAACGAGCTCAGCTATCTGTTCCTCCACGCCGTGGGCCTGCTCCAGCAGTCGTCGCCGACCGTCATCATTAACTGGAACAGCCAGACGCCCCACTGGCTGATGAGAAAATCCATCGAGACCAACAAGCTCACGGGCGGCGGCATACCGCTCTTCGAGAATGACGAGATGATCGTGAACAGCTACGTCAGGGACGGCGTGCCTCTCGAGGAGGCCCGCACTTGGTTCGGGCGCGGCTGCGTTTGGCCGGCCCTTCCCCAGCGCTCAGAGTACAAGGGCGGAGCCGCTGCCTTCAACAGCGCCGCGGCGCTGCACATGGCGCTGCACAACGGCGTCGCGATCACCGGGAAGCAGCTCGGTCCGCAGACGGGGGACCCCAGGGAGTTCAAGACCTTCGAGGAGCTCTGGGACGCCTACGTGGAGCAGCACAAATTCGGCATCCAGCGCACCCTGTGGCTGGCTGACCTTGCAAGGGAGATCCAGTACAAGTATATCAGGCTACCCTATCTCTCCACCGTCTCCATCAGGGACTGCATGGAGAGCGGTCGCGACACGATGATGCCGAGCGTCAAGTGCGAGTACGGCATTACGGACCGCGCCATCATCGACGTGGCGGACTCCCTCTACGCCGTCAAGAAGCTTGTGTTCGAGGACAAGGTGCTTACTATGTCGGAATTGATGGACGCCCTTGACAGCAATTTCGAAGGCGAGAGGGGCGAGGAGATAAGGCAGATGTGCCTCAACGCGCCCAAGTACGGCAACGATATCGACGAGGTGGACGAGATGGCGGCGAAGGTCGGCGAGATGTCGGCGAAATCCGTCACCGAGTGGGATCACAGCCCGTACCCCGCTTTCAAATCCGTGCGCGAGGGCCTTTCATGGCATTACGCGGCGGGCCTCGGCGTCGGGGCGCTGCCCAACGGCAGGCTTGCCCTTGAGCCCCTCGATGACGCCTCCGCGTCACCGATGCGCGGCATGGACGTAAACGGCCCCACTGCCGCCCTGAATTCGGTCCTGAAGGCGAACTTCGGCAAGTATACCTACGTTTCGGCCCTTAACCAGAAGTTCCCGAGGAATCTCGTCGAGACCGAGGCCGGTATCGAGAACCTGGTGGCGTACACCGTCGCTTTCCTCAAGGCCGGCGGGACACATATCCAGTACAATATCGTCGATACCGAGGAATTGAAGGACGCGAAGATCCATCCGGAAAATCATCAGAATCTCATCGTCCGTGTCGGCGGCTTCAGCGCCTACTTTGTGCAGCTCTCACCGCAGATCCAGGATGATATCATAGGCAGACAGGAGCACTGTCTTAATTAGCTCGGGGGAGGGCTCAAGTTGATACGCTACGTGGTGCGCCGTATTCTGTGGCTTATCCCGGTTATAATCGCCGTGTCTTTCATAGTATTTCTGCTGATGGAGCTCGCTCCCGGGACCGTCGTCGACGCCATACAGTCGGACGACATGACCACCGAGCAGCGGGAGGAGCTGAGGAGGCAGTATAACCTCGACAAGCCGATGATCTACAGATACGGTCTGTATATGCTGAATTTCGCTCAGGGGGACTTGGGGGTATCCCAGGTGAGCAAGCTCGACGTGTGGGACGTGTTTATGACAAGGCTCCCCAACACGCTGATCCTTTCTTTCTCCTCACTTATCATCGGGTCGGCCGTCTCTATACCGCTGGGCATCTTCGCCGCGAGGCGCGCGGGGAAGCTGGCTGACAACGCCGTGACCATATTCTCCCTGACCGGTATGTCGATGCCGATATTCTGGCTGGGCCTTCTTTTGCTGCTGATGTTCTCATATAAACTGGGGCTGTTCCCGGGGGGCGGCAACAGGGAAGGCATACGAAGTATCGTGCTCCCCGCCATATGCGGGAGCCTCGGTATGATCGCGAACACGGCCAGACAGACGCGCTCCAATATGCTCGAGGTCCTCAACGCGGATTTTTTGCGCACGGCGAGGGCCAAGGGAGTGCCCGAGAAGGTGGTCATAAGGAAGCACGCCCTCGGCAACGCGTGGATACCCATCCTGACGACTATCGGTATCGGACTTGCCGCCCAGCTGGCCGGCTCCGTCGTCATCGAGTCGGTCTTCGCGTGGCCGGGCATAGGGAGGCTGGCGGTCGAGGCCGTCACGCAGCGCGACGTGACTCTGGTCACAGGCGTTGTCATCATGACATCCATCCTGTACGTCCTGGTCCAGCTGATCGTCGATCTGCTGTACGCCTTCGCCGATCCCAGGATAAAGGCCCAGTACATAAAATACGCGAAGAGAAGGAAGCGTGTTGTATGAAAAGAAAAGCCGGAGCTGCGGAATATTACAGAAAGCGCAGCCAGACGGGTGAGATATGGCACAGGATAAAGAAGAATAAGGGTGCCGTGGCCGGACTAATTATTCTGGCGCTGCTTTTTCTTTTGATGATTGTCTCGTTCTTCATGCCCTTTTCCATGGTCACGGAGGGAAATATCCGGGACAGGTTCACCTCGCCCAACCTACAGTTCCCGTTCGGTGCCGACAATATGGGGCGAAACCAGCTGCTGCGTGTGATCTACGGCACCAGGTATTCTCTGGCCATCGGGTTCGGCTCCGTATTCGTCGCCCTGCTGGTCGGGATGTCTGCGGGAGCCGTCGCGGGCTACTACGGCGGGAAGGTGGATAATATCCTGCTGCGCGCTTCCGACGTGCTGGCCTCCATACCCGGGATGCTGCTGGGCATGGTCATAGTTACGGTCCTGGGCAACAGCCTGATAAACCTGATCATCGCGGTCGGTGTCCAGTGTATACCGATATTTCTCCGCATGACCAGAGCGTCCATACTCACGATCAAAGACAACGAGTACATAGAGGCGGCGAAGGCCATGGGGCTGTCAAACACCCGCATACTTTTCACTCAGGCGCTCCCGAACGGCTTGAGCCCGGTGATCGTGACGGTCACCGCCAGCCTGGGGACCGTCATCATACTCGCCGCCTCGCTGTCGTATCTCGGGTTCGGCGTGCCTGTACCGCATCCGGAATGGGGCTCGCTGATCTCAACAAGCAGGGAATACATCCGCACGCAGCCGTACCTGGTCACGTTCCCCGGCCTGTTCATCATGATAACCGTTTTGTCTTTCAATCTGGTCGGCGACGGGCTGCGCGACGCGCTTGATCCCAAACTGAAAAGATAGGTAATGCAAGTGAATACAACAGAAAAGAATAACGACGAAATGACGCTCGGAGCCGTTCATGACGACGATGTTCTTCTTGAGATAAAAAACCTTGTCGTCCACTACGAGCTCGAAGGAGAGACGGTTGAAGCCGTAAACGGCGTCGACCTGACATTGAGGAAGGGGCAGACGCTGGGACTCGTCGGAGAGACCGGTGCGGGCAAAACCTCGACAGCCCTTTCGGTATTGAACCTCGTGCAGTCCCCTCCGGGGAAAATAAAGAGCGGGACCATCAGTGTCTGCGGACAGGACGTCCTTAAGATGACCCCAAAGCAGCTTGAAAAGGTCAGAGGCAAGAACGTGTCGATGATCTTTCAGGACCCGATGACTGCGCTGAATCCCGTCATGACGGTCGGGGCGCAGATCGCGGAGAGCATAAAGTACCACGAGGGCCTGTCGGCCGAAGAGTCCGTAAATAAAGCGGCCGAGATGCTCAAGCTCGTCGGGATACCCAGGGAGCGGGCGGTGGAATACCCCCACCAGTTCTCCGGCGGCATGAAACAGCGCGTCGTCATCGCGATAGCTCTGGCATGCAGCCCGCAGGTGCTGCTGGCCGACGAACCCACCTCCGCGCTGGACGTCACGATACAGGCCCAGGTGCTCGACATGATGAGGGACCTGAAGGAGAAGATGGGGATGGCGCTCCTCATGGTGACGCACGATCTGGGCGTCGTGGCAAAGATCTGCGATTCCGTGGCTGTCATGTACGCGGGAAAGATCGTTGAATACGGAACGCTGAATGAAGTTTTCAACACGCCGCTGCACCCCTACACGGAGGGCCTGTTCGATTCCCTGCCCAATATAAAAAACAGGAATGTCAAGCTGAAACCGATCCCCGGGCTGATGCCTGACCCGACAAAGCTGCCCCCGGGCTGCGCGTTTGAGCCGCGATGCCGGTACGCGACATCGGAATGCAAGGAAGTGTGCAGGAAGCACACTTTCGGAGGATCCCATACCGTACTGTGTACGCGATACGATGACCCGGAGTTCCATATCGAGTTGAAGCGGAGGGATCGTCAGTGGCAGAGAGATTAGTCGAAGTCAGAAACCTGAAAAAATACTACAGCAACCCGGGCGGGACCGTGTATGCCGTCGACGACGTCTCGTTCACGATAGACAAGGGGGAGACCCTGGGTATCGTCGGGGAATCGGGATGCGGAAAGACGACCACCGGCAAGGCCATAATCCGCCTTATCGAACCCACGGCGGGCGAGGTCCTGTTTGAGGGCCGCGACATATATAGGATGAACAGGCGGGAGCTGAACAAGGTCCGAAAGGATATGCAGATCATCTTTCAGGATCCCTTCTCCTCACTGAACCCGCGCAGAACGGTGTTTGAGACGATCGCAGAGCCTCTTAAGCACCACAAGATAATCCCCGGCGCGACAAAGCTCGATATCGAGCGCAGGGTCCTTGAGCTGATGGAGACGGTGGGCCTCGCAAGGCGCCTGATAAACACCTATCCCCACGAGCTGGACGGGGGCCGCCGCCAGAGGATCGGCATAGCGAGGGCGCTGGCGGTGGAGCCGAAGTTCATCGTCTGCGACGAACCCGTCTCGGCTCTGGACGTCTCGATCCAGGCGCAGATACTCAACCTGCTTAAGGAGCTGCAGCAGGACAGGAACCTGACGTTCATCTTCGTGACGCACAACCTGGCCGTCGTCAACTACTTTTCGGACAACATCGTCGTAATGTACCTCGGGAAAGTGGTGGAGAAAGCGCCGACCGAGGAGCTGTTTGAGCACCCGGAGCACCCGTACACGAAGGCCCTGCTGTCCGCCATACTGATACCCGAGGCGGGAGCGAATCAGGAGAGGATACAGCTGCGCGGTGAACTGTCCTCGCCTATTGACCCGGAGGACGAGTGCAGATTTGCCAAACGTTGCAACTATTACTGCAAGGACTGCGAGAAAGGAGCGCCGCCCCTAGTGGAGATATCTCCGGGCCACTTCGTCGCCTGCCACCGCATCGGCCCTGGCAGGAACACGCTGAAGCTGACGGCGGAGAACGTGATCGAAAGCAGGCAATGATCACCGGCATTATGTAAACCAACACCCCGGAACATGACATAGTGTTCCGGGGTATCTGTTTGTCGGGCATGCAGTATATTGCGGCCGTTGTCCTTTGGAAGCCGCCGCACACGAGCCTTCTCCTTGAGTAAACGATGATTAATGGCCAGAAAAACATATCCAGGTTGTCAGCACACGAAAATACGGTCATTTTTGGGTGGATTGCTGCGTGCTGTTCCGGTTTGTTGCATGTTTTCACGCCATTAGGGCGCA
>JAAYAR010000046.1 GCA_012719235.1 Clostridiales bacterium
ATGAAGTAGGTGATCAGGTATCCGACAATTCCGCCGATCAGGTTCATCAGGGTCGTCGTCGTGGTACCGCCGTAGAACTGGCTCATCACATTCTGGGGGAAGTTCGTGAATGCGGTGTAGCCGGCGTATGCGAACACTTGGTAGATCATCAGTAGTGTTCCACGAGTTCCAAAACCGATAGACTTTTTTTGCATTAACCTCTCTCCTCTTTTAATAGAATGTGGATTCCTGCAACTTAGATCCCGCTCAGGCGCCGACAAAGTCGTTTTTGATCCTCTGCAGACCCGAGCAAAAATCTTTGCCAAACTGTAATTTCCGCCACTCCTTTCCTGGTGCTTGAGCGCACCTTCATGGACACCGGGCCTCTGAAAAGACAGACGGATGCCGTGATTTTAACGGCAACCGTTAGTAATATTGACTAAATCTGCTTTTCAGTTTCTCAGTTTCTTATATCATATCGCCAATCTATATAAATAAGTAATAGAATTTATTTATGACCTCATTAATTAACACAATTTGTTATCAGGTCGGACGAGTACTTGAGGGGCATGGGCAGGATGAGGGCGGAGTAATACGGCATTTTTCCCGGTCGGGAGAATTTTCCTCCCGGCTCATATTAAAAAACACGCGGTATGCGTGGTTTTTTGACAGTAAGGGGAGGGGTGCAGCCCCCTCCCGCTCTATACCGTGTCGACCCTTAAGGGCACACTATATCGCCTCTATCGATTTCGCGTACCGCTCGCTCATGAACTGGTTCATATACAGCTCGTAGTACCGCCCTTTCAGCTTCATCAGCTCCCTGTGGCTGCCCTGCTCCACGATCTCTCCGCCGTCTATCACGAGTATCCTGTCGGCGTTCCTCACGGTCGAGAGCCTGTGCGCGATCATGAAGCCGGTGCGGTCTTTGAGCAGCGTCCTGGCGGCGGCCTCGATCTTTTGCTCGGACTCAGTGTCTATCGAGCTTGTAGCCTCGTCGAGGACAAATATCTTCGGGTCGGCCAGGATGGCTCTCGCGAAAGAGACGAGCTGCTTCTGCCCGGTCGACATCAGGTTCCCGCCCTCGCCGGCCTGGGTTTCGTAGCCGTGCTCGAGCTGCCTGATGAAAGTGTCGGCCCCGACAGTCCTCGCCGCCGCCTCAACCTCTTCGTCCGTCGCGTCCAGCCTGCCGTAGCGGATGTTCTCCCTGATGGTGCCGGAAAAAAGGTGCGGCGTCTGAAGCACGTAACCCAGAGAGGACTGCAGCCACAGCTGGCTGCGTTCTTTTATATTGACTCCGTCGATAAGTATCTCGCCCTCGACGGGCTCGTAGAACCTGCATACGAGGTTGACGATGGTCGATTTTCCCCCGCCCGTGGGGCCCACCAGGGCGATGTTCTCGCCCGCTCTGACCTTAAGGCTGAAGTTTTTGAGCACGGGCTCGTTCTCCTTGTAATAGAAAGAGACGTTCCTGAATTCCACCTCGCCCACTATCGTTTCCCAGTTCTCCTTTTTCGGATCGAAGCCGTCGCCGTATTTTTCAATGATTTCGGCCGAGTCCGCTATATCCGGCACCGCTTTGAGCACGTCGACGACCCGCTCCGCGGCTGCCTGCGAGGTCTGGAATTCAGCGAATATACCCGCAAACGCCCTTATCGGCTCAAACATCATGCTCCCGATATTGATAAAAAAGTTCAGCCGGCCCACTGTCAGCAGGCCGTGGCGCACGTCGTAGCCGCCCCTGATCAGCACGAAACCGACCGCCGCGCTTATAACGAGCGATGCGACGGGGAGATACACGGCGGAGATGATCGCGGCGCGCATGGCGGCTTTTTTCATATTGCCCGTAAGCGCGGTGAATTCCCTGTTGTTCAGCTCCTCGCGCACCAGCGTCTTCGTGGTCTGGGCGCTCATTATGCCCTCGTTGAACCCCGCTGTTATCATGCTGTTGAGCTTCCTCGCCTGCCTCTGGTGCTTGAGTATCTTCTTCTGAAAGAACACGGAGGCGATCGCGAGCAGGGGCACCGTGGCCGCGGTTATCAGCGCGAGGCGGAGGTTCACGGCGAACATCGCTATAAGGCTCGCGATTATCGACATGACGCCCCAGCTCAGGTCTATGCCCGCCCAGGAGATCATCTCCGTTATCCTTGAGACGTCGTTTGTCAGGCGGGAGATGAGAAAGCCCACCGCCGTCCTGTCATAGTACGAGAAGCTCATGATCTGGAGCTTTTCGAAGGCCGCGCGCCGCATATCGGCACTCAGATTCGCCTCGAGCGCGCCGCCGGAGCGCACGAAAAGCAGCGTCATCATGCACATTACGGCCTGTATCGCTATGGCAGCCGCGGCGAAGTACGGCAGGCTGCGGGTCGACCCCGACACCATAAAACCGTCTATCGCCCACATCGTCATGAACGACATGATGAGGTCGAGTATGCCGACGACCGTGCCGCCGCCGAGGACCCCGGCGAACAGCCGCTTGTATTTTCCCGCGAACGAGAATATCGTCTTCCAGTTGCCGTAATTGATCTTCCTGTTCTGGAAGTCCTTCTCCGCTATAACGCTCATTGCCCGCCGCCCCCTTCCTCTGCCGCAGCGTTCTGGATCTCATATGTGCGCGAATATATCCCGCCGAGGCGCATCAGCTCGGCGTGGGAACCCTCTTCGACTATGTGTCCGTCCTTTAAGACGTAGATCCTGTCCGCCTCCATCAGCGTCGTGATGCGGTGGGAGATGATTATCGTCGTGACGTTCTCCCTCCGCTTCGAAAGAGCGGCCCGTATCGCCGCGTCCGTCTTCGTGTCAACGGCTGAGAGCGAGTCGTCGAATATCAGCACGTCGCTGTCCCCCATCAGCGCCCTCGCTATGGCCACCCTCTGTTTCTGGCCGCCCGAGAGCGATACACCCCGCTCGCCCACGACGGTGTCGTAGCCGTCTTCAAAGCTCATGATGTCGCCGTGTACGGAAGCGGCGACGGCGGCCTCGCGGACCTCCCCGATGTCGGGCTCGCTGCGCTTGATGCCTATGTTCTGCAGCACCGTCTTAGAGTACAGGAACGGTTCCTGCATGACTATGCCTATGCGGTCGCGCAGGTACGTCTTGCTTATATCCCGTATGTCGACGCCGCCGATCGTTATCGAGCCGCTCTGCACGTCGTACAGCCGCTGCAGGAGCAGCGAGACCGACGATTTGCCCGAACCCGTGCCGCCCAGGAAACCCGCTGTGGAGCCGCCCGGTATCGTCATGTTCAGGTTCCGGAGGACGGGCACCGTGTCGTATGCGAAGCATACGTTTTCAAAGCGGATATCCCCGCCAAGGTCCGGTTTCAGACCCGATTCCTGGTAATCCTCCTCCTCCTCGGCGAAGAGCTCCCCGATGCGGCCCGCGGACACGAGGGCGCGGCTGAACTCGTTGATTACCCTGCCGAAGCCCCTTATGGGCCAGAAGAACATGAATACGTAAGAAGTGAATGCCGTGAACTCGCCGATGAGCAGCTTGCCGTTGACGTTCAGGATGATGCCGACTATCAGTATCGCGGCCGTCTCGACGCCGCAGATCGCGTCGAGAATAGTCCACAGCGAGGCGAACGAGCGGGACACTTTTATCATGCGCCGCTTGTTCTCCGTGTTTCTTTCGTCGAATTTCTCCATCTCGTGCGCCTGTCTGCCGAAGGCCCTGACGACGCGGGTGCCGGTCAGGTTCTCCTGGATGACTGTGAACAGACTTGCCTCGGCCTCCTCCTGCTCGCCCGTCAGGGTACTTATCCTTCTGAAGAACAAGACGGACACGGCGATCACCGGTATTACCATGGCGACCGTTATCACGGTCAGAAAGACGTTGACCGTGAACATGACGGTTATCCCCACGACGAGCATGAAGACCGTCCGCACGAGCTCCGGCATCATGTTGCTGAGAAAGCGGCGGATGACGTCCACGTCGTTCGTGGCGCGCTGGATTATATCCCCCGTGCGCGCCCTCGCGTGGTACGAGAAAGGCAGCCGCTGTATGTGCGCGTAGAGGTCGTCTCTGAGTCTCTTCACGGCGCCCTCTCCCGCCTCGTTAGTGCATTTCGCCCTCACGTAGCGCAGTATGCCCATCATGATCTGGAACGCGAGAAGCGCCGCGGCCATGATCCATATGTTGTTTTTCAGATGCCCGAGGCCCCCCAGGACCGACACGATCCACCTGAAATATCCGGGGGCGCTCAGCGGATTGCTGCCCAGTATCGAGTCGATCGTCACCGAGATGATGAGCGGCGACACGAATGACAACAAAAGTTCAAATCCGAGCAGGACAAATCCCGTTATCATCAGCGCCCTGAACCCTTTTGTGAAATTCAGGAACGCTCTTAGATTTTTACTCTTCACCAAATTATACCTTTCAGATCCTGCGGCCTCCCGGGTCCGGCCCGCAGCCCCCTCTGCAACCTCTGGCGGGGCGGGCGCCCCACAAAAATCGGGGCTTGAAAAAAAGAGGGCTATCGGAAATAATATACACGGAAGCCGGTCATAAAACGGCGGACCCGCGCTCCCGGGCGCCGGCACGGCGCCCGCCGGGGACCGCCAAGAAAAAATAACATAAAGGGGATATGCGCTATGATAGCCGTTTACGCCAGCCACAGGGTCAAGTCCGAAAACGCGGAGGAGTTCATCGCTCTCGCCCGCTCCATGATCGCAGAGACCAGAAAGGAAAAAGGGGTCATCAGCTATGAGCTCGTGCGCGGCATCGAGGACCCCGAGCTGCTTTCGATGATGGAGAGATGGGAGGATATGGACTCGCTCAGGGCACACATGCAGACCGAGCACTTCAAGGAGTACGTCCCCAAAATGGGCGCCCTGTCCTATGACGGCGGCATCACGGTGCATGAGATCATCGTCTGATCCGCCGAGTATAAAGGAGGTACGGTATGGAATTTCTCGAACTTGCGAGAGCGCGCCACTCGACGCGCGGATTCTCTGGTACGCCCGTGGAGCCCGGGAAGCTTGAAAAGATCCTTGAGGCCGCTCGGCTCGCCCCTTCTGCCCACAACTACCAGGCCTACAAGCTCCTCGTAGTACAGAGCGAGGAGGGCCTCGCGAAGATCGCAAAAGCCGGCAACATCCACGGCGCGCCCGCCGCGATCATCGTCTTTGAAGACAGCTCCCGCGCCTGGACAAACCCTTATAACAACAGGCAGCTCGTATCCCACGACAGCGTCATCGCCACGGACCACATGATGCTGGAGGCGACCGATCTCGGCCTTGACAGCCTCTGGGTCTGCTGGTTTGACCCCGCCGTCATAAAGGCGGAATTTGACGCCCCCGAAAACCTGGAACCCATAAACATACTCGCTCTGGGGTATTCCTCGCGCGGCGGCGCACCGCCCAAACAGCGCAAGGAACTCGGCGAGCTCGTGTCCTACGAGAAACTCTGAATTCGAATACTCTTGCGCAAGCTCAGGCACGGATTGATTGCATTTCAATCCGTGCCATTTTTGTATCAGACCGGATTCCTCCGCCCCGGGCGCGCGTCCCGGGCCAAGCGGCGGAGTTCTATTTCAGGTATGCGTCAAGGAACCTGAGCGTGACGTCCATGACTTCCTTTGTCCAGAAGTACATGCCGTGCCCTGCGCCTTTTACTTTGTACAGGTCCGCCTGCTTGCCGCAGCTCACCAGTTTTTCGTACATCAGCACGCTCTGGTTGAACGGCACCGTGCCGTCCTCGTCGCCGTGTATGAGCAGGACGGGCGGGCAGGGCTTGTCTTCCGAAACATAGTTCAGCGGGTTGCCCGGCGCGGCGGCCTCGGGGTGGTCGATGACGGAGGTCCTGAAGAGGATGTCCTCGGGGCTTGGCACCATCATCGTCGACAACTCGTCGCGCGGCCTGCCGAACATCTTCGGAACATCTGTCACGCCGAAATAGCTTATCGCCGCTTTTACCGCGGAGGACTCGTCCGGGCACAGCCCGTCGTCAAATTCCCGCGTCCAGCCGGTCACGCCGGTGAGCAGCGATGCGTTGCCCCCTGAGGAGCAGCCCCATATGGCGACGCGCTCTTTGTCTATCGAGTAGAGCTCCGCGTTTGCGCGGAGATAGCGTATCGCCGCTTTGACGTCGAGCAGAAAGGCCGGCCAGCCGGCGACGTCGGACGGCCTGTACTCCACGGACGCCACGACATAACCGCGGCGGGCGACGTCCGTGAACATCGGCAGCGCTCTGTAGCAATCCTGCTTCATCCACGCAGAGCCCTCCACAAAAACCACGAGCGGCCAAGTAACAGACGGCTTGACGTTCGCGAAGGCGGAGGCGAGGGCGCTCCCGTTATCGGGAAGCCTCTTCTCCATAAGGCGGGGTGGGACGCTGCAGGGGTATATCAGCTGTATATGCAGCGGTATGCCGTCCCGTGTGTCGTATATTTCATCGTTGACGTACTCGACTCTGTAAGCTTCCGATCTGTCGGCGTAGAGCGTGTGCATCCCCTGAGGGGCGTCGTTATCGGGCGGGACCATGATGAACATAATATCACTCCTCTTGTTTATTCAGGAACGCGGTTATTTGTTCAGAAGAGCCCGGGCTATCGGCGAGTCGGCGCCTAGTATGACGGTCTTGTCGGAGCCGTTCAGCGAAGCCTTCAGCGCTTCAAGGGCGAGTATGAACTCGTAGAATTCTTTTTTGTCCGCCGTATTGTAGGCGGCCGCGAGGCGCGCCATATACTCCTTCTCCCCCTTGGCTACGAGGGCGGCGGCCTCCGCCTCCGCGTTTGAAATTATTATGTTAACCTGCTTGTCCACGTTGTTGCGTATTATCGAAGCTTCGTACTCCCCGTCGGCGCTGTATTTCTCCGCTATCTGGTTGCGCTCGGAGATCATGCGCGCATAAACGGCCTGTTCGTTCGCCTCCGGCAGGTCAAAGCGCTTGACTTTGATGTCGACTATACTTATGCCGTAGTTCGTCGCCAGGGCCGCCACGTTCGAGGCTATCCTGTCGAACAGTTCGCTGCGCCCCGCCGCGTCGTCGCCGTCGGGATCGCCGGGTCTGCCGGAGGCCTCGCTGCCTATCCCGGCGGTGCCGCCTTCGTTGATTATGTCCTTCTGAGCGACGGTGCCCATTATGTTTTTCAGGGCGCTGTATGTGAGGGCGTCAAGCCTCTGTTCCGCCACGGTCAGGCTCCCCAGAGTCCTGTAAAACAGCACCGGGTCGACGATCTTCCACAGGACGTAGCTGTCGACCGTCATGTTCTGCTTGTCGGCCGTGAGCACCTCGGACGGTTTGATATCGTAGAGCATGACGGCTCTGGGGAACTTTCTCACGCTGTCCAGGAACGGCACTTTCACGTGGAGGCCCGCTTCCCCGGTCGTGTTTATTATCCTTGAGAACCTTATCGTGCAGGCGTACTCGTCCTCAGAGACGGTGTAGACCGCGGACGCGGCGCATATGACGACAAGGATGACAATGATGACCGTTACGGCGGTCAGTATTTTCTTTTTCATCACTGCGCCCCCCCTTCCGCCGCACCGTAGTACTGCGTCACAGTCTCGGTATCAGAGAAATTCTCGAGCGGCAGCAGTTTCTGAACGCCGCCTTCGGACATGTCTATATAGAGCTTCACGCCCGGCAGGATCTCCGTTATCGCCTCATAATACATCCTCGAGCGGGTTATCTCCGGGTCCAGCTCGTATTCGGAGTACATCGCCTCGAACATCGCGACCTTCTCTATCGCCTCGTTTATACGCTTCTGCATAAGGTACTCTGCGTTCTGCCTCAGGCTGTCTGCCCTGGCGTTCGCCGCCGGCAGCTCCGCGTTCTGGTAGGCTTTCGCCTCATTTATGACGGTCTCTGCGTTCTGTTTTGCAGTTTCGACGGCCTTGAACGCGGCTGTGACCTCATCCGTGGGCGGTTCGCTGTCCTGGATCTTTACGTCGGTGAGCATGAGGCCGATGTCGTACTTCTCGAGCACCCCGGAAATGAGCTCCTTGACCTGCATCTGAATGGCCTCCTTCCCGGTTGTGAGCACCGCGTCGACGCTCGTGGAGCCGACCACGTTCCTCACCTGGCTCTGCACAAGGTTGCGCAGCACCGAAACGGGCTCGTATGACGCGAAGAGGTACTTGACGGGGTCCGAGACCTTGAATTCCACGAAGAACTCCACGTTGACTATGTTGTAGTCCCCCGTGATCATCGTGCTCTCGCTCGTTACGAGAGTATATCCCTCCGGGGCGCGGGCGTCCGTCCTGTATCCCAGCTCTATGCGCTGGAAGACGTTCACGTCCACTTTATGCGCCTTCTGTATTCCGAGCGGCAGCTTGAAATGGACGCCGGCGTCGGTTACAGAAGTCACGCGCCCGAACGTCGTCACAACGGCCTGCTGCTTCTCGTCCACCGTATACCAGCAGGTCGACGCGACTGCTATAGCGACTATGATAATGACGGCAGCCGTTACGATCTTCCTGACCGTGCCGGGGCGCCCCGCTCCGCCGCGCGCGTTTCCGAATGTGTCTTTGATGCTCAGTTTTATCGCCCCCCTTGCGGAATAAGTGCTGTTACTTTATATGACAAAACAGATTTTGTCAACCGAGGGACCGCCGCCCACAGATTACAAAACTGTTAAATCGTTTCGGCGGCGCGACACGGATCGCGGCTTTCGAAAAATCAAAAATACCTCCCAAAAGGCAGATATCCCGGCCGGATGGTGGTATAATCTGAGCATGAGCGGACGCGCTGTAAAACCGAATCGTTTTGCGGCTCATCCGGGCGGGGGACAGACCTCGCCGCAGCGGCGGCAATCCTGCCCCCGTGAGGGGAATGCGGGCGGCGCAGCCGGCCGGATGA
>JAAYAR010000047.1 GCA_012719235.1 Clostridiales bacterium
AGGTACACTCTCTCGCTGAGGGACTGCTATTCTATCACGTCCGGGGTCCTCTTGTCAACCCCTTCAGCCTCGCCGCCCTCGCGACAGCTTTGACATATTAACATCCGCTACCCTTCTTGTCAACCCCTTTTTTCTCTTTTTGTCCCCCCTTTTTCCCGTTTCGTTACAAACACGTTCGGGCACCGGTCATGTCGCGTCTTAGCCGTGTCCTCAAAGGAGGGCGGTGCGGGTTTCCGCTAAACCTCCGCCTTTTCGGCGAGCATCTCGCCGACCTTGTATATGTCCCCGGCGCCTACGGTAATTATGATATCTCCGGGGCGCGCTTCGGCGCGAAGGAAGCCGACTATCTCATCAAATGAAGGAATAAACCGGGCCCCCCCGACTTGCAGGACAAGATCCGAAGAAGAGATGCCGACTATATTCTTTTCTCTTGCCGCATAGATCTCGGCAAGTATCAAGATGTCGGGGCGCCTGAGCTGAACCACAAAGTCCTCGAAAAGCGCCTTTGTTCTCGAGTATGTGTGCGGCTGAAATACGCATATCACCCGGCTGTAATCCATGCTGCCGACCGTATCCAGCAGCGGCTTGAGCTCTCCCGGATGGTGTGCGTAGTCGTCATAGATGTCGGCTCCGTTATAACGACCCTTGAACTGCAGCCGTCTGTCCGCGCCTGTAAACACGGAAAGCGCCTCCCGTATCGCATCCGCGCTCACGCCGAGGAGGATCGCCGGGGAGGCAGCCGCCAGAGCGTTGTATGCATTATGAACACCGCAAACCGACAGCTCGATATGTGCGAACAGTCCGCCCTGATAAAATATGTCGAAAACGGGGCGCCCGTTCCTCAAAACCAGATTCTCGCCCTTAATAACCGAACCCTCCGAAAAACCGTATTTCACGACAGGCCGCTCAAGCATCGCTGCCACCGAGGAAGCTCCGGGGTCATCACCGTTTACGATCACATATCCGTTGTCCGGGACAAGCAGCGCAAAGAGGCGAAACGAATTTTTAATGTCGTCTAGATCCCGGAAGAAATCCAGGTGGTCGCTCTCCACATTATTTATCACCGCTATTGTGGGACAGAAATTCAGAAAAGAATTGCAATACTCACAAGCTTCCGCGATCATGGTCTCCGAGCTTCCGACGCGGTACCCGCTTCCGAGGACAGGAAGCCTGCCCCCGATCATCACAGTCGGATCCCGATCCGCGCTCAGGAATATCTGTGTGCACATTGATGAGGACGTCGTCTTTCCGTGCGTACCCGAAAAGCAGATCACGTTGCTGTAATCTTCCATGATCACGCCCCAGGCCTGCGCACGTTCAAAAACGGGTATGCCTCGCGCGCGGGCGGCAAGGATCTCCGGGTTGTCGTCTTTGGCTGCCGCAGTGCGAACCACAAAATCGCAATCGCCCAGATTCTCTTCCGCCTGCCCCTCGAAAACCGTGATCCCGCCCGCTCTCAGTCTCCTTACCGCATCTCCGACGACGGTATCCGAGCCCGTGATAACGAGACCGCGTCCCCGAAGCACCTCGGCCAGGGCGCTCATCGAAACGCCCCCGATCCCTACAAGATGCGCTTTCGTTCCGGATTTGAGATACTTCCGCAAACCCTCTTCCATGTGCTCCCTCCGGCAATGCGGCCCCAGCCGCACAAAAATTCCAGTTAATGACGTTGTGTTGGTGGCGATTGTAAATTATAATACCAGTGTATCCAAATAACAAGCTGAAAAATACAGACTGCAAGAGCCGTCAGTAAGAATAAACTATATATGCTCACCTACTTATAAATATTTGAGGAATGGTCACTACTATGGATAAAACTCAGGAATTGACGGGGAAGGTCTTTGACATTCAGGGATTTTCGGTGCAGGACGGCCCCGGGATCAGGACGACCGTGTTTCTAAAAGGCTGTCCCCTGCGCTGCCCCTGGTGCCACAGTCCGGAGTCGCAGGCTTTCCATACCGAGCTCAATTGGATGGAAATGAAATGTATCGGCATTGAAAAATGCGGAAAATGCCTGGACGTCTGCCCGCACGGAGCTATCAGCCCCGGTAGGATGAAAACGAACCCCGTCGACGGCAGTACGATACAGCTTGTGGACACCGACCGCACCAAGTGCGATAATTGCGGCAAGTGTACCGAGGCCTGCAAACCAAAGGCTCTGTACATGTGCGGCAAGGACTATACCGTCGAAGAACTGACGGCACGGATAATAAAGGACAAACCTTTCTTTGATCACTCGGGCGGCGGAGTGACGTTTTCGGGCGGCGAATGCCTGGCACAGGGCGCTTTCATGCTGGAAATACTGAAAGCGTGTAAAGAGCAGGGCATACATACTGCCGTAGATACGTCGGGCTTTGTTCCCTGGCAGACTATCGAGCGGATACTGCCTTATACGGATCTGTTCCTGTATGACATAAAAAACATGAACAGCGATCTGCATGAGAAGATTATCGGCGTGCCAAACGAGCTGATACTCGACAATGCCCGCAAAATCGCCGCTGCCGGCGGGAAGATGCACATAAGGATCCCCGTGATCCCCATGTTTAACGATTCA
>JAAYAR010000048.1 GCA_012719235.1 Clostridiales bacterium
CAATGCGATTACGATTCTGCTAATGTTCACTGCGGATTCCTTTCAATACTGCATTGTAAACGCAATTCGTTTGCATTTGCTGCTATTATAAACCAATTGCCGGTCAAGTCAATAGCAGGCGTTCGACAGTAAAAAATACGCAGACATAAATTATAATAATATTGAAATTTATGGTATATTATGATATCATGCCGTCATGATGACAATAATTGGCATTTATATTGTTAAGGAATGCTGCTGCGGCCGCGGGTGAGGTTTGTCTGCCTGAGCTGCATACGGGATAGGTAAATCCCGAGCTTTGCGTCCCGCAAAGCGGCATCGGGCCTTTACAGTCAGAAGGAGGGCGTTATGTCAAGATATCGCGGAACAGTAATTCAATGCGCTGTGGACCCCGTTGAGGAGAGCGCGCAGGTGCCGGTGAATTTCGTCAAGGTCGGCAAGGCGGACGCAGGGGATCTCGGAGTATATATAAAACAGTCTGTTTATAAAGATATTGCGCGATATGCGGCTGCCGACAAGTCCAAAGAACGCGGCGGTGTCCTTCTTGGAGGCGTCATGGAAGAGGAAGGGCGCATTTACATCGTGATATCGGGATTTATCGAAGGAAAAAACACCGACGATTCCGAAACGGCTTTCACGTTCGGACACGAGACATGGGATTACGTCTTTGCCGAACAGGACAGATCCTATTCGGACGACAAGATCCTGGGCTGGCAGCATACGAGCCCGAATAACGGCGCGCTGCTTTCAAGTTATGACACGTTTATCCATGAGACTTTCTTCAGCCAGCATTATCAGGTGTTATTTGTTATTGACCCCGTGAAAAACAAGCGGGCCTTCTACCGGTGGAGGGACGGACGGATCGAAATGCTGAGCGGTTTTTATGTTTATGACGACCCGGGCACACAGATAAAAATCGCAAGAGCGGGGGACGGGGCCGGCGCTGTGCGCCCGGCCCGGCCGGGAAAGATGATTTCTTTTGTGCTCTGCCTGCTTATCGCATTTTCGGCGTTTGCCGCGTTGGCTTTATACCGCACGGCAGAAAATGTCCGGAATCAGGAGCAAAAGCTGTATGAGCTCGAAGACATGATACGGAAACAGGGCGAGGTCGTTTCGTCGCTCCGTGAAGCGCAGAGTGAACCGGAAGGTGCCGCGGCCGGGGAAGAAGCGGCAGCGACAGTCAAGAGGATCGAATCGCTTGTTGCGCAGCAGCAGCTCGAGATAGAAGAGCAACGGGCGGCCATCGAGGAGGCAAAGGAGCTTGCAGCTTCCGCAAAAGAGCGGGAAGCCGCACCGGCACTTCAAACGTATACCGTAAAGAGCGGAGACTCCCTGACCGGTATATGTGAGCGCCTGGGTATTGATTACAGGGCAAACGTGCAGGCTATCATGGCAATTAACGGCATAGTGAACACGAACGCGATCTATGCAGGACAGGTCCTGCTGCTCCCCGCCCCCGGAGATTGATCTTCCGGGCGGCTCTCCTTGCGCTGTACACGACCGGATGCTATAATTGCCGTGCAATACGCAATACAATATTGAGGCGGGGGGAGTGCGGCCATGTCGGATTGGCAGCCGAAACAGTATCTGAAGTTTAAAAACGAACGGACTCAGCCGACAATAGATCTTGCGGGGCGTATCGACATAGCCGACCCTAAAAGAATAATCGATATCGGCTGCGGCCCGGGAAACAGCACGGAGATCCTGCGCAGAAGATGGCCCGGCGCCGAGATCATCGGTCTTGATAACTCGGCAAATATGCTTGAAAAGGCCGCTGCAGACCACCCCGATATCAAGTGGATACTTATGGACGCTTCATCGGACCTGTCCTCTTTGGGTGAGTTTGACGTTGTGTTCTCAAATGCCGTACTGCAGTGGATACCGAACCATGAAGAGCTCATTCCAAAGCTGTACCGCTTGCTCTCGCAGGGGGGAGTCCTTGCGGTCCAGGCGCCGTACATAAAAGAACTGCCCGTCTATTCGGATATTATCAGGACCGCCGGTTCTTCGAAGTGGTCCGTATACTTCAGACAGATACCCGAGTTTCCGAAACACTGTTCGCTGAAACACTATTACGACATTGTCTGTGATCTGACGGAGAATCTGGCTGTGTGGCAAACGGATTATATTCACGTAATGAACTCCCATGCCGATATCGTTGAGTGGTACAAGGGTACCGGGCTGCGGCCTTTTTTGGATATGCTGCCGGGAGAGTCGGAGAAGAGGGAGTTTACGCTTGACTATGTGAACTCGCTTTCCGAGTCATATCCGGCCGAAAAAAACGGGAAGATACTATTGCCTTTCAGGCGGGTGTTTTTCCTGGCGTACAGATAATAAGCCGCAAGCATTCGGGGCTGCAGCAAATCAAATGCCGCAGCCCCGGAAATTTCGATCATCAGATCAGATCCTGTCAGCGATATACAGGCCCTGCGCGCCCGCCTGGCTGAGGCTGCGGGTCGTGCCGCTGCAGTCGCCGCAGCAATAAACATCCTCACTTATGTCAAAATTCTCCGAAATGAATTTCGGTTTTGCCGAGTAGGTCTTTATCTCGGGTGAGTAAAGCAGCGTGTCGTAGTTGCTGATACCCATCATCACGTTATTCATTGCATCAAGGGTCTCGATGATATCGTCAAGTATCCTTTTCGGCATGGCGAGTGAGATGTCCCCCGCAACAGCGGTCTTCAGCGTGGGTATGGTCGTCGACTGGGAGAGCCTGTGCTCATTTGTCCTTCTCCCCAGCTTCAGGTCGCCCAGCCTCTGCACAAGCACGCTGTTGCCGCTGATCATGTTCGATAAAGAAGCTATATAGCGCGCGTATTCCGTCGGCTGTTTGAACGGCTGCGAAAAATTGATGCTTGCGAGCAGCGCAAAATTGCTGTTGCCGCTCAGTTCGTTGCTCGAGCTGTTTGAATAACCGTTGACGCTCAACACCTTGTCATTATTCTCGATACAGACTTTCGCGTCGTTGTTGTTCCAGCAGAAACTGCGCACGATGTCCCCGTATTGCTTTGTGCGGTAGTAAATCTTGGGTTCGTACATGGTCTCCGAGACCTGTTTGCAGATGGCGGATGGTATTTCCACACGCACACCAATATCCACCTTGTTGCTTTCCAGCTCAATGCGGTTTAGCCTGCAGAAGTCGACAAACCAGGGAGTACCGTTGCGCCCTACGGCGATGACAAGTTTGTTGTATTCAAATGACCCGGCGGTCGATGTTATCTCTTTTTTACTCAGATCGATGTCTTTAATCCCGACTTCTGTGAATATATTGACGCCTTCTCGCTCAAGGTACTCTACCAGTTTTGACATTACTCTGAAATTGCCGTCAGATCCGTAATGGCGTATATAGGCCGTCTTCAAATGAAGATCATATTTCAGGCACTCCGCTTTGAACTCAAATGACGGGCTGTAGAACGGATATTCCTTGTCGGCGAATCCCGTAAGGATACCGTCCAGTTGTTTGACAAGGTCAATTAGCGGTTCCGCGCCGATATATTCGGCGAGCCATCCGCCGTAATCTGCGGAATCCACGGTCGGTATGATGTATTTGCCGTCGTTCTTCGCTCCGGAGCCGGCGACACCCGAGACGATCGCGCACTGTTTGCAGTGGATGCAGCGACTTACCGTGCGGTTGTCCAGCGGGCAGCTGCGCTCTTCCAGCCGCTTCCCCTTTTCGAGTATCGCGACAGATGCGTCCGGGTATCTCTGCCTTATCCTGTATGAGAACATTAACGAGGCTATTCCGGCTCCGATACAGACGTAATCAAATTTCATATGATTATCACCCTTCTTTTGCGCGCCCTGCTTTGGAGTACGTTCCGATCGTTCCCGGCAGTAAACGCTTTATGTTCAGCCCTTTAATATAATAATCTTGACGGGGAGTCATGTCAAATGGCGCCAGTTAATGAACGGCTGCCCTTATAACGGATAACGCGCTGCAGCAAAGTGCCTCAAACGCATCTTGCTGCAGCGCTTTTATGGACGTCGGGTTTCTACCCCGGCGGTCGATATGGACCCGGGGGTCCGGGTGGAGGAGGTCTCCGGCGAGGCGGCCGGGGCGGTATCGAAGGTCCGGGAGGTCTGGGAAGTCTGCAAAAAGGCGCTCTCGGAAACAGCAGACAAAGTAATCTGCGTATCGGCATAGTCAGGTCTCCTTTCAGCACATTATATGCCGCAGGAGAATATTCGGAGACGGCGCCGTCCGGATTGCGTGCGAATCGTTCCTCCCGCCGGAAAAGAGCAGCAAAACAGGCGTTCGCTGCCCGGATTCCGTCAGATGACCTCGTCCGGCCGTGAATGCCGGTCAGCTGAAGTGTTCCGGCAGGGCCGGCAGAATTCAGGGTTGTTGTGTCTTTCCCGCTGATTTCGATCTTTCTCTTCTCTGCATATGTTCGTCAAGAATGGCGTTCATCTCGCAGCCGAGAATTATCGCGACTCCTCCCCAATGCAGCCACAGAAGAAGGACTATGATGGCCCCGAGCGAACCGTACACGTTTGTGTAATTTGCGATCTCCGAGGCGTACCAAGCAAAGAGCATGGAAGATACGTACCAGCAAACAAGTGAAAACAATACCCCCGGCAGCACCTGCCGGAGAGTGAGCGGTCTGTTTGGACCGAAGCGAAACAGGATCGACAAGATCATATAGAGAGTGGCCGCCAGAAGGGGATATCGCAAAAGCCGCCAGATACTGATGAATGCTTTCATGGGGTAGACGTATACGTTGACGAGGTTAAGTATGCTCTTATTGAGAATAAGGACGGCAATGACAAGAAAAATGGAGAGCATAATAAACACTGTCAGACCTACAAGTCGAAGGGTCTCGCGCAAAAAACCCTTCTCGGGGCGCACACCCCAAGCTTTATTCATCGCGGAAACGATGGCGCTCACGACCCGATAGAAGGACCAGAGCATAAGAACTATTCCCCAGCCGAACAGTTGTCCCGAGTCTATTGATTCCACGTGCTGAATATAGGACGAAGCCAGTTCAAGGACCTGGCGGGGTATGATATTCGAAAGGCTTGTTGTAAGAAAATCGAGAACGTTCCCGCGCGAAAGGCTGATACAGACGACAATGAGGAAAGGAAAGAAAGCGAAAACAAGATAATATGTCAGCGCAGCCGAGGTTCGCGCGACCTCGTGATCAATGTAGCGCCTCACGATCGCGGTTATCTTTGCTTTCTTCATATGCACAGATCCTTTACAACATTTTTTTCAGGTATTGTCCCGTATAAGACTCGGGCACAGCGGCAACTTCCTCGGGGGTTCCGCAGCAAACGACTTCCCCGCCGCCGTCACCGCCCTCGGGTCCGAGATCGATGATATAGTCGGCTGTTTTAATAACCTCAAGGTTGTGCTCGATAACGACTACCGTGTTGCCCTCATTTACGAAGCGGTTCAGGATCTCTGTGAGCTTATGAACGTCGGCGGTATGAAGGCCGGTCGTCGGCTCGTCGAGGATATAGAAAGTGTTTCCCGTTGACCGTTTTGAGAGCTCGTAAGCCAGCTTTACGCGCTGCGCCTCGCCTCCGGAGAGATTTGTTGACGAGTGGCCCAGCTTTACATACTCAAGGCCCACATCGCACAGGGTCCGCAGTCTCGCGGCGATTTTCGGGACCGGCGCGAAGAACTCGAGAGCTTCTTCCGCAGTCATATCGAGAACGTCCGATATGTTTTTGCCTTTATAGTGTACGTCGAGTGTTTCACGGTTATATCGTTTTCCCTTACACACCTCGCAGGGCACGTAGACGTTCGGGAGAAAGAGCATCTCGATCTTTATCATGCCGTCGCCGCTGCACGTCTCGCAGCGGCCGCCGCGAACGTTGAACGAGAAGCGTCCGGGGCCGTACCCGCGCGCTTTCGCGTCCTGCGTCGATGCGAAGAGCTCCCTGATGTCATTGAAAAGCCCGATATATGTCGCGGGATTTGAGCGCGGAGTGCGGCCTATCGGGCTCTGGTCGATACTTATGACCTTGTCCAGATATTCCATGCCCTCAATGCGGTCGTGTTTACCGGGGCGGGTGCGAGCCCTGTTCAAGGAAGCTGCGAGCGCTTTATAGAGGATCTCGTTGACAAGAGAAGATTTTCCGCTCCCCGAGACTCCCGTGATACACGTGAGCGTGCCGAGAGGTATCGATACGTCGATGGATTTGAGATTGTTTACGGCGGCGCCGCGCACGGTCAACATTTTACCGTTGCCTTTGCGCCGGACGGCCGGAACAGGTATTTTTTCCTTTCCGGAAAGGTATCTGCCCGTTATCGACTCATCGCAGCGGCACAGTTCTTCCGGCGTTCCCGCGAAAACGATGTTTCCTCCGTGGATGCCGGCGCCCGGCCCGATATCCACAACACAGTCTGCGGCGGCGATCGTCTCCTCGTCGTGCTCAACGACAATGATCGTGTTTCCGAGGTCCCGAAGCCGGAAAAGAGTGTTCAGAAGTTTCATATTGTCGCGCTGGTGAAGGCCGATACTGGGTTCGTCAAGTATATACAAAACGCCTACCAGTGATGAACCGATCTGTGTAGCCAGGCGGATGCGCTGATTTTCTCCTCCGGAAAGGCTGTCGACCGAGCGGGAGAGCGTGAGATAATCAAGTCCGACGGAGCGGAGGAACTCGAGCCGCGCCAGTATCTCCTTGACAACACGTTCGGCAATGACCGCTTCTTTCTCTCCAAGTTTCAGATTTCTGATAAACTCAATAGCCTTTGTGATCGGCAGCGAAGTAAAATCATAGATGTTGACGCCCCCCACGGTGACGCTGAGGCTTGTTTTTGAGAGCCTTTTTCCACCGCACACAGGACAGGGCTGTGAGGTCATGTACGCTTCGAGCTCTCTGCGCATAGAGTCGCTCTGCGTCTCCTTATAGCGCCGCTCAAGATTGTTGATGATTCCCTCAAAGGGCTGGCGAAGGACACCTTTACCCCGCTCCCTGTCGTAGTGCAGCTCGAGTTTTTCTCCTTTTGTACCGTACAGGATCGCATCCAGCTGAGTTTTTGTCATAGTACTGATAGGCTGGGAGAAAGAGAAGCCGTATCTTTTCGCAAGAGCTTCAAGGTACATCCTCGTGATGCTGTCAGACTTTATATTTCCCCAGTTGCTGCCGCTGATAGCCCCTTCGGAGATCGAGAGGGCGCGGTTCGGTATGATCAGATCTTCGCTTATCTTGAGCTGTGCGCCAAGACCGGTGCACTCCGGGCAAGCGCCGAACGGGTTGTTGAAAGAGAACATCCGCGGCTGCATCTCCTCGATGGATATGCCGCAGTCATCACAGGCGTAATTCAGGGAAAACATCAGATCACGCCCCTCGCCTACAAGGTCCACAACGACAATGCCGCCGGAAAGAGAGGTCGCGGTCTCCAGGGAATCCGTCAGTCGCCGGGCTATTCCCTCGCGAATGATCAGGCGGTCCACCACGATCTCGACGGTATGTTTGATGTTCTTTTCAAGCCTGATGTCTTCCGACAGATCGTACGCTATACCGTCGACACGTGCGCGAACGAAACCGCTGCGGCGCGCGTCCTCGAAAACCTTCGCGTGTTCCCCCTTTCTTGAGCGAACGACAGGCGCCAGGATCTGGATGCGTGTCTCCCGGGGCAGGGCGAGTATCTGGTCGGTGATCTGGTCGATCGTTTGCTGACGGATCTCTTTGCCGCACTCCGGGCAGTGCGGTATGCCGATTCGCGCCCAGAGCAGGCGCAGATAGTCGTATATTTCCGTGACTGTGCCTACGGTCGAGCGCGGATTGTGTGAAGTCGTCTTTTGATCGATGGAAATGGCGGGGGAGAGCCCTTCTATCGAGTCAACGTCGGGTTTGTCAAGCTGACCTAAAAACTGTCTGGCATAGGCGGACAGCGACTCTATATATCTGCGCTGTCCCTCGGCATAGATGGTATCGAAGGCCAGGGAACTCTTTCCGGAACCGGATATCCCCGTCATGACTACCAGTTTGTTTCGCGGTATATCGATATCGATGCTCTTCAGATTGTTTGCGCGTGCGCCTTTGACGCTGATTGAATCGGAAACTGACATTTGGTTATGTCCTCACAAATCTAAGGGTTGCAACAGTACGAAAATGCCCGGGACTGGCTTTGGCTGTTTCCGGGGACTGTTTGCCCCGTTTCCGGACATGAACCGTGCTTCCCCGATGCTGTCTGTTGAAATCAGTAAACATTATTATAACAGAAAACGCACTCCGCGTGACAATATTCCAAAAAAATATCTACATAAATATTGCCGGCGGCGCATATAGCGCTTAAATGGCGCGAGGGGCTGCCGCGCTTGGGCCCGGAGCCGCTCGCGCCGCGGGGTACCGCGCGGTTCGGACGTCCCGCCCGGGTGCGTACAAGCTTTAGGCTATTGACGAATTACGGTGAAGATTGTAGAATTGTGGCGCAGCAGGCAGATATTTTCCGGGAGGAGGCGTGACTTTGGCAAAGACCAGAAAGTGCAGGCAATGTAAACAGCGGTATGCCGAGGACCTGATCCGCTGCCCTTACTGCCAGACAAGGGCCAAAGGAGGCAGCAGGCTCGAAAGAAAAAGCAGGGCCTGGGTCAGCGTAGTCGTGATAGTAGTGGCTCTTGCAGCCATAGCAGCCGCCGTTTTATTGGTGTACAGCGCGCTTAACCCCGGTTTCTTCAAAAAAGATAAGGACAAGGCCCCGCAGCCGACTCCGGGCTACTCACAGACGGTTCAGCCGGAGGAGACGGGAGAGGAACCAAACGTTGAGGACACCGGGGAACCCGTAACAACCCCCGATCCTGAAGAGACGCCCGTATCCGTGGATTCTATTGTGCTCGGTATGTATGAAGCAAAGCTCGATGGGCCCGGTGATACGGTTCAGCTCTCGGCGGACATTTATCCTGCCGCGGCGCAGGGGCTGCTCAAATGGGAGAGTTCCGACACGGATGTCGCTGTGGTGGATGAAGACGGCCTTGTGACAGCTGTCGGGGACGGGACTGTAAAGATAGTTGCCCGCGCCGGCGGCAAGAGCGCTTCATGCATCGTCACGGTCGGAGAGACCCCCGTTTCACCGGAACCTTCCGAAAGCAGCGGCGGTGAAGAAGAGTTCGTGCTGAAGATCTATAATCTGTACTTTACGGCGGCAACGTTCTCCGGTGAGCAGTCGATAAATGTCGGTGAAAAAGTACAGATGTACGTGGATGTAAACGGCGTAAGAACAACAGAGGGCGTAACCTGGTCCACAGATAATTCAAGCGTCGCTTCTATCGACTCCGACGGTGAGGTCACGGGCGTGGGAACGGGAAGGACGATCATAACAGCCACGTACAAAGGGCAGAGCGTGAAGTGCATCTGCCATGTACGCTAGACGCCGGTTAACGTGAAGAATACGCGGGGTGTTCGGCCGCACAGAGCCGGGCACCCCGTCGTTATGTCCGTACAGCCGAATGGCCTGATCCGGAGTTTCCGGCGGAAACTTTTTTGCAAATATGGGAAATAATTATTGAAATCCTTAAATGCATGTATTATATTAGATTAGCACTCTTTTATTATGAGTGCTAAGGCGAATGACAGGAGGTTTTGCTATGGCGAAAAAACAGTTTAAGGCGGAGTCAAAGCGCCTGCTCGATCTTATGATCAACTCCATATATACGAACAAAGAGATTTTTCTCAGGGAGATCATTTCAAATGCGAGCGACGCCGAGGACAAGTTGTGTTATATGGCGCTCACTGACAGCAGCGTCGGTATGTCCCGGGAGGACTTCGTTATACGCATCGATATCGACAAGGAGAACAGGCTGCTTTCTGTCAAGGACAACGGTATCGGAATGACGAAAGAGGAGCTGGAGTCGAATCTCGGTACCATTGCCCGGAGCGGTTCTCAGAAGTTCCGTGATGAGATGGAAAAAATGGACGATATCGATATCATAGGGAAATTCGGAGTCGGTTTCTACTCGGCGTTTATGGTGAGCGACAAAGTGACCGTAAAAAGCCGCCGGTACGGTGCGGAAGATGCCTGGTGCTGGACTTCCTCGGGTGTGGACGGCTACACGGTCACACCCTGTGAAATGGACGGCGCGGGAACCGAGGTCATCATGCATATCAAAAGTGACACCGAAGATGAGAACTATGGGAAATATTTAGAACAGTACACGATCCAGAGCCTCGTGAAAAAATACTCGGACTATATCCGATACCCCATAAAACTCAAGATGCAGCGCACGCGCCGCGTTCAGAGCGACGACGACAAGACGCCGCGGTATGAGGATTATACCGAAGACGTTACGCTCAACAGCATGATCCCTATCTGGCAGCGCACTAAAAACGAGGTCAGGAAAGAGGATTACGAGGACTTTTACGCCGAAAAATTCATGCGTTCCGACAAGCCTCTGCGTGTAATTACCGTCATCGCGGAGGGACAGGTCATGTTTAAAGCCCTGCTGTTCATTCCGGGTGAGGTCCCGTACGATTATTTCACCGCGGAATACAAAAAAGGGCTGCAGCTGTATTCCAGCGGTGTCCTTATCATGGAATCCTGCGAGGAGATGCTGCCTGATCACTTCAGATTCATTAAGGGAGTTGTTGACACCCAGGACATCAGTCTCAACATTTCAAGAGAGACGCTGCAGCACAGCCGTCAGGTCAAACTAATAGCTACAAATCTTGAAAAGAAGATAAAATCGGAGCTGCAGCGAATGATGGAGAGCGAACCCGAGGAATACGAAAAGTTCTTCAGGCTATTCGGCATTCAGCTGAAATACGGCATCCTTGCGTCCTATGGTATGGCGGCTGATACGCTCAAGGACCTTTTGATGTACTACTCCTCTACCGAACATAAGCTGGTCAGCCTGAAAGATTACGTCTCGCGCATGAGCGAGGATCAGAAGTATATCTACTATGCGGGCGGCGAGGATATAGCAAAGATCGATAAGCTGCCGCAGACTGAGGTCATCAAGAAAAAAGGCTGGGAGATGCTCTATCTCACAGACAACATAGATGAGTTTGCTATACAGGCGTTGAGGGAATACGAGGGCAAGCAGTTTAAATCGGTCAACGATGACGAGGAACTGCTCGGCGATGAAGATAAAGAGAAAGCCGACAAAGACGCTCAGCAGTACAAGGAACTGCTCGACTTTGTCAAAGACGCGCTCGGCGGCAAAATAAAGGAAGCGCGAATATCAAGGCAGCTCATCTCTCAGCCGGTCTGCCTTACGGCGGAAGGCGGACTGTCCTTTGAAATGGAGAAATATCTTAAGAGCTTCCGCCGCGAGCAGTCGGAGGAGATAATGGCTCAGAGGATCCTTCAGTTGAACCCCGGCCACGAGATCGTCTCAAAACTCGAGCAGGCCGTAAAGGAAGACCCTGATAGGGCAAAAAAGCTGTGTGAACTCCTGTACGGCCAGGCCTGTCTGATCGCGGGTCTGCCTATCGACGACCCCGCTGCGTTTTCTCAGCTGATATGCAGCCTCATAGTATAGGCCGACACATTGACCGCTGCCCCATGACCTGAAGACCGGTGTGTGATAGGACACGGTCGGGCATATAACGGCGCCCCTTTTCCGATCTACCCGTAACCGGGGATTGATCGGGAAAGGGGCGCATATTATTCCGATAGTTGATATATACAATAATTACATTTGCAGGATCGTGGGTATTGGTGTATATTGATTAACATTCGACGGGGTTCTATATGAGTTCCAGAAACTGCGTCAATGCCGGATTTCCGTTGCACTGCTTCCAGGCAAGAAAAATCTGCGTATAGCTATCAAAATCCACCAGATCGATATGGCGCATATCAGGGTATAGTTCAAGTGCCGCCGGTTTGCCGAGGATCGATATCCCCAGTCCCGCTCTGAGTTGAAACATCAGTGTTTCGTCGCTGTTGAACGTGGTGACGTTCGCCTGGTGCTCCATCAGCAGACCGAGAAGCCGCGTATGCGCCTGTGATACGGCCTCGCTGTACTCGGGCCGGTTCGGACTCAACGCCAGAATTCGTTCCCCCGCAAGATCATCAAGTACGATCTCCCTGCGCTCGGCAAACGGGTGATTCATCGAAACGACAGCGCAGTAACGGTCCTGACCGAGAACTCTCGTCTGGAAGCCCTGCTTTTCCCAGGACTTGTCGTAGTCTACTATGAGGCCGGCGTCCGCGATCCCGCTCTCGAGAGCTTTTGCCACTCCCGTAGGCGTGTGAGTATATATCTGAACTATATCGTCGGGGTATTGATTTGAGTATCTGCGATATGCCGCAAGAAACGAAGGACTGAAAGCGGTCACTCTGAAGATATTCAAGGTGTTTCCCGGGCGCTCCATCAATTGATTAAGTTCGGCTTTAAGCTGCTTCAGTTCCTTTATGAGTTCTTTTCCCCTGTCGACAAGAAGTTCACCGCATTTTGTAAGTTCTACTGACTGGTTGGAGCGGTTGAGCAATTTGACTCCCAGGCTCTCCTCAAGATAGACGACGCTCTTACTCACCGTCGATGTGCTGAGAAATAACTGGTTTGCCGCTTTTGTAAAACTCTTTTGCTCTGCGACGATCAGAAAACGCTCGAGATACAGTGTGTCCATCCTGTTGCCCATCCCCTCTCGCGTGATATTACATTTCGCATGCAAAATTATACATTATTATACATTATAATATCACAAGAGCCCTTTCTTTTCAACATGAAACTTTTTGTCGGGTCCGAGAGCATTGAAAAAACACTTCGCTGCGGTCAAAAAAGGCCGCTTTCAGGCCTGTTTTGTATATAGTAACTATACATGTTGCTCAAAATTTGTACACTATTAGCTTTTCTTTTTGGCGAATGCGTGTTTACTAATTTGCTATTCACAAAGAGTACAGAGTTTGCTAGAATGACATAGACTTTCTGCTTTTCGGTCGCAATGCTGATCAAAATGACAGACAAAATGTGTAAACCGGGCTGCATGCATGTTTTGTGTCGCTTTTTTTATCCGGTTATTGTTGGCCGCATTCGGAGAGCCCGTCCGGTATGGCGCAGGTCTCTGCGTCATGTACATAGTTTTGCCCGCCCTCTGCGAGCCGGGGATCCCGGCTCACAGGTGATAAATATGTCGAACTCAGCCTCTGCCGCTGCACGTCACAGGAACTGCGGCAGGCAGATGGATTTTTAGTATATTTATTTAATGGGAGGACTACGATGGGAGGTCTGCGATGAATTAAAGTGTTCCTTTTGACGTCCGCGAACGATCCGGCATGCACATCCCGCCGGAAAGGGATGCAACGCTGCGAAAGCCGCGTGCAAGGCGGACGGGTACTATCCCCGAAACCTTTTGTACGCGACGTCGGAGGAATACTCCGGCACCCAATTGGCAAATTTCCTTAAAACATGGCGTACGCGATCGGGCGATCCCGTCGCAGCCAAATGGGAAAAGTGCGTGCGCCATGAAATCCAGACGCAAGGAGAATTGTATATGCTAAAATACACAATTAAACGCATCATCATGATACCATTTATGCTGCTGGTTATTGCGCTCCTCATCTTCTTCTTTCTGAGTCTGTCCAAGGCTGATGCGATCACGCAGATGCTGCCGCAGCAGTACTCACCGGAAGATTACTACAACCTGCAGCATGAACTCGGGCTCGACAGACCTGTTATCGTCCAGTATGCAAACTGGGTGTGGGATGTTGTGGTCCATGGCGATTTCGGTATGTCGTTCAAGACGAGGGGTCCTGTCTGGAAAGAGATAGGAGACCGCATTCCGACGACTCTGAAATTCGCCGCAATAACAACGGTGCTGACCGTAGCGCTAGGCATACCGATGGGTGTCATCGCGGCGGTAAAACAATACTCATGGATCGACGAGACACTCAACGTTGTCTGTAAGATCATCGGCTCGATCCCGGCATTCTGGTTTGCGCTGGTGTTGCTGCTGATTTTTTCAATGAAACTGAAATGGCTGCCTACATACGGCGTTTCAACACCGAAGCACTGGATCTTGCCGGTAATAACTCAGGTCTTGCCGGGCGCTGCGTTCTATATGCGCCAGGTGCGCAGCTCGATGCTTGACTGTATACGCAAGGACTATGTGCGCACGGCCCGCAGCAAGGGCGCCAGCGAGAGGACCGTCATTTACAGGGACGCTCTCCGCAACGGTCTGCTCCCCATGATAACGATAGCGGGATCGGTCTTTGCGATGATGCTGGGCGGCACGGTCGTTATCGAGAACGTGTTCGCGATGCCCGGTCTCGGTTCCAAAGTCGTTGAGGCTATCAACTCCAAGGATATCCCGATGATCATGGCGGCGGCGATCATGCTCGCAACTATCACTTGTTTGATGATGCTCCTGATCGACCTGAGCTATGCTCTTGTCGACCCGAGGATCAAGGCGACATTTGTTTCCGTAAAAAGAAGCAAAAAAGTCAAGCACAGAGTAACGAAGGAGGCGGCGTAATATGGCTAAGATATCTGCAAGCGAAAAAGCTGCCAAGAAGAGTTCCCTAAAAAGAAACAGTCAGGGCAGAGAAGTCTGGAGAAGACTCAGAGGCCGCAAACTCGCGATGATCTCTCTGGGCGCCGTTATTTTCGTAGTATTGATTGCTGTCATAGCAGATTTTGTATATCCGTATAAGACCTGGGCGATCGAACAGCAGGCGAGCCTAAAGCTGCTTAAACCGTTTCAGGATTGGAGCCACTGGCTGGGCTGCGACCATCTCGGACGAGATATGGGGGCCAGAATATTCCACGGCACCCGCGTCGCGCTGCTGATAGGTATCGGCTCAACGTTCCTTGCCCTGTTCCTTGGCACGGTCCTTGCTTGCATATGCGCTCTGTACGGCGGAAAAGCGGACCTGATAATCATGCGCATTATAGACATCCTGAGCTCCGTGCCGCACATTATTATCAGCCTTGCTATCTGTTCCGGTCTCGGAAACGGCATCTGGCAGCTCGTTACCGCAATCACGATAGGCGGTATCTCCATACACACAAGAATGGTCCGAAGTGTCGCGATCTCCGTGGCGCAGATGGAGTATGTCGAATCCTCCATGGCTCTCGGAGGCTCGGCCGGACACATTATGTTTAAGCACCTGATCCCGAACATTATGAGCATCATTATCATTCAGGGCGCCAGCAACATCGCAGGCAACATCCTGATCGTTGCCACGCTGAGCTTTATCGGTCTTGGAATCAAGCCGCCCCGCCCGGAATGGGGCTCCATGCTCAATGAAGGCCTGACATATATGATGCGTTATCCGTTCATGGTCTTTGTACCGGGCATTGCGCTGGTCTTTACGTCTCTCTCAATCAATACTTTCGGGGACTGCCTTAGAGATGCGTTTGACCCGCAGCTCAAGGGTAAAGCGTAAGGAGGCACACAGATGAGCGAAACATTGCTTGAACTGAAAGATCTCAGCGTACGATATACGACTGACGGCATTATTTCCCGCGCGGTAAACCACGTCAACCTGAAGCTTAACAAGGGAGAGGTCCTCGGCCTCGTCGGAGAGACAGGCGCGGGAAAGACGACCACGGCGCTCAGTCTTCTGAGCCTGCTTCCGAAATATACGTCGGAAGTTGAAGGCGAGATCCTCTTTCAAGGCAAGGATCTGTTGAAACTCGACGAGAAAGAGATCCGGAAGATCCGCGGCAGACATATCTCGATGATATTCCAGGATCCGATGACAAGCCTGAACCCGGTGTTCCGTATAGGCGAACAGATAGCAGACGTTATCAGGATCCATAACGAGGGCATACATCCCCAGGAAGTCAGCGACAGAGTCGACAGCATTCTCAGCATGGTCGGTATCCCCACATCCAGAAAGAGGGAGTTCCCTCACCAGTTCTCCGGCGGCATGAAACAAAGGGTTATGATCGCGATCGCGATAGCCTGCAACCCGGATCTGCTGATCGCCGATGAACCCACGACCGCTCTTGACGTTACGATACAGGCGCAGGTCATCAAGATGATGAGAAACCTCCAGAGGGAGCTGCATTCATCAGTCATTCTGATAACCCACGACCTCGGCATTGTGGCGAACTTCTGTGACAAAGTTGCCATCATGTATGCCGGCGAGATCATCGAGTACGGAACGCTTGAGGAGATATTTGACAAGTCCCGCCCGCACCACCCGTATACCAAGGGGCTTTTCGGCTCCATCCCCAACATCAACGAAAAGACAGACCGTCTGCATCCCATCTTCGGGCTTACTCCGCACCCGTCCGAGCTGCCCTCGGGATGCAAGTTCCACCCCCGCTGCCCCCAGTGCATGGAAGTCTGCAAGGAGGGTAATGTTCCCGTCTATTACGAAGGCGATTACAAGTGCCAGTGCTGGCTGCTGGCTGGAAAGGAGGCGGCAGTATGAGTGAGACACCGCTGCTTGAATTAGTGCACCTGAAGAAATATTTCGACAACCCCGCAGGTCTTCTTCACGCGGTCGACGACATAACTCTGAAACTGTATAGAGGCCGCACTCTCGGTGTTGTCGGAGAGTCCGGCTGCGGAAAGTCCACACTCGGGCGCACGGTATTGAAACTGATCGAGTCGACCGACGGCCAGATCTTTTTCAAAGGCGAGGATATCACCTTCAAGAAGAAGAGGGAGATGCTCCCGTACCGCCGCCAGATGCAGATCATCTTTCAGGACCCCTTCTCCTCCCTTGACCCGAAGATGACTGTTTCGCAGATCATTGAGGAACCTTTAAAGATCCACAAGGTATATGCGGAGAAGTATGATCGTGAAAACCGCGTTAAAGAACTGATGGATCTCGTCGGACTCGACGACCGGTACGTCAATACGTACCCGCACGAGCTCGACGGCGGACGCCGCCAGAGGATCGGCGTTGCCCGTGCGCTGGCGCTCAATCCGGAGTTCATCGTCTGCGACGAGCCGGTCTCTGCGCTTGACGTGTCGATCCAGGCTCAGATTCTTAACCTCATGATGGACCTTAAAGATCAGCTCGGGCTGACGTATATATTCATCACCCATGACCTCTCGGTCGTAAAGCATATCTCAAACGATATCCTCGTCCTCTATCTGGGCAAGATGGCTGAGATGGCTCCCTCGGATCGCCTGTTTGAAAACCCGCTCCATCCGTACACGAAAGCGCTGCTGACAGCTATCCCTGTTCCCGACGCTTCATATAAGGGCAAGGAAGCCGAGGTCATGAAGGGCGAGGTCACATCGCCGATCAATCCCAAGCCGGGCTGCCGTTTCGCGGCGCGCTGCCCCTTCGTAAAGGAAGAGTGCCGCACGGTCTCACCTGAGTTCAGAGAGGTTGAACCCGATCACTTCGTAGCCTGCCACATCGTACAATAAGTTCTCCCCCATATTTGTAAGCCCGGATGACGCCTGTCAGGCGCATCCGGGCTGCTGTTTTCCGGCCCCCTGTGCAATCGGCCGTAATCTTTCTCGTCACGGACGAGAGCATTCAACGCGTCAAGTACGCACATCGGCCGCCCCGGACCGCGGTGAGCAGCTGAGATGTGCCCCGGGCCGCAGCCGCTGGAAAAGCGGTCAATCATGCGTCGGGGGAATATCCGCGCCTGATACGGAAAAGTATAATTACACCGACATGTTCCGAACGGCGCAGGAGACCCGGAGCTTTTTTAAGAAACCGGTTCGCAAATGCGGACCTTGTGCATGTTGCTCAAAACGCAGCCGAATATTCAATAATTAACGGAATAAATAACTAATAAATCGATTCCATTTCGCCTGACAATATGGTATAATATATGACAAGAACTGCTGTTATTCGGCACAGAAGTATGACGTCAGGCACAAGCAACGAGCTAAAGAGGCGGAAGACCCGCCATAGGAGGACGACAATATGAATATGTATAACTGGGTAGACGGCCTGATATACGGCGGCAGAAAAAAGGCCTTTCCTCTTGTTACCTATCCGTCAGTCCAGCTGCTCTACGTAACCGTGCGTGAACTTGTTGCAAACAGTTCCTATCAGGCGCTGGGAATGCGCCTGATTGCCGACCGCTACGATATGCCCGCTGCAGTAAGCTACATGGATCTTTCCGTTGAAGCCGAGGCTTTCGGCGCGAATGCAGTGTACGGAGTCGATGACGTTCCCACCATCACGGGCAGCATAGTCGAAACGGAGGAGCAGGCGAACAGTCTCAGAGTTCCCGAGGTAGGCGACGGCCGCACGGGCATCACGGTGGAGGGGATCCGAAAAGCGGTCAAGCTCATCTCAGACCGCCCGGTGATCGCAAATTGCATCGGCCCGTTTTCTCTTGCCGGACGCCTTATGAACGTGAATAACGTGATGGTCTACTGCTATGAGGAACCGGAGATGCTCCATACGGTCCTTAAAAAAGGTACGGAATTTGCTGTCAAATACTGCAAAGCGTTAAAGGAAGCAGGCGCAAACGGCGTGATCCTAGCCGAGCCGCTCGCCGGTCTGCTCTCGCCCGAACTTATGAGCGAGTTTTCCAGCGACTACGTCAGACAGTTCGTCGATGCCGTACAGGACAAGAACTTCGTTGTCATATACCACAATTGCGGCAGTGCGGTCGAAAAGCTTTCTGAACAGATCCTGGACACGGGGTGCATTGCGTTCCATTTCGGCGATTCCATAAACATGCAGAACATGTTGAAGCTGATACCGCGCAACTATCTCGTGATGGGCAACATAAGCCCTTCGCGCTTATTCAACAACGGTACGCCCACGCAGATCAGGCTTGAGACGACCAGGCTGCTGGAAGCATGCGGCGGGTACAGAAATTTTGTCATTTCATCCGGCTGCGATGTACCGCCTTTGACTGATTTCGAGAACATCGATATATTTTTCAAGACGGTTGAATCATACTACTACAGGCAGAGCCTGTATGACATCATCGACTGAACAGAGGATATTCGAAAAGGAGGACTGGATATGGCGTCTTTACAGCGGATCGCCGAGGCGGTCGAGAACGGAAAGAATAAAGAAGCTGTTGACCTTATAAATGAGGCGCTCAGGGATGGAGTAGACCCGCAGACGATTCTGAAAGACGGAATGATGGCGGCAATGGAAGTGATCGGGCAAAGATTCCGCGACAACGAGATCTTTGTACCCGAGATGCTTGTCGCCGCGCGTGCGATGAAAAAAGGTGTAGCCGTGCTGCAGCCGTACCTTGCGAGCAAGTCTTCGGTTCAAAGAGGAAAAGTCATAATAGGCACTGTAGAGGGCGATCTTCACGATATAGGAAAGAATCTTGTCGCCATGATGCTGGAGGGCGTCGGTTTTGAGGTCATTGACCTTGGAGTAGATGTTCCTCCCGGAAAATTCGTTGAGGAGCTGAAAAGAAACCCCGATACGAAAATTATCGCTATCAGCGCTCTCCTGACAACGACGATAGCTCAGGTGCGACTGACGATAGAAGCCCTTAAAGAGGCGGGACTGCGCGATCAGGTGACCATTATGGTGGGAGGCGCGCCCGTCACACAGAGCTTTGCAGATTCTGTCGGGGCTGACGCATATACACCGGACGCCGGAAGCGCGGCGGAGTGGGCAAAGAACAGGTTTTCGGTATTGTCCTGACCGGGAAAAGATACGTACCACGCGCGGCATCCCGGCTCTGATCCGCATTGTAATTTATCCCGGTTAAGAGCCTTCGGGGGAGACTGCCGAACGTGAAGCTGAGGTCGGCGTTTTCCGGTCATTCTGGTGAAAAAATAAGACGGGTTTTGCGAATGCAAACACCTCGTCTTATTTTTTTATACGGGTATACGTTTTTCTGCCGATACTCGATTTAGATGATCTTCCGTACGCATCCGTCCGCAAGATATCCGTTCGGCGCTGACAAACGCTGCGGTTCCGGTGCCGTATTCTGACTAAAAATAGCGTCCGATGTCCCGGGCGGCCTGAAATGCGGCTGATGTAGCTGCCTTGATATTCCTCGGAGCGAGACAGTCGCCCAGCTGGTGGAACTCGGGAGCGCAGAAACGCAGGGAGGCGGCCTCATCTCTCAGGGGATCCATACCTGTAGCATAGATAACGGTATCGGCTTCATACAATACGGTTTCACTGTCTTTTTGCGCGACGACGCCCTTTTCGTTTATTTCGACGGCTTTTGTTGACAGGTTTATTCCGATGCCCCTGCGGCGGAGCTCATAAAACAGACCGCGGCCGTGCAGAAAATTCTCTCCGAAGTTCAGCTCGGGGAGCATCTCGAGTATCGTCACTTCTCTGCCCCGGATGCTCAGGTAGAGGCCGAGTTCCGAGCCGACGAGGCCGCCTCCGAGAATAACGACCTTATTTCCGACCCTGCTCTCGTTAAAGTAAGCGTCAACAGCGCCCAGCACGTTTTCTCCGTTTATTCCCGGGATCTTCGGGACGCTCGGTACAGCGCCGAGTGATGCTATTATTACGTCGGCTCCGACGGTCTTAGCGTATTCCGGCGTCACCCGGGTGTTCAGCCGTATATCGACGCCGGCATCCGCAATGGCCTTCACCTGATAGGATATGTAGTCTTTCAGTCTTGATTTAAACGGAACCTTATCCTCGCATAGCAGCACTCCGCCCAGGCGGTCGGTTTTCTCGCACAAAATCACGTCGTGCCCGCGCCCGGCCGCCGTCAGTGCCGCCTGCATACCCCCGATACCCCCGCCGACAACAAGGACTTTTTTTGTTTCAACGTTTTCGTTGTCATAGAGCACCTGCGTTTCGTTGCTTGTCACGGGGTTGATGGCACACGAGAAAAAGCCGTTATCAATGATTGAGGAAAAACAGCTCAGGCAGCGCATACATTTGCGGATGTCGCCTTCACGCCCCTCGCGCGCTTTTCGAGGGAAGAAAGGATCGCATATGAGCTCCCTTGCGACCTCGACTATGTCTGCCTGCCCGGATGCTATCACTTCTTCCATCATGGAAGGTTCCACGTGCCCGCCGACTGTTGCCACCGGGGTACATACGTGCTTTTTGATCTCCGCAGCGTACTTGACGTTACAGCCCTCGTCAAGGAACATTGTCGGATGCGTTATGTAGAACGATTCGTCGTCTTCATGGCTGCCGGTTGAAACGTGGATGATATCAACCTTGCCGTCGAGGGCCTTCGCGATGCGGACGCCCTCATCGATGTCATAGCCTGTTTCGGTACACTCTGTACCGCTCATCCTGAACTCTATCGGGAAACCACGGCCGCACTTTTTTCTGATGTCGGAAATTATGGCAAGAGGGAGACGCATTCTGTTTTCAAAACTTCCGCCCCACTCGTCTTTGCGCTTGTTGACGCCGGGGGATAGGAACTGGGACAGCAGCCAGCCGTGTCCGCCGTGTATCAGGACCATTCCGAAACCGCACTGCTTAAGGAAAAGCGCGGCGTCACCGAAGGCTCTTATTGTTTTCTCTATGATTTCGGGCGGCATCTCTCCGGCTTCATAACCGTAACGCGTCATCATGTTAACTGAGGAATAGCAAACACCAGACTTTTCTTTCGATATCTTCGCGGATGCTCCGGCGTGCTGAAGCTCCATAGCCGCCACGGCTCCGTGCCGGCAGATGCTCCGTGCCAGCGCGCTGAAATGGGGCTTGCCCATGATGTTGTCGAGCATTGGATGGAAGTGGTTGCTCCTGCCGGTAGAAGAATCCACCAAGCCCTCTCCGACGCAGACTGAAGCCGCGCCGCCCATCGCTTTCATCTCATAGTACGTGCACATGTCCGGAGTTGGAAAGCCCTCGGGCGTCATGTTCTGCGCGCCCGTCGGCGCAGCGAAGATACGGTTGCGAAACATCTTGTCACCGATCGTGATGGGTTCAAACAGATATTTATACTTCATTTGGCTTCGGGGCGCCGCCCGTTCTCCTTGTATTATAGAGTAGTAGTTATTAGAGCCCCTCTCCAAGGGCTGTGCTACACTGTAGAGGATGCTGTGGATTGGTTTAGTTCTCCTACCACCAGATGGTTCTTGAAAGGCTCCAACCAC
>JAAYAR010000004.1 GCA_012719235.1 Clostridiales bacterium
CCCGCACTGGCCTACTTTGAACAGTATGTACAGGAACACTTCGGCATGAGCGCGGACGAGCTGTACGCGGCACCTAAACAGTGATTTCAGACGCAAAGACGCAGAGCCGATAACATGCCACAAGACCAATGACGGCGATACCTGTATGTTTTCCGGCCTGCTTGTATGCGCTGACTGCGGAAATAACCTCCACTTCCATTTCAATCAAGGAAACCCGGAGATCAAGTATTTCAACTGCTCCAGCTACAAGGGCAACAGAGGCACTTGCGGCTCTACACATTATGTCAGAGTGGACTTTCTTGAACAGGTCGTTCTCGGAGAGATTCGCCGATTGACGAAGTTCGCCATCAAGTATGAGGACGAACAAAAGAGCTGACAGATAAAATCAAGGCAATCAGAGATGCCATTGAAAAATCCGCCAGCCAAGCAGTTACCGCAGATATGTTTATCTCCATCGTCCGAAAGTACACCCGCGCAAAGAAACTCACACCCCGGATGCTCAATGAGCTGGTGCATAGAATCGAAGTCCATCAGGCCGAGAAAGTGAATGGCGTACGGGAACAGTGATTGATAATCCATTATAATTGCATCGGCGCAATCGACATCACTGACGTTCTGCCGCTGCCGTCTCCCGAAGTCTCCGTCAATACCCGTAAAGGCGTTATTGTGAACTATGTTCCGAACACACTGGTCGGCTGATGGAGGTGCGTATGGAAAGCAAGAGGGCGTGGTTGTACTGCCGGATTGCCAGCAAAAGCCCTGAAAGCGATTTTTGTATGGAAGCGCAGTTGTCCAGCCTAAGACGATTCGCAGCCGACAACGGTTATCTGATTGCCGGAGTTACCTGTGAATACGGCGCTGGCATATCGCTCAATCGTCCGGGTCTGCGTCTCGTGACACAGGCGGCGTGTAATCGACAGATGGACGTACTAATAATCAAAGACCTCTCGCGGCTTGCGAGAGGTTACCAACAAACAGCACAATACATCAACTACTTGAATCGACAGGGTATAACGCTGATTTCACTGAACGATGGATTGAATCTATCCCAGCAAGTAATGAGGCACATAGAACGCCGCGCGCAGTTTTGTGCATAAAAAGCGAGTGTTCTTACAGCATCTTTAAAATGCTATATGAACACTCGGCATGGTGCGCGAGGGGGGACTTGAACCCCCACGTCCGTATTGGACACTAGAACCTGAATCTAGCGAGTCTGCCAATTCCACCACTCGCGCGAACAGCCTAGTTATATTAGCATGGAAGCGGCCTGTTGTCAACAGCAATGAAAGCTAAGACGCAAAGAAAAATCATGCATCCGGCCGCCTTGTTTTCGGGGCTTTTCACCCGTTATACGGTGCCTTTTTTATCACGGGCGGCGGGCATGCAGGATCACCTGATGCCTGCGAGAGAGCCTGATCGATATCCTCAATGATGTCTTCAACGTTTTCTATGCCCACAGACAGGCGTATGAGATCCGAGCTTATCCCGCTTGCGGCGAGCTGCTCCTCTGTCAGCTGGCTCTGAGTCGTGCTGGCGGGGTGGATAACGCAGGTCCTGGCGTCGGCTACGTGCGTTACGATGGCCGCGAGCTCCAGGCTGTCCATGAAGCGCGTAGCCGCTTCTCTGCCGCCTTTTACGCCGAAGGATACGACGCCGCAGGAGCCGTTGGGGAGATACTTGCGGGTGAGGGGGTAATATTTGCTGCTTTTCAGGCCGCAATAATTGACCCATGAAATTCTCGGATCATTTTCAAGATACTCCGCCACGGCCAGCGCGTTCGAACAGTGGCGGGCCATACGGAGGTGCAGGCTCTCGAGGCCGTGGTTCAGAAGAAAGGCGTCGAACGGGGAAGGGGTGGCTCCGAGATCCCGCATGAGATGGCAGACAGCTTTCGTGATATAGGCTTTTTTGCCGAAATCCCTCGCGTAAACTTTGCCGTGATATGACTCGTCCGGCTGCGTCAGCCCAGGATACCGTTCCGGGTACGCCATCCAGTCGAAATTGCCGCTGTCGACGATCGCCCCTCCTATAGTTGAGGCGTGGCCTTCCATATACTTTGTGGTGGAGTGCACGACTATATCGGCGCCCCATTCTATCGGGCGGCAGTTTATCGGTGTTGCGAACGTGTTGTCAACTATCAGGGGAACCCCGAACTCATGAGCGATCCCGGCGTAACGTTCCACGTCCAGCACGACGAGCGTGGGGTTTGAGATCGTCTCGCCGTAGAGCAGCTTGGTGTTCTTCCTGAAAGCGCCGCGGATCGTTTCGCTGTCACTGTCGGGGTCGATGAACGTCACGTCTATGCCCATCTTCTTTAAAGTTACCGCAAACAGATTGTACGTCCCGCCGTAGACGGCGGAAGAGGAGACCAGATGATCGCCCGATTCACAGATGTTCAGAACGGAGAAGAGCACCGCCGCCTGGCCGGAGGATGTGAGCATCGCATACTCGCCCCCCTCTAGCGCGGCGATCTTCGCCGCCACCGCGTCGCTGGTGGGGTTCTGAAGCCGGGAATAGAAGTGTCCTTCGGCTTCGAGGGAGAAGAGCTTCGCCATATTCTCGCTTGAATCGTATCTGAACGTGGTTGAAGCGTTTATCGGCAGCACGCGCGGCTCCCCGTTTTTGGGGGAGTACCCCGCCTGCACGCAATTTGTTTCGATCCTGTATTTTTTCATAAAGACCTCCCGGACTGCCGCACAGGCAGGCGCTCCCCGCCTGCCTGACGCTTTATTTATTCCTTGGTTTTTTTATCCTCGGCAGGAGCGCTTTTTATACTCTCTTCGCCGCTTCGCGCGGGAAGGAATATCGCAGTGAAGCGGGCGCCGCCGCCGGGCACGTTTTCCACCCTTATCTCGCCGCCGTAGCGCTTGACGCCCTCGCTGACTATCGACAGACCGATGCCGCTGCCGCCCATATCGCGTGAACGGGCTTTATCGACTCTGTAAAACCGTTCGAATATCTTGTCGAGATCTTCGGGGGGGATGCCTCTGCCCGTATCCTCGACAATGAGATGCACCCGGGGCTCAACGACTTTGAGCGTGACATATACAGAACCGTTTTCGACATTGTACTTTATTGCGTTTTCTATGAGGTTATACGCCACCTGGTACAGCTCGTCTTCGTTGCCGAAGATCATACAGTCCGGAGCGATGTCCTCCCGCAAGGTGATCCCGTTGATCGAGGCAAGGAGCTTCAGGTCACGGAGCACAACTTTTACCGTATTGCTGCCGTTAACGGTAGTGCCGTTGTATTTGTCCTGCTCGTCAAGCCTTGACAGCGAAAGGAGCTTATCGGACAACCTTGAGAGCCTGTCCGCCTGTGAACCTATATCCTCCACAAACTCCTTGAGAGTCTGTGAATCGATATTGCTGGTGTTGATGATGGAGTCCGTGAGCAGCTTTATGGACGCCAGCGGAGTGCGCAGTTCGTGCGACGCGTCCGATACGAAGCGCCGGCGCGCCGATTCCGTCTTTTCAAGCCTGTTTGTCAGGCTGTTGAACTCTGAGGCGAGCTGGGCGAACTCATCGTTGCCTCTTATTATAAGCCGGTGGTTGTAATCGCCCTTGCGGACTACCTTGATAGACCGGAGGATGCGGCCGGCTCTTTGCGCGAATACGGACGAGAACAGGATGCTCAGAGCGATCGCCAGAAGACTCACAAGAAAAGAGACAAGGCGCAGATTGTTCTGAATATTCACTATTATGGAGCCCTGCCTGATCTCCCGGTTGAATATATATACGCAACCGATAGTACCGTTGCTCGTCACGACAGGCACGGCGGCACTGCTGACAAAAACGCTGTCCTGAAAAGACGACTGAAAAACGTCGAACCCTCCGAGGGCGGTGGATATCACTTCTATCGCATCGGCTTTTCCGGACGCGTTCGGGTCGAGCGAGTCGTAGAGGATATTCATCTGCGGGTCGGTGACGAGTATTTTAGAAACATCCGCCTTGCCCATCAGGTCCATGACCATGGCGACGCCCTCCTTCGTCAGGGACTCCATTGCGGCGAGGGAGGATGAGATGACGTTTGCCTGGTTTATCAGTATAGTCCGCTCCGATTCAAACACCATGTTCTGGGCGGTCACAATGGGGTAGGTGTTCAGGATTATCAGAACAGCCAGAATGATCGCCACGTATGTCAGAGCGAACTTGAACTGTATGCTTCCTTCAATTTTCTGTATCAGGGTCCTGAGCTTTGAAATAGTAGCCAACTCCCCATTTGGTCATAATGTACTGAGGTGTAGCGGGTGTATGTTCAAGTTTTTCGCGAAGCCTTCTCATATGTACGTCGACCGTCCGGATATCGCCCCGATAGTTGTGGCCCCAAAGGATATTCAGCAGATTTTCGCGGCTGTAGACCCGCCCGGCGTTTCGCATCAGAAGCTCTACAAGGTCAAATTCCTTCGCTGTAAGCTCAACCGGTTTTCCGTCACAGTACACGGCCCGCGCCTGAGTGTCAAGCACGATGTTGCCCGACCTTAGTTGATGTGAATGGTCGGAGTTTGTCAGTGAGCTGCGGCGCAGCAGGGCGCGTATACGGGCCTTGAGTTCAAGAATGTTGAAGGGCTTTGTTATATAATCGTCGGCTCCGTACTCAAAGCCGAGCAGTTTGTCCGTGTCCTCCGCTTTTGCCGTCAGCATTATGATCGGAACGCTCGAGAATTCGCGTATCCGCATACAGGCTTCGAGACCGTCGATCTTCGGCATCATAAGGTCGAGAATGATCAGATCGAACTTTTCGTTCTGGGCGAGTTTCACGGCTTCCTCACCGTCGTAGCCGACTACGACGTGATACCCTTCATTTTCGAGATTGAACTTTATCCCTTTTACCAGGAGCTTCTCATCGTCAACGACCAGTATCTTCACGAATATCCCCCTTCATTTTTTAGTTCACCGTTATGTAATTTTTTATTGAATTGAATTTTATCTCCCCGATACCCTCGACATTCATGAGCTGCTCGGGTACCCGGAAAGCGCCGTTCGTCTCGCGATATGCGACTATGCGCTCCGCAAGTGTGCTGCCGATACCGTCAAGTTCCGCAAGCTCGTCAGCCGTGGCGGTGTTTATGTTGACGATCACAGCCGCGGTCTCGGGAGGCGGTGAGGCAGTCGCGGAGGCACCGGCCGCGTAAACCGGATCCGGTAGTTTTTCCACGGTTATCGAGACATTGCCGGAGGACAGCCTGCCGCCCAGCCAAAAGCCGGAAACAAACAATACCACAGCCGCGGCTATCAGCAGGATAATCTTTTCGTGTTTAGCCATCTTCCCACATTAACCTTTTGTTTGAAAGCTGCAGCGTTGTTTGTTATAATACACGCAGCCTCTTTTCCAAGTATAACATACATTTGGTGAATTACCATGAAAATTATTCATAAGACGACGTGTTTTATAGCAGTTCTTCTGCTGTTTTGTTTTTCATGCGCGCCGGTTCAGGCATACAGTTACCCGCAGACGCACGTCGAAGCTAAAGCGGCCGTCCTCATGGACATGGATACAGGAAAGATCCTGTTCGGGCAGAACGCCGACGAGAGGCTCTATTCGGCCAGTCTGACGAAAATAATGACGGCTATGCTGGCGCTCGAGAATGCGGAGCTCACGGACGTCGTGACAGCTTCAGAAAACGCCGTTACGTACGGGCTGAACATCCACGGCAGCACCATAAATATCAAGGCCGGCGAGACGATGACGCTTGAGAGCCTCATATATGCCACGCTCGTGGCCTCTGCGAACGAGGCCTGCAACATTATTGCCGAGCACGTGTCGGGAAGCATAAGCGGGTTCGTCGAGCTTATGAATGAGAAGGCCGCCGCCCTTGGATGCAAAAACACGCATTTTACGAACGCTCACGGCCTGCACGACGAGGACCACTACTCAAGCGCCTCTGACATTGCCCGTATCGCGTACGCGGCAATGCAGATACCCGAATTCGTAAAAATGTGCAATACCAAATCGGTCACGATCCCGGCTACGAACATGTCCCCGGAACGCACGCTGTACACGACAAACTACCTGATATCGACGGAAAAGGTGGACGGATACTTTTATAAATACGCTTCCGGGATAAAAACCGGGTTCACTACTCCTGCCGGGCACTGCCTTGTCTCGACGGCCGATAACGGAAAGCTGCGCCTTCTGGGCGTCATAATGGGGGCAGGCGGGATACCGCAGCAGGACGGGACAGAGAAAGTACAGAGCTTTGTTGAGATAGTGAAACTGTTTGAGTGGGGATTCTCACATTTTTCCGTGCAGGAGGCCATCTCCGTCACGCTGCCCGTGGCGCAGGTCAACGTGAAGTTCGGCGCGAACACAAACTTCGTGCTCCTGTATCCGGCGGAGCCCTTCAGCATGCTGCTGCCGACCGATTTTGACAAGAGCCTCTTCGTGACGAAGGTGAATATCTATAATGACGGTATAATAGAAGCTCCGGTCTCAAGAGGCGACGTGCTGGGGGATATGGACATATATCTCGACGGAGCATACTGCGGCAATGTAAAGCTTCTTGCCCTTACGGATGTACAGCGTTCAAACACCGAGGCTGCGGCTCACGGAATTAAGGGTTTTTTCAGAAAACCGTGGGTCAGGACAGTTTTGATCTTAATACCCATATTCCTTGTACTTTACATAGCGTACATGATCTTCTACAATGCAATGCGGCGGCGCGCGATCGCGGCGGGCAAGTACAGAGGGGACTACAGATCAAGGCGAAGACACAGAAGATAATACGCTTTTTGCATTATTAATTGGCTTGACAACGTGCGCGCCGGTAGTTATAATAGCGCTTGCACGTCGAGGCGTGGCTCAGCTTGGTAGAGCGCTGCGTTCGGGACGCAGAGGCCGCAGGTTCAAATCCTGTCGCCTCGACCAGATAATAACGCTGATATCGATACTCACCGTATCGATATCAGCGTTATTATCATATGTTTATGCCGGGGATCCGAAGTTAGGGTCTTTCCTGTGCAATTGCCTATGTTTCCGCCGGCAAAAGCGTTCGAAACAGTATTGTCCCGTTAAGTATTTCTCAAAAACAATGGAAACAGCGGCCGTTATAGCCTATAATAAGACAAAATGCTTGACCGAGCGCTTCAACAGGCAGTTTCGGGAGAATACCGGGACACAGAGTGTCTTCCGACGACGCTCTGATGAAGATCCTTTTGTGCGAATATGGATATCATTGAGCGGACGATGCCTGTTCAGATCCGGGGTTCTTATCCGGACATTCGGACTCTGCAAAATCGGACGCGATACCGGCCGGTGAAAACAATGTATCATTTTACAAATGTTGTTCTGGACACCTTCACGCTCATTCTTATGCTGATCATATTAGTAAATAATATTAGGAGAATAAACTATTCGACAACGGACCAGAGAATTTATAATCTGTTGGTTATTACGATCATTATCGTAACATTTGTCGACGGGTTTTCCTGGTATATCGATAGTAAGACCTTTGTTTATGCCTATGAGCTAAATAAGATATCAAATGCACTGCTTTATGCTCTGGCTCCGTTATGCGGATTGGTCTGGACTGTTTACGTTGACTTTAAGATATATAAAGATGAGAAGAGAATAAAAACATTAATCGGTTATGCCCTGATACCCTTTGTTATCAATCTTGTGGCAAGTCTGTCATCGATCTTTTATAATGTCTATTTCTCGATCGATCAAAACAATACCTTTGAAAGAAACATCCCGTACTCTCTGTTCCCCTTCGCCATTACGATCTTGTATGCCGCATATTCCGTGGTAATAACCGTAAAAAACCGAAAAAACATCCCAAGAAGAAACTACTATCCGATCTTATCGTATATGGTCATTCCCCTGATCTGTATTCTGGTTCAAGCCAGCTGGTACGGATTGTCGCTGGTATATTCTGCCTTTGCTCTGTCGCTTGTTATTGTCTATATACGTGTGCAAAATGAATTGAACGTAACGGATTATCTCACGGGGTTAAGTAATCGCAGTCATCTTGTCGTTTATTTGGAGTCCGAGTGCAGAAAAGTAAGAAGCGATAAAGATCTCTATGGAATAATGCTGGACATCGATAATTTTAAAAATATCAATGATAAGTACGGCCATTTTGAAGGAGATAAAGCCTTGGAACTGTTTTCGGAAATACTAAGAAAGGTATCGGCGCCGGACAGTTTTATTGCCAGATACGCCGGCGATGAGTTTGTCGTGATCGAAAGACTTAATAAGGATGAGTCGATACTTGACTATATTGCCAGGCTGAAAAAAGCGGTGGAGAATTTCAATCGCACTTCCGGCCTGAACTATGATCTTGAATATAGTTTAGGATACGCAAGGTATTTATCGAAAGAGACATATAAGGAATTCTTAAGCCGTATGGATGCCAATATGTATATCGAAAAGAACAAAAAGAAAGAAGCAATGAAAAAAGGCTGATAAGATACGCACGGTCGCCGATCTTACCTCTGCAGCGGTCTGTGTGAGGTGTTTTATGCAAATCCGGGGCCGGCAGCCGCCGCGGCAGGCATTACCCCGTATCCGCCTGTTCGCATGATCGGGGCCGTCGTGCATCAGTCAAAAATGATTTATCGAGGTGTTGCGCTAAAATGGACAAAATAAGAATCAATCTGTTTGATCTTCTGACGTGTATCTCAAATTCCGAAGATCTCATTTCAAAACAGCTGTCCTATCATCATCAACGGGTAGCATATCTCGCGTTCCGTTTGTCGCAGCAATTGAACCTGCCGGTCGAAACGCAGCACGACGTGTTTATCGCGTCGTTGGTTCATGACATCGGCGCGCTGTCATATAAAGAAAAGCTTGATCTGATCGAAAGTCATCCGGTATATGCAAACAGCCATGCGTTTCGGGGCGCAAAACTGCTCGAAGAGTTTAAACCCCTTAAGAAACCCGCAGGCATCGTTAAGTTCCACCATATTCCATGGGATAACGGAAACGGGCGTACATATCAGGGGGCGGACGTCCCTCCGGCAAGCCACATAATCCATCTGGCGGATCAGGCATGCATCGTGATACGCCCCGGCGGAAATATCATCTCGCAGATCCCGGATATTCTCTCAAAAATGCGCCGGAAGGCCGGCAGCGTGTTCAAGCCCGATCTGGTGGAGGCGCTCGTTGAGATCAGCAAAAAGGAGTATATATGGCTGGACCTGGTCTCTCCCGATCCGGCGAAACTGATCTCAAACGAAGGGCTGATCGACATCCTCACCCTGGATATCGATGATATCGTAGATCTGGCGCTGGTATTCTCGAAGGTTATCGATTTCAGAAGCCGCTTTACCGCGTCTCATTCCGCCGGCGTGGCCAAAACGGCTCAGAGGCTCGCTCAGCTTATCGGTTTTTCGCCTTACGAGTGTAAAATGATGCTTATAGCGGGGTATCTCCACGATCTGGGCAAGATCGCGATAAACGACGAGATACTGGAAAAACCGTCCAAGCTGAATGTGGACGAGTATAACGAGATGCGTGCGCACACGTATTACACATACAGGCTCCTTGAACCTATCACTCAGTTAAGAACGATAAACACCTGGGCGTCATTTCATCACGAAAGACTGGACGGAACCGGTTATCCTTTCCATATCGCGGGGAATCTGTCATTGGGCTCACGTATCATGGCGGTTGCTGACATATTTACGGCCATCACTGAAAACCGCCCCTATCGCGATGGTATGGATTTTGACGCCGCAAAAAAAGTGCTGAATAATATGGTGGCTGATAACGCGATCGACGGAAATGTTGTAAGCGTCCTTCTGGGCAATTATCAGGAGATCAACAGCATCCGTGAGAACGCTCAGATCGAAGCCGTTGTAAAATATAATAAATTCATGCAAATTGCTTAGGCCGTACTTTGAGGCGGTCTTTCTGTTATTGCCCGACAGAGAAACGGCCGCAGGAGTATGACTTCGCAAACCCCTGTATTAAATACCTGTTATGTACCCTGGTGAGTGCGTTCCGATTAAGCGAAGGTCCTGCGGCTTCGAGCCGGTGCGACGCTGTCAGTTCACGTTCTGATCATGACCTGACCCAGCGCAGGGTGGTGTGTCGGCGAACGCCGTCCGCCCCGATCCTGACGGGGTCGGCCGACAGGATCAGAGTGTTCCCGCCGTCCTCGAATCTGACGTATCGCTTCTGGCGGCTGCCGATCCAGTTCGGTATCAGACTGAATTCAAGGTCATGATACACGATACTGTCTTCTTCATCCACCGTAAAGCGCCCGGCATACGCGAAAGTTCCCCTGGCGCATGCCAGCGTCTGTTCATCAGTGCCGAGCTCGGTGTCGGGTATGCTGTAGCGCGGTCTGCCCGAGCGGAGTATCTGGACAGATACCCACCCGTCGGGGGAATAGCAGATGAATCCCGTCGCATCCTCGCCCATAATGTGAGTCGTTGTCCCGGCCTCGTCTGTCCCCGTAAATGAGGCCAGTTTCCATGTGCCGAGCAGTTTTTCCCTGATCGATTGTTCTTTTTCCATATGTACCGAAAGCTCCCGTCCGTTTTTGATTGTGCGGCCGCTCAAAACGTTCGTCTCCTGCTGAGATAACGTGCGCCACACCGGTAAAACCGGGCCGAAACCCGGGTAAGCCCGTACCGCGCGGATCAGACACAGTTTACGGCATGACGTGGTCCGTGTCAACACGAGAAGGCGGTAAGGCGCGGCCCGCATCGCACGGCGTATTGTATTAATCTGAATGGATATGCAATACTAAGTTTCCGATTTGCCCCGGCAGAAAACCGATAAAGCGCCCGGGGATCAAAAAACGGCGTTTGCAGCCGATAACTGCCGAGCGGTTCGATTTTGGCGAGTAATGTATATTAAAGGATAATCATGACTTGACACGGGGGCGAGAGGAGGCTAAAATATCATCCTGATACGTATGCGTGTGGTGCAGATCCATGATACGGGCAAACCGTATTGTATGTATCATACATAACGTCATTAGCGACATGCACGAAAAAGACTATGACTGTAAGGAGACAGACTGATGAAACTCAAAAGGATAATCTGTATCGCGATCTCGCTTGTCCTTGTTGCCGCCCTCGCAGCCGGATGCAGCGCGAACGAAAAAAAAGGGGAGTCCGGTGCGTTTAAGATCGGCGGGACAGGCCCCCTGACAGGCGTTGCCGCGATCTACGGAACGGCCGCGATGAACGGCGCCCAGATCGCCGTCGACGAGATCAACGCCATGGGCGGTATTAAGTTCGAGCTCAAATACGAGGATGACGAGCATGACGCGGAGAAAGCCGTCAACGCTTACAACACCCTCAAAGACTGGGGAATGCAGATCTTCCTCGGTTCGGTGACAAGCACCCCGGCCGTGGCGACGAGCGCGGAAGCATTCAATGACAGGATCTTCTCCCTGACGCCATCCGCATCCTCCACCGACGTGACAAAGGGCAAGGACAACATGTTCCAGATGTGCTTTGCCGACCCCAACCAGGGAACGGCGTCCGCTCAGTATATCGCCGACAAGAATCTTGGCACAAAGATCGCTGTCATCTACAAGAATGACGACCCGTATTCCAAAGGCATCTACAATACTTTTGCGGAAAAAGCCGCTGAACTGAACCTTGAGATAGTGTCCACCACGACTTTCACTGATGACAGCCAGACAGACTTCAACGTGCAGCTCCTTGACGCGAAGGACAAGGGCGCCGACCTCATCTTCCTGCCGATGTACTATACCCCGGCCTCCCTCATCTTCCAGCAGGCCAAGGCTATGGGATACGCGCCGAAATACTTCGGCGTCGACGGCATGGACGGCATCCTGACCCTCGAGAACTTTGACACGTCCCTCGCGGAGGGTGTCATCCTTCTGACCCCGTTCAACGCCGACTCGAATGACGAACGCACTGTAAACTTTGTAAACAAATACAAAGAGCTTTTCGACGAGATCCCGAATCAGTTTGCCGCGGACGGCTATGACTGCATCTACGCTCTCAAGGCTGCTCTTGAAGCGGCCGAATGCAAACCGAGCATGACTGCTTCCGAGCTCTGCGAAAAGCTGATAGGCGCTTTCACAACGATGAAGTTTGACGGCCTCACCGGCGACTCCATGACCTGGGCGGCAAACGGCGAGGTGTCCAAGAGCCCCAAAGGCATGGTCATTCAGAACGGCGCTTACGTAGGACTTGACTAAACGATAGTATTTGCCCTTTCGTTTTCGGGAATAGGGCTGTCGAGCAGACTCGGCAGCCCTTTTACTTGAATTTACGCGAAAAATACCTCTCTGCGCGGCTCCCGGACGGGCAGAAGGTAAGAGGTGTGTGAAAAAATGACCTTCCTCTCCTATCTGATAAGCGGACTCAGCCTCGGCAGCGTTTACGCGATAATTGCTCTTGGCTATACCATGGTGTACGGTATAGCAAAGATGCTGAACTTCGCTCACGGCGACGTCATTATGGTCGGCGCTTATGTCTGCTTCTTCGCGATGACCAGATGGGGCATCAACCCCGTTTTCGGTATATTGCTGGCGATGGCCGTCTGCACCGTGCTGGGCGTGATCATCGAGCGCCTCGCATATAAGCCGCTCAGGGCTGTACCGTCGCTGTTTGTACTGATCACAGCGATCGGAATGAGCTATTTTCTCCAGAACGCTGCGCAGCTGCTCTGGACGCCGAACCCGAAAGTTTTTACCTCAGTCGTCGGAAATGCTTCGATAAAGCTCTTCGACGGCCAGTTGTCCATCTCCGTGATCGCCATCGTCACGATCGCGGCGTGTTTCGTCATCATGGCCGTACTGTCATGGTACATCAATAACACGAAAATGGGAAAAGCCATGCGGGCGTGCTCGGAAGACAAGGGGGCCGCTCAATTGATGGGGATCAGCGTGAACCTGACGATCTCCGTAACGTTCGCCATCGGTTCCGCTCTGGCGGCTGTCGCGGGTGTTCTCCTGTGCTCCGCATACCCGACACTGATGCCGACGACCGGCGCGATGCCCGGCATCAAAGCCTTCACGGCCGCGGTGTTCGGGGGCATCGGGTCCATCCCCGGAGCCATGATCGGCGGGATCATGCTGGGGATCATCGAGATCTTCGGAAAAGGGTATATCTCCACGCAGTTATCCGACGCAGTGGTGTTTGCCGTACTGATCATCGTCCTGCTTGTCAAGCCCACGGGGATCCTGGGCAAGCAGATAAACGAGAAAGTTTAGGGTGACGGTATGAAGAAGAACAATATCTTCCTGATATACGGCACCGTCATCGCCGCATATATAATCATACAGCTGCTCATGTCGGCAGGGGCTGTGACCTCGTCTCTTCGCGGTCAGCTCGTTCCGATCTGCGCGTATATCGTCATGGCTGTTTCTCTCAACCTGACGGTTGGCGTACTTGGGGAACTGTCGCTCGGCCACGCCGGTTTTATGAGCATCGGAGCCTTTACGGGAGTCGTAGCGTGCATGAGCCTGGAGAGCGCTCTGCCCCCGACTCTGCCCCGCTTCGTTATTTCGCTTTTGGTAGGCGCGGCTTTCGCGGGCGTGGCCGGGTTCCTGATCGGCATACCGGTCCTTCGCCTGAACGGGGACTATCTGGCGATAGTTACCCTCGCGTTCGGAGAGATAATAAAGAATATCATCAACTGCCTCTACGTAGGCATAGACAGCCGCGGGCTGCACCTGAGTTTCCTGACAAACTCCGACGCCCTCAACCTCGAGGAGGGGGGGACCGTTATCATCAACGGCCCGATGGGCATAGCGGGAATAACCAAATTGTCCACGTTCACGTTCGGCTTCGCGCTCGTTCTGGTGGCCCTGTTTATAGTTCTCAACCTTATCAGGAGCCGGGCCGGGCGGGCGATCATGGCGCTCAGGGACAACCGTATCGCCGCTGAGAGCATAGGCATCAACGTAACAAAGTATAAGCTGATGGCGTTCGTGACCTCATCGGCTCTCGCGGGGGCGGCCGGCACGCTGTTCGCACTCAACTACTCGACAATAACCGCCGCGAAGTTCAACTTTAACACGTCGATACTCGTGCTGGTATTCGTGGTGCTCGGAGGGCTGGGAAACATCTGGGGCTCGATCATCGCGACGACCGTGCTCGTCATACTCCCCGAGCTGCTGCGCGAGTTCAATGACTACCGCATGCTCGTGTACGCGATAGTACTGATCCTCGTAATGCTGGCGACAAACAACGCCACTTTTAAAAACACTCTCAGAGAACTGGTTAACAAGATAATTCCGGAGAAACTAATAAAGCGAAAGGAGGGGACAACAGATGGCAACTCCTGAAAGACCCGACGTAAAACTGGTGCCGGTACCCTCCACGAACATTATTCCCGAGCGCGATGTCGACAAAGAGCCGATACTTGAAGCCAGGAACCTTGGCATAGATTTCGGTGGTCTTGTCGCTGTCGATAAGTTCGATATGGCGATCGGCCGCACCGAAATAGCCGGCCTTATCGGCCCGAACGGAGCGGGGAAGACGACGGTTTTCAACCTCTTCACAAAGGTCTATCAGCCGACCCGCGGATCGATACTTCTTGACGGGCGCGATATTCAGAATATGACCACCGTTCAGGTCAACAGGGCGGGCATAGCCAGGACGTTCCAGAATATAAGACTTTTCGGAAACCTGTCCGTGGAGGACAACGTGAAGCTCGGCCTGCACAATCAGATCAATTACGGTATGTGGACGGGGATACTGAGACTCCCGGGCTACTGGAAAAGCGAAAAGCTGATGCATGAAAGGGCGATGGAGCTGCTGTCGATCTTCGACATGCAGCGTTACGCTTCCCACCGCGCCGGCTCTCTCCCGTACGGCGCGCAGCGCAGGCTTGAGATCGTGCGCGCTCTCGCGACAAACCCCTCGCTGCTTCTGCTCGACGAACCCGCTGCGGGTATGAACCCCTCGGAGACGGCGGAGCTCATGAAGAATATCGTGAAAGTGCGCGACACCTTTAAGATAGCCATACTGCTGATAGAACATGACATGAATCTTGTCATGGGCATCTGCGAGGGCATCTGCGTGCTCAATTTCGGGAAAATAATCGCCAAGGGTACCCCGAGCCAGATACAGAATAACCCCGAGGTCATCGAGGCTTATCTGGGAAAGAAGAAGGAGGGGTGATATGCTCAAGGTCGACAATATCAACGTCTACTACGGCGCCATCCACGCCATAAAGGGGATATCACTCGAAGTCAACGAGGGGGAGATAGTCACACTCATCGGAGCCAACGGGGCGGGGAAGAGCACGGCGCTGAAGACCATATCGGGCCTGCTTCGCTCCAGGACCGGCGAGATCGTCTTCATGGGGGAAAAGATCAGCAATATGGCCCCGCACAAAATTGTGGAGCGCGGCCTTGCGCATGTCCCCGAGGGGCGGCGGATATTCCTGCAGATGACAGTCAGGGAGAATCTTGATATGGGCGCGTACACGCAGCCGGCCAGCGCGACGGAAGAGGCGCTCGAAAGGGTATACGCACAGTTCCCCAGACTCAAAGAGCGCCGCAAACAGATAGCGGGCACACTGTCGGGCGGAGAGCAGCAGATGCTCGCTATCGGCAGGGCGCTGATGAGCCGCCCCAAACTCCTGGCGCTCGACGAGCCTTCGATGGGGCTCGCGCCGCTGCTCGTCGAACAGATCTTCTGCATAATCGAAGAACTCAACAAGTCGGGAACAACGATCCTTCTCGTGGAACAGAACGCCCAGATGGCCCTGTCCATAGCAGACAGGGCATACGTTATCGAGACCGGCACCATCGGTCTTTCGGGCACGGGCAGGGAGCTCGCCCAAAGCGACCAGATAAGAAAGGCCTATCTTGGCGGGTGAGAAACCGGCATACAGACAAAAGCACAGGCTCGCAGCCTGTGCTTTTTGGCTCTGTGTCAAGAGTTGGGGCAGAGCAAAAGTTTAAATCGAAAAAGGGAGATTGGTCCTGGCCGGGCTCTTTTTTACAGCGTGCGCTTGTTGTC
>JAAYAR010000049.1 GCA_012719235.1 Clostridiales bacterium
GCAGTATTGAGAACCTTACCGAAATTATCTCAAAGCCGCGAAAGATCATGATGATGGTGAAAGCGGGCGCGCCCGTCGACGAACTGATAGATGCGCTGATCCCGTATCTTGAACCGGGAGACATACTGATCGACGGCGGCAACTCACATTTTTCGGACACCGTCAGAAGAACGTCTTTTCTGGAGAGCAAGGGTTTCCTGTTCGTCGGTACGGGCGTATCGGGCGGAGAGGAGGGCGCGCTGAACGGGCCCAGCATGATGCCGGGAGGAAGCCCGGAAGCCTGGCCGCAGATCGGCCCGATATTCAGGGCCATCTGCGCAAAAGCGGGCGGTGTACCGTGCTGTGACTGGGTGGGGGAGAGCGGGGCCGGCCACTTTGTAAAAATGGTCCATAACGGCATCGAATACGGGGACATGCAGTTGATATGCGAAGCCTATCACCTCATGCGCGATCTTCTGGACATGTCACCGGATGAGATGCGCAGTATTTTCAGATCCTGGAATGAGACCGAACTGAACAGCTACCTGATAGAGATAACGGGAGATATTCTTGCTCAAAAGGATACGGACGGCAGCCCGCTTGTTGAAAAAATACTAGACGCGGCGGGGCAGAAGGGAACAGGCAAGTGGACCGCGGTTGCGGCGCTGGACGAGGGAGTCCCGCTCACTTTGATAAGTGAGGCCGTTTATGCCAGATGCCTGTCCGCCATGAAGAGCGAGCGGGTCAGAGCAAGCGGGGAGTTCAGAAGAGATATCGTGAAGTATGAAGGCGACAAGGATTCGTTCGTCGAAGAGATCAGAAAGGCGCTGTACGCGTCGAAAATCATCTCTTACACCCAGGGGTACGCACTTTTACGCGCAGCCGCAGAAACATACGGCTGGAATCTCAATTACGGCGGCATTGCCCTGATGTGGCGGGGGGGCTGTATCATCCGAAGCGCGTTTTTGGACAGGATCAAGGAAGCGTATGATGTGAACCCGCAGCTTCCGAATCTCCTTCTTGACCCGTATTTTATGAAAACGATCAGAGAACTCGTACCGGAATGGCGAAACGTAGCGTCAGAAGCCGTACGCGCAGGTGTGCCGGTGCCGGCAATGCTCAGCGGGCTTTCGTATTTTGACGGGTATACCTGCGCATCGCTCCCGGCAAATCTGCTTCAGGCACAGCGCGATTATTTCGGCGCGCACACATACGAGCGCATCGACAGGCCTCGGGGAGAGCATTTTCACACAGATTGGTCGGGGCACGGCGGAAGCACTACTTCCGAAGTGTACAGCGTCTGAGGAGGGCCGGTAGACTATGACAAACGGAACAGATCTGACCGGGAAAACAGCTGTCGTAACGGGCGGCGGCGGGACTCTGTGCGGTGAGTTTTCAAAAGCTCTCGCCGCGTGCGGAGCAAAAGTTGCGGTTTTAAACAGGACGGAAAATAAAGCGCAGGCAGTGGTAGATGCAATACGCTCCGAAGGCGGGCAGGCCGTTGCCGTACAAGCGGACGTATGCGATAAAGAGAGCGTTCGGGCAGCCCGGGAAATAGTTGCGGACACTTTCGGTCTTTGCGATATTTTGATCAACGGGGCCGGCGGCAACAGACCGGAAGCCACGTCTGACGACGAGTTCTTTTCGATGGATACACTTAACGATCCGAACGGTAAAAGCTTTTTTGATCTTGAGATCCGGGCTTTTTCAAGCGTCTTTGATCTCAATCTGATCGGAACCGTGATCCCAACGCAGGAGTTCGCCCGGGATATGGTCAAAAAGTCCGGCGGCGTCATTATCAACGTCAGCTCAATGAACGCTTTTTCACCTCTGACGAAAATTCCGGCGTACTCTGCCGCAAAATCGGCAGTGTCGAATTTCACGATGTGGCTCGCGGTTCACTTTGCTAAATGCGGTATCCGAGTCAATGCGATCGCTCCCGGTTTTTTCGTTTCATCGCAAAACCGATCACTTCTCTTTGACGAGCACGGAGCTCCGACCCCTCGAACGGGGAAGATCCTGGCCGCCACGCCCATGGGGCGGTTTGGCAGGCCCGAGGAGCTTTTGGGTACGCTTTTGTGGCTGGCCGATGACAGGGCATCCTCCTTCGTCACAGGTATAATAGTTCCGGTGGACGGCGGGTTTTCAGCCTATTCTGGCGTCTAGAGGCGAGGCAGTCATGAAAAAGGGTGATTATTATTACGCAGGCAGCGATAACGGCCTGAGTGAAAGCGAAATTTGCGCGGCTGTCAGAGCTTCCCTCGAGGGTTTGAACCTGAAAAGAGTTCTGATAATCCCGCCGGATTTCACAAGGTTTCACTCAAATGCCGGCCTGATCACAAATATCTGCTACGGGCTGCTTACAGGCAGCGGCTGCGAGGTGGATATTCTCCCGGCTGTCGGCACTCACGCTCCGATAACCCGGGATGAAGCTGCTCTGATGTTCGGCGACATCCCTTTCGGACGCTTTATCGCGCACAACTGGCGGACAGACGTTGTGAAAATTGGCACGGTCCCCGCGGAATTCATCCGGGAGATTACGGAAGGTTTATGGAGTGAATCTATCGACGTACAGGTCAACCGGCTTATTATGGATAAGCGCTATGACCTCGTCATTTCAACCGGTCAGGTGGTTCCGCACGAGGTCGCAGGGATGGCAAATCATTCAAAGAATATTTTCGTCGGCATCGGCGGCAGCGATATGATCAACAAAAGCCATATGGTCGGAGCGCTGTACGGGCTGGAGCGCGTGATGGGTAAGGACCATACGCCTGTCAGAAAGATCTTTGACTACTGTTCCGAGCGCTTTTTGGCCGGCCGGCCGATCCTTTATGCGCTGACTGTCTGTGCTTCTCAAGGCGGCGGATCAAAAACTCTCGGACTTTTTATCGGACGGGGCCGGGACGTATTTGAAAGAGCCGTCGAGCTTTCCCGGGAAAAGAACATAGACTATGTGGAGACGGGTATAAAGAAATGCGTCGTTTTTCTTGACCCCGCCGAGTATAAAAGCACCTGGCTGGGAAACAAGGCGGTATATCGTACGAGGATGGCAGTCGCGGACGGGGGCAGCCTTCTCGTCCTTGCGCCGGGCGTCCGCCGATTCGGTGAAGACGGGCAAGTAGACAGGATGATACGAAAATACGGGTATTCCGGAAGGATCAATATCCTTGAGCAGCTGATGAAAGACGAGAACCGTGATCTGCGAGAAAATATGAGCGCAGCCGCCCACCTTATCCACGGCTCGTCGGACGGTCGGTTTTCTATCACATACGCGATAAAAGAGATAGCAGAGGACGAAATAACAAAGGTACACTACAATGCCGTGGGTTTTGACGAGGCAGCAAAGAAATATGACCCGTGCAAGCTGTCATACGGGCTCAACACAATGGCGGGCGGTGAGGAGATATTCTTTATTCCGAACCCCGCGCTGGGCCTTTGGATAAACCGGGAAAAATTCCGTACATAGGATTGGGATAAGGGATGCTATGGAACAGTTTCTGACCGAGGATTTTTTGTTATCAAACGAAACTGCGAGAGAACTCTATCACGGGTATGCCGAGAATTTGCCGATAATCGACTTTCACTGCCATATAGATCCCCGCGGGATAGCGGATGATGTCAGGTACGCAAATATTGCGCGTTTATTGCTTGGGAAGGGGCATTTCGGCGATCACTACAAGTGGCGCCTGATGCGCGCCGACGGGGTGGATGAGGATAAAATAACAGGCGGCGCCCCGGACTTCGACAGGTTCTTTGCGTTTGCGGCGGCACTTTCAAAAGCGCCGGGGAATCCGGTATTTCACTGGACTCATCTTGAACTTAAACGCTTTTTCGGCTATAACGGCGTATTGAACAGTGACACTGCCCGCGAGGTATGGGAACTCTGCAACGAAAAGCTTAAGACCCTGAGCGTACGGGAGATCATAAACAAGTCAAACGTCGAACTGATAGCCACGACCGACGACCCGACGGACAGCCTTTCTTCACACAAAAAGATATCGGACGACCCCGGATGCAGGGTAAAAGTCGTCCCCTCCTGGCGCCCCGACAAGGCTGTCAACCTCGAAAAAAAGGGATACGCGTCTTATATAGCGCTGCTTTCAGAAACGAGCGGCACAGATATATGCTCATTCGATTCCCTTTTGAAAGCCCTTTTGAGCCGTCTTGATTATTTCGAGGCTCACGGATGCAGGGCGAGCGACCATGGCCTGGATTTCGTGCCTTACGCAGGAGCAGCATCGGCGGATCTTGACGACGTTTTCAACAGGGCGCGGGCAGGTGTTTACCTGACTCCGGATGAGATAACCGGATTCAAATTCCAAATCCTGAGGCTTCTTGCGGGAGAGTATAAAAAAAGAGGATGGGTCATGCAGCTGCATTTCGGCGCTCTCAGGAATACGAACACAAAAATGTATACTGAACTCGGCCCGGACACGGGATTCGACTGCATAGGGAATCCGGCGGATATTGAAGCGGTCGCACGATTTCTTGATGCGCTCGATGCGGACGGTTCTCTTCCCAGAACTATACTGTATTCCGTAAACAGCTGCGACAACAGCAAACTCGTTTCTTTGACAGGCTGTTTTCAGGGTCGAGGGGTCGCGGGAAAACTGCAGCACGGCAGCGCATGGTGGTTTAACGACACGAGGTCAGGCATCGTTGATCAGCTCACAACTCTGGCGGAGGGCGGCCTGCTCGGAAATTTCGTGGGTATGCTGACAGATTCGAGGAGTTTTTTGTCGTATACAAGACATGAGTACTTCCGCAGGATCTTGTGCGATCTTATCGGGCGATGGGTAGAAAACGGGGAATACCCCCGCGATATCGCCTCACTTGGAAAATTAGTGAGCGACGTATCTTACTATAACAGCAAACGCTATTTTAACTATTGACCACGAAAGCATCATTTATGTTATCCGCGAACGTGCGCTCACGCTGCCTGTGGAGGCGCGCGATACCGAATCCGGATCCCGATACGGTCACTACATCATAATTCTCTGATCCCGTGCATATCATCTGAAAGGACGATCGCATTGAATCGGAGGTGTATATGACACACAGTCAAATGAGAAACTCGCCGAAGATGAATGTCAGAAGCCTCAGGCTGGTTGTCAGCATAATCATCGCCGTTGCCGCGGTCGGGTGCAAAACTCTTTTTCCAAACGCGACAGCGTCGGTGACCGGGAGGCTCCATACGGCTGTCAGCACCGATTGGGATTACGAGTCCGCTATAGAGCGTATCAAGACATCAATGACGAGCGGCAGCGAGATCAGACAGCTCGCGTATGACATCTATTCGGCGGTGTTTTTCCCGGAAAATTCAGACGCATCCGAAGTCGATGCGGATGAGGAGAAACCGGGCGCCGCGCAGCCACCGCAAGACAGCCCCGAAACCGGAGGTGAAGAAGAAAGAACCGCGCAAGAGCTGCCGGTTCTTTCTTTTCGCTCTTATAATTTATACGAATACCTGGACGCCCACGACATTGGCAAAAATGCAGCGGCCGCACCCGGGACTGCTCCCGCTCCTGTTGTTAATGAAACGATACGCGCCGTGAGGCTTGCCTTCGAAGAAGATCAATCGGATTTTTCTGCCCTGTCAATACCGCCTGACGCCTCAGCCGGTTATACCGGCTTTGATTTCTGTTACGAGAAACCTCTGTCCGGGCCTGTTACATCGCTTTTCGGCTACAGGGTCCACCCGATCACAAAGGATATATCATTTCATTACGGAGTGGATCTGGGCGCGGAAACAGGTCAGCGCGTAAATGCTTTTGCTGCCGGGACAGTCGAGGAAGCGGGTTATGACGAGATCTACGGCAAATATATACTGATAAGCCACCCCGGCGGCGTGAGGTCGTTTTATGCCCATCTGGATACGATCGGTGTAAACAGAGGCGAATCCGTTGACGCGGGGCAAATGATAGGAACAGCCGGCAGCACCGGTTTGACCACGGGCGCGCATTTGCACTTCGGACTAAGATGCGGCAGCTATTCGGTCAATCCCCTGTATTATATCGGCGGCTCGGACGTATGAATCAACTTACGAGGATCACCGTTGGCAGCAGCTTTTTGCTTATGCTGGCGGTTTTCTACTATTTCGATACCGGGGGGTGGATCATCCCGGCGCTTACGGCCGTATTCGTCCATGAACTGGGACATCTGGCGGCGCTTATTGCGGCAGATTGCCCGATCACGCGCCTGGATGCCACGTGGGCCGGCTTGTCATTGACATATGAGAGCGGCCGTATCACACATGTTTGTGAAGCTGCCGCGGTAGCTGCAGGCCCGATAGCCAATCTTGCCGCCGCCGGTTTGCTCGCCGCAACCCGGTATAATAAATGGGCGTGGACTAATCTGCTTCTGGGATGTTTCAATCTTCTGCCTGTGCGCGAAATGGACGGAGGCAGGCTGCTGGGGATTATATCGCAATCACTGATGTCACGGCGCGCTGCGGGCGCTGTCTGCGCGGCCGTCGATCACACTGTCATCTGTATGCTCCTGACCGGATCGATATTTTATATAACAGGAGAAAACAGAGGTTCAACGATACCCTATATTGCAGCGTGGCTGTTTTTTTGCAGATTTATTGAAAAAATAAGTAAACCCAGATATAATAAATAATAAATAATCTGCCGCTTCGATGATGCGATCGCAGCGGTCTATTTTCGACGAAAGAAGTGTCAGACATCTTGAATGAGACGATAGAGCGCATCCTGCCGCGCGTGCAGAAGCCCGGACGATACACCGGAGGAGAGTACAACAGCATTGTAAAACCGCGCGGCAAGAGTGATGTAGGCTTCGCCTTCTGCTTCCCGGACACTTATGAGATAGGCATGTCGAATCTGGGCATGCAGATCCTTTACGGCGTTATAAACGGCATGGACGGGTTTTTCTGCGAACGCGTGTTCGCCCCGTGGCCCGATATGGAATCGGAGATCCGCAGAGCAGGGCTGGAGCTTTGGAGCCTGGAGACACAGACGCCGTTGAAAGACTTCGATATTGTCGGTTTTTCCCTCTCTTACGAGCTCAGTTATACCAACGTTCTGAATATGCTTGATCTCGGCGGTATATGCTTGCGTTCTTCCGAGCGGGACAGCTTACACGGGATAGTTATTGCGGGGGGAACGTGCGCATATAACCCTGAGCCTCTGGCGGACTTCATCGATATTTTCTCTATCGGGGAGGGGGAGGAGGCTCTCCCGGAACTGCTCCGTGCGTATCGGGACGCAAAAACCGCGGGATTGTCGAAACAGGAATTTCTCAGGATAGCAAGCGGGATCGACGGGATGTACGTGCCCTCGCTTTATGACGTCAAATATGCTCCTGACGGCCGTGTTGCGTCGATAACGGCCCGCAGTCCCGCTCCGGCTGTCGTCAAAAAGCGTATTGTTCAGGATCTGAACAGATCATACTTTCCTCAAAACCCTATCGTGCCTTCGACAGAGATAGTGCACGACCGCGCAAATATCGAACTGTTTCGCGGCTGCATAAGGGCCTGCAGATTCTGTCAGGCGGGTTACACCTATCGCCCCGTTCGCTCAAAGTCGCCGGAGGTCCTTGCACAGCAGGCGGAGGCTGTCCTCAAATCGTCCGGATGGCAGGAATTGGGGCTGTCATCACTCAGCACAAGCGATTACACGGCACTGAGCGGGCTATGCGACCGGCTTCTCGATTTTTGTGTGCCGCGCAGTACAAGCCTTGCGCTGCCTTCCCTCCGAACAGACAATTTCTCGATAGAACTCATGGAGAAGATCCAGAAAGTCAGAAGGAGCGGCCTGACGTTTGCGCCCGAAGCGGGGACGCAGCGCCTGCGCGACGTCATTAATAAAAACGTTACGGAAGAGGACCTCCTGAGTACGCTGCAAATTGCGTTCCGCGGGGGTTGGAGCAGCGTGAAACTCTACTTTATGATAGGACTTCCGACCGAAACGGATGAGGATGTGCTCGGAATAGCCGATCTCGCCCATAAGGCGCTGAAAGTATGGAAAGAACACGCGACAAACAGGGGGCGCGGAGCGAGGATAACAGTCAGCGTATCGTGCTTTATACCGAAGCCCTGCACACCGTTTCAATGGGAGGCCCAGTGCAGCATGGAGGAGTTCGAAAGGAAACAGGCGCTGCTGCGCGGTGCGCTGCGCTCTAGGGCTGTCACGCTGAGCTGGCATGACGCTGCGGCGAGCCGCCTGGAGGGCGTCTTTGCAAGAGGTGACCGCAAACTCGGCCAAGTCATATATGACGCATGGAGCCACGGCGCCAAACTGGACGGCTGGAATGAATATTTTGATTATGACAACTGGATGAGGTCATTTGAACGGTGCGGCGCAGACCCCGATTTCTATGCGGCGCGACAGCGCGACACGGATGAGATCCTCCCCTGGTCCGTCGTATCCTGCGGAGTCGACACGGGCTATCTGCTTTCTGAGCGGGAGGCCGCGTACCGCGGTGAGATCACACCGGACTGCCGAAAGGCGTGCACGGGCTGCGGCGCGGCATCTTTACTGGAAGGGAGAGATTGCGATGAGCCGGCTTGAGTTTGCCAAATCCGGGAAAGCGGCCTGTATTTCCCATCTGGACCTGATGAGGACCATGAGCCGTTCATTCCTTCGCGCGGGGTTCCTCCTTCGGCACTCCGAGGGCTTCAATCCTCACGCAAGTATTTCGGTTGCGCTCCCTCTGCCCCTGGGCCATGAGAGCGACTGCGAGCTGATGGACTTTAAGCTCAAGGAGGCCGTGGCTTCGGATGAGATAGTTGTTCGTCTCAATCGTGTCCTCCCCGAAGGCTTGACGGCTCTCAGGGTGACGGAATCCTCCAGGCCTTTCAGGGAGATCGAATATCTGCGCCACCGGGTCGAGCTGAAATATGACGGCGGTACACCGGCGGGAGCGGCCGACACGTTGACTGAACTATTCGGTTCGGACGATATAACGGTGTATCGAAAGACAAAAAAAAGCGAGGGAGATTTCAATATCGCACCCTGCATAAAGGAGAAGTCTTTTTCCCCGCTGCCGGACGGAATACGGTGCGAAGCCGTATTGACCGCGATGCGCCCGATGCTCAGCCCGATATATCTTATAGCCGCCGTCGAAAGATATGCTCCCGCGCTTTCACCGTCTTTTGTCCGATACAGAAGGATCGAAATACTTGACGGCAGCATGCGCCGCTTTGAGTAATTGCGCCGCCGGCCGGGGTTTTCGGGATATTGAGCGTGCCGGCCGGGGCCGGTGATAAAACACCATCATCACAGGCAAAAAGCAGGCTGCCCCGAGTATTATCAGGGCAGCCGGACGTTCAGAGTCAGTCAATTTATTCGACAAATACCTTTTTGAGCCGCGCAAACCGGGGAAGCGCATCCTCCGTGGGGATCTTGCGGTCCCCCTGAATGAGAGGCAGAGCGTAGTCGTAAAAGGCCGGCAGTATGCCGTCGCCCGATCCGTTAATCCACTCGTCGGGGAATTTTTTCTCATAGTTTGCGACCTTATCAAGATCGATAAGATCCATATGGCACACATAGCGGTCCCCCTCGCCGCGACGGAAGGCTACCATTTTGCCGGTGACGCCCCCGACAGCTCCGAGAACTGCCCTGCGCCCCGCTTCGGCCGCTTCAATGACGTCCGTTTCGGAAGCGCAGTGTGCCGCGCAGCGCTGCAGGAGGCTCAGTTCGATTCCCCTTACTTTGGCACCTGTCTCACGCTTGGCCGCGTCGGCAAGTATTGCCGCGACACCGCCCAACTGGGTGTGTCCGAAAGAATCCTTCTCTTGTGATGAAGAAGCGTACTCGGAAATGAAGCGGCCTTCACTGTCGTGTATCCCTTCGGACACCGCGGCGATCACGTTCCTTTTGACTGCGTATATCTCCTTGACGCGGCGAAGGAAATATTCCATGGAAAACACGCGCTCAGGCAGGAAGATGAGGTCGGGCCCGCAGCCTTTCATTGAGGCGAGGGAGGCGGCGGCCGTCAGCCAGCCCGCGTGGCGGCCCATGATTTCGATGACCGTGACCATGCCTGTTTCATAAACGGTCGCATCTTTATAGATCTCCATACACGTGGTCGCGATAAACTTTGCGGCGCTCGCGTATCCCGGGCAATGGTCCGTGCCGAAAAGGTCGTTGTCAATAGTCTTCGGTATACCGATTATTCTGCATTCGTAGCCGGATGAGGCCATGAATCTGCTCACTTTGTTGCAGGTATCCATCGAGTCGTTTCCGCCGATAAGGAAAAAGTAACGGACGTCGTATTTCCTGAATATTTCAAGGATCCGGCGGTAGTCGGTCGCATCGTCTTCAGGATCCTTCAATTTGTAACGAACAGAGCCGAGCTCTGAAGAAGGCGTATTGAGCAGGTATTCCAGCTCTTTGGGGTCTTCCTGCCCGAAATCGATCAGTCGGTCGTTGAGCACGCCTTTTATCCCGTATTCGGCACCCAGTACCTGTGTGATCTGCGGACAGTCCAGAGCAGCTCTGACCGCACCGAACACACTGGCATTGATCACGCTTGTCGGACCGCCGGACTGAGCAATAATGCAAGCGCCGGTCAGTTCTTGCCTCGCTGCACTGTTCATATGATAATACCTCCGTATTAATCTTGATTTTTTCACTATAATAGCATATAAAAGAGAAAAATCAATTGCCCTGCGATACCCGCTCCGCAATTGTGCCGGAATACATCCGAAGAGATAATACAGGATATGCAATGAAAGGACTGTTATTATGCCTATAGTAACATCAAAAGAAATGCTGAAAAAGGCTTATGACGGAGGCTACGCGGTCGGAGCTTTCAACGTCAACAATATGGAGATCATTCAGGGTATCACAAAGGCGGCCGCGGAAACAAACGCGCCCCTGATACTGCAGGTCTCCGCCGGAGCCCGGAACTACGCAAAGCACGTATACCTAATGAAGCTTGTCGAGGCGGCTGTCATAGATACCGGTCTGTCCGTCTGCCTGCATCTGGATCACGGCGAGACGTTTGAGATATGCAAAGCCTGCGTCGACGGCGGGTTTACATCTGTGATGATAGACGGGTCGAAGCATTCGTTCAAAGAGAATATTGCCCTGACAAGGCAAGTTGTGGAATACGCTCACGATCATGGTGTAACGGTCGAGGGAGAACTTGGCCGCCTTGCGGGCGTAGAGGACGAGATAAGTGTCTCCTCAAAGGATTCCTCTTATACCGATCCGGACCAGGTCGAGGAGTTTGTAGGCAGCACCAACGTCGACTCTCTCGCGATAGCGATAGGGACGAGCCACGGCGCTTACAAGTTTAAGCCCGGGCAGAAACCTGAGCTGAGGTTCGATATACTCGAAGAGGTCGGAAAGCGTCTGCCCGGTTTTCCGGTCGTTCTGCATGGGGCGTCTTCGGTAGTACGGGAACACGTTCAAGTGATCAACTCATACGGCGGGAAAATGCCCGATGCGATCGGGATACCGGAGTCCATGCTTAGAAGAGCGGCATCGATGGCCGTATGTAAGATCAATATCGATTCCGATCTCAGGCTGGCGATGACAGCTTCAATACGAAAATACCTGGCCGAGCATCCCAGCGAGTTTGACCCTAGAAAGTATCTGGGCGTCGGGAGGGACGCCATAGAGGCCATGGTAAAACACAAGATCGTCAACGTTCTCGGCTGCGATGGGAAGGCCTGAACAGCCGGAAAAATCGCATAGTTGATAAGTGACCCGAGAAGCGTCCCCCAAGACTCACGGAGGGCGCTTTTTCTGAATGCACCTGCCGTATTTCGGTACATTTTATCCCGATCGGGCATATACTGTAGACAGGGAAAAACCATCGGAACGGCGGGGGGATGAGTATTATGACTCAGATGGAGGTCTTAAGAAGGCGAAGCAGACTGCGATGGAAGAGAAGCGGAAAACTCCGCTTCTCACTTGCTCTTATGCTGATATTGGGGATCGCTCTGGGTCTGTACTCTGTATTTGTATTCAGGATGCGCCCGCTTATCCTGGACATTGCGACGAACAGAGTCAGAGTCGTATACACGCGGATTATAAATAACGCCGTCATGCAGACCCTGAGGGAAGAAGATATCGGATATGGCGATATGGTATATTTTGAGAAAGACTATGAAGGTAAGATCACGGCGCTGTGCACGAATACATCGTTGCTGAATATGCTCTCAAGCCGTATTACCGAAACAGTGCTCGAAAAGCTCGATCAGGTCGACACGATCAGCGTCAGGATACCGCTGTCGACAGTAAGCGGGCCAAGCCTGCTGGCAGGTTTCGGACCCGTAATAAAACTGAAAATTGTTCCGGCTGACAGTTTGCGCGCGAAATTCGGTACGGGTTTTGCCGAAGCGGGGATAAACCAGACGCTTCACCGGATCGTGTACAGCGGCGAGATAACCTGCTCCGTATTGTTCCCAGGTATCAGTACGTCGTGTGAAACGGCGTTTAGCATAGTTGCCGCCGAGACAGTCATTGTCGGGGGCGTGCCTCAGAGTTACACTTACTTTTCAGGCGTCGACGATGTGGAGGAAGCGATTGATTACTATTACAACTATCAGTAGCCAGATCCGTTTTGCATCGGATCAGCCCGGCCGGGAGTCTCCATGCGCGAAAGAATACAAAGCAGGTTTCATCGCGTTTGATAGGCAGGCTGCAGTGTGATATAATATCTAATATGGCCTAAAATTACACTTGCGCGAAAACGGCGGTTTCGGGAGGCCGAAGTGTATTATGATAAAGCACGAAGTGAAAGGAATGCGGTACATGGACAGAGCCGAAGAGCGTATCAAAGAGATCCGCAGCCAGCTCGAGCATCACGCGGATCTGTACTATAACAAAGACGAACCTGAGATCACCGATTACGAATATGATATGCTCATGCAGGAACTGAAAAGAATTGAGGAAGAGTATCCTCAATATGCTTCGCCAGAGAGCCTCACACGCAGAGTCGGCGGCACCGCAAAGCCTTCTGCCGGACAACCTGTCCGTCACAGAAATCCTATGCTGAGTTTGCAGGACGTTTTTCAGAAAGAAGATGTTTTCAGATTCGTAGAGGGCATTAAAGAGAGATACCCGGAAGCGATATTTGTTGTCGAGACAAAAATCGACGGGCTTTCCGTTGCTTTGCGCTATGAAAACGGCGAGCTCGTGATGGCTGAGACGCGCGGCGACGGTATCGAATACGGCGAAGACGTGACCGAGAATGCGCGTGCTATTAAAGACGTAAGCACGCGCCTGAGCGAAGCGCTGCCGTATCTTGAAGTGCGGGGGGAGGTCTACATGAGCGCCGCGGCCTTCGAGGCTGTCAACGCGCGGCAGGAACTGCTGGGGAAAAAAACGTTCGCGAATCCCAGAAACTGCGCAGCCGGTACGATGCGCCAGCTCGACAGCAACATCGTCAGGGAGAGAGATCTTTCTTTACTTGTGTTCAACATTCAGGAGATCCGGGGGCGCCGGATAACAAGCCATTTAGAAGGTTACGAACTGTTAAAAAGTCTGGGTATACGGGTGATCGAGCACTATTTCTCCTGCAGCACGGCTCAGGAGGTATGGAGCGCCATCGAAAAGATCGGCGATATGCGCGGAAATCTCGCTTACGACATAGACGGGGCCGTTGTAAAGCTTGATGACTTTACGATAAGGGAAGCGCTCGGATCGACAGCAAAATCACCGCGCTGGGCCATCGCATACAAATACCCGCCTGAGAGGAAAGAATCGCGCGTCATCGATATAGAGGTATCAGTCGGGCGCACCGGAAAACTGACGCCCACCGCCATCATCGAGCCTGTTCGCCTGTGCGGGACCACAGTCGCGAGAGTCACTCTGCACAATCAGGACTACATTGACAAATTCAATATCTGCATAGGTTCGGTATTGCTGATCGAAAAGTCCGGTGAGATAATTCCAAAATGTATTGCGGAGATACCGGAAAAACGCACCCCGGGCGCGACGGTTTTCAAGATGCCGGATTTATGCCCCGTGTGCGGCTCACCCGTTGTCAGGGAAGCGGACACTGCCGACATGCGCTGCATTGGTGTGAGTTGTCCGTCTCAGCTCGAGCGCCATATCATATATTTCGCCGGAAGAGACGCGATGGATATTAAAGGTCTGGGGGAAGCCAGCGTCCATGCTCTGATAGAAAAGGGATATCTGCGCGACATAACCGATATTTACAGACTTCATGAGTCAAAAGATAGACTTATATCGGGCGGGGTCGTGGGAAAAGTGAAAAGCACGGAAAACCTTCTGGCAGCGATCGAGGCTTCACGAAGCAACGACCCGGAGAAGCTGCTCACCGGATTCGGTATACCGAACGTCGGCAAGGCCGCGGCGAGAGCTCTGATATCCCGTTTCGGCGGTATCGAAGAGATCGAAGGGGCCTCGCTCGAAGACCTGATGTCAGTTTCGGATATAGGTCCCGTTACGGCGCTGGCGGTGCGCAGGTTCTTCGATATCAAAGAAAATGCGGAAATGGTACGCAGCCTGAAAGACCTGGGTCTGAAAATGAAATCTTCATCCGCGGGGACCGGCGGGGGAGTCCTCAGCGGAAAAACGTTTGTTATCACCGGAACGCTGCCTTCTCTCGGGAGGAAAGAAGCGGAGGGCATGATCGAGCAAAACGGAGGCAAGGTCGCGGGCTCCGTCAGCGCCAGAACAAGCTTTCTCCTGGCCGGGGAAGCGGCGGGGAGCAAACTCGAAAAGGCAAACCGGCTGGGCATACCCGTTATAGACGAAAAAACCTTTCTCGAGATGCTGAGCACCCCGGATGCATAGCAGGTCTAACTCCCCGGAACGCGCAATAGACTTTTCGGGGAGGGGTCGCATTGAAAAACGAAAAAATCCTTTTCATTATTCTTTGCGCGGCGGCTTTTTGCGCCTTGCTTATCTGGGCTGTCATGCCGGGCCGAGTAAAGGAAGCGGCGGCGCAGAATAACGGCACGGCGCCGGCAGTTATGATAATCGACGCCGGTCACGGGGGAGCTGACGGAGGGGCCGTTTCAAAAAGCGGAGCAAAAGAGAGTGAAATAAATCTCTCGATAGCAATAAAGACCGAGATCATCGCAAACCTGTGCGGTGTTCACAGCGTTATGACACGGAAAGACGAGAACTCCCTGCACGCTCAGGATGCGGACACGATACGTGAGCAGAAGGTCTCGGACATGAAAAGCAGGGTCTCGCTCGTTAACAGTTACGACAATGCTCTTTTAGTAAGCATTCACCAGAATTCATACGAAGGCAAAGCCAGTGGCGCGCAGGTGTTCTTCAGAAAGGGCAGCGAGATAAGCGTCGAGACAGCTGCGGCTGTTCAGGAGAATCTGCGCCTTGCACTATGCGAGAGCAACAGCCGGGTCCCTGCTCCGATACCAAAAAGCGCTTACCTGTTTTCTCATACGACCTGTCCCGCGATTTTAGTCGAATGCGGTTTTCTCTCTGACGCGGTGGAGTCCGACCTGCTCCGGGAGGACGGCTACCAGACGCGGGCGGCACTTGCGATAATCGCAGGTTATCTCGCCGCGTTACAGGAGCAACCCCCATCATGAATCACAGGTGACAGCAACAGAGGCGCCGCGGAAAAAAAACAGGCGAGGCGGCAGCTGTTCGTTAAGGTTTCCTTGCGGCACACAAGGAGAAAGGAATGTCTGCGTACATGAAAGATAAGACCCTTTTTTATTGCACGGAGTGCGGAAACGAATCGCCGAAGTGGATGGGGAAATGCCAGGCTTGCGGGAGCTGGAACACTATGGTCGAGCAGAAGATCCGGCACACCCAGACGCGTGTATCGCCTATCGCTCAGGACCAAAGACAGGCCCGGCGTTTGTCAGAAGTTGAAGATGAAGAAGAACTGAGGTTCCGCACGGGTATCGGCGAACTTGACCGCGTCCTCGGAGGGGGCGCCGTCGCCGGATCTCTTGTTCTGGTCGGAGGGACTCCGGGCATCGGAAAATCAACGCTCCTTCTGCAGCTGTGCGGGAATATCTGCGATACATACGATGTCCTCTACGTAACGGGCGAAGAATCGGACAGACAGCTCAAGCTGCGGGCGCAGCGGCTTGGAGTCCGGGGCGAGATGTTCGTTCTCGCACAGACCGATATGGACAGTGTTATCAGGACGGCTGAAGCAGTCAGACCGGGCGTCCTGATCATAGATTCGATCCAGACGCTGTACGATCCGGATCTGACGGCGGCTCCCGGCAGTGTAAGCCAGGTAAAACAGTGCACCAATTCCCTGATGAAACTTGCCAAGGGCAGCGGGATAACCGTGTTCATAATCGGACACGTAAATAAAGAAGGTGCGATCGCAGGGCCTAAAGTCCTCGAGCACATGGTCGATTGCGTGCTGCAGTTTGAAGGGAGCACCCGCAGTTCGCACCGCGTGCTGCGCGCCGTGAAAAACCGTTTCGGTTCGACGAACGAGATCGGGGTTTTCACAATGGAGAACACGGGGCTTCAGGAGGTGCCCAATCCTTCGGAACTGCTCCTTGAGGGCAGACCGCTCAACACGCCGGGAACGTGCGTCTCATGTGTTATGGAAGGTACAAGGCCTATCCTGGCCGAGATCCAGGCTCTGGTTTCTCCTAGCGGCCTGAGCGTCCCCCGCAGAATGACGGACGGCTTTGACTACAATCGGGCGATGCTTCTTCTTGCTGTCCTCGAAAAACGGGCGGGGCTGGAGATAAGCAGATGCGACGCATATATAAACGTTGTCGGCGGGCTTAACATTGAAGAGCCCACAGCGGATCTGGCCGCAATGATAGCGCTCGCATCAAGCTTTCGCGGCAGGGCGGTGGACTCTTCGACAGTGGCTATCGGAGAGATCGGGCTCACCGGTGAACTGCGCGCCGTTGACAACCTTGAACAGCGCCTGAGCGAAGTCAGGCGGCTCGGCTTCACGCAAGCGATAGTGCCGTTTCACGGTTCCGCGCGCGCGCCGGTGCAGGAAGGCCTGCACCTGGCAAGAGTAAGGACCGTTAGGGAAGCCATCGACCTTGCCGTGCAGTAATAAATACCGGGGAGTTTTCAAATGCTCACAAAAGAAGAAGCAAAAAGGTTCCTGAAAGCGCAGCGGGAATATATCGCAGGCTGTTTCGGGAACTTGAACGATATGCAGCGTGAAGCCGTCATCTCGACTGAGGGCCCTCTCCTCATACTCGCGGGGGCGGGCAGCGGCAAAACGACGGCGCTTGTGCACAGGATCGCAAAGATCATCAGATTCGGAAAAGGAGGGGACTGCGAGGATCTGCCCGCGGATGTCGGGCCCCGAGAGCTCGATATTCTCGAGAGGTACCTCTCCGGCAGCTGTGACGAACTGCAGCCCGAAGCAGAGCGCCTTTGCGCGGTCATGCCGGCGGAGCCCTGGCAGGTCATTGCCATCACATTTACAAATAAAGCCGCAAACGAGATGAAAGAAAGGCTGGAATCTATCCTCGGGGATGACGCGCGGGGAGTCTGGGCATCTACATTCCACTCCGCCTGCTGCAGGATCCTCAGGAAGGACGCCGATCTGATCGGATTTGGCCGGGATTTCACCATATATGATTCTTCGGACAGCGAGAAACTGATGAAAGATGTGATGAAAGACCTCAATCTTGACGAAAAGGCCTTCCAGCCCAGAGCCGTACTTTCTGTGATCAGCCGCGCGAAGGACGAAGGTAAGGATCCCGACGCTTTTGAGGAATACTCCGCGAAAACCGGAGATTTTCGCATGGCTCGGATCGCGAAATGTTACAGCGCGTATCAGTCCCGGCTCCGCAGCAACAACGCTCTTGATTTTGACGACATCCTCTTCTTTGCGGTAAAACTGCTCAGGGAATCTGAAGAGGTGCGTACGTATTATCAGAGAAAGTTCCGATATGTACTGATAGACGAATACCAGGATACTAACAGGACCCAGTATCTTTTTGCCTCTATGCTGGCGGGCGGATATAACAATATCTGCGTCGTCGGAGACGATGATCAGAGCATCTACAGATTCAGAGGGGCTACCGTCGAGAATATTCTCAGCTTTGAGGACCGGTATAAGGGATGCCGCGTAATAAAACTCGAACAAAATTACCGTTCAACCGGGAATATTCTCGCGGCGGCCAACTCTCTGATAAAGAACAATCGCAGCCGAAAAGACAAAGAACTGTGGACATCGGGCGCGGAGGGCGAGAAGTTGAGCCTTATCGTGGCGGACAATCAGGACGAGGAGGCGCAGCGTATTGCCTCCAAGATCATCGAACTGCGGGGCAGTACCGGGAAATGGTCTGATTTTGCGGTTCTGTACCGCATGAATGCGCAGTCAAACAGTATCGAGTATGCGTTCAAGCGCAACGGTATTCCGTATCGGGTCGTGGGTGGAATGCGGTTTTTTGACCGCGCCGAGATAAAGGACGTGCTCTCTTACCTCTGTGTTATCCACAATCCCAGCGACACGCTGCGTTTATTAAGAGTCATCAACGTACCGCAGAGAGGTATCGGCGCAAGAAGCGTTGAAAAAGCGCAGAGTGTCGCCGCGGCTTTCGGATTGTCTTTGTTCGATGTTCTGCGCAACGCCGGAAAATATCGGGAACTGAATTCTGCCGCGGCGAAAATGATGGCTTTTGCGTCCATGATAGACGAGTGCACAAGACTGTCTTGTCTGGTCCCCGTTTCCGAGTTATACGACATTGTTCTCGAAAAAAGCGGTTATGTTGCCGCACTCTCCGAAAAGAATATCGAAGAAAACGTTTCCCGCTTGGAGAACGTGCGAGAGCTCAAGTCAAATATCATTGCATATGAATCGCAGTCGGAAGAACCTTCGCTCGCGGGATTTCTTGAGGAGGTCGCTCTGTACACAGATCTTGATAATTACGATGAGGGTGACGACCGTGCGGTGATGATGACGATCCACAACGCGAAGGGTCTTGAGTTCGGAACGGTCTTTGTTGCGGGAGCAGAGGAGGGCATATTTCCGAATTACCGGTCCCTGTCCGAAGAGGGAGAAGATATACAGGAGGAGCGCCGCCTTTGTTATGTTGCGATAACGAGAGCTAAAGAGCGTTTGTTCTTTACCTGTGCCAGGCGCAGACTGCTCTTCGGAAGGACAACCGCCAACAGGCCGTCCAGATTTTTAAACGAGATACCGCCGGAGCGTCTCTCGGGGCGGCCTGAAGTATCTTCGGTACGGGCCAATTACAACTTTGACAGTGATATGCCGGCGGCAAACAGACCGGAATTCGGTACTGCGAACAGGAAGGTGCGGCACAATACGTATATTTCGCAGCAAACAATAAAAACAGGCCCTGGAAAGGCGCATTTCAAAAAAGGAGACTCTGTTGAGCATACGGCCTTCGGGCGAGGTCTTGTACTGTCGGTGACAGCAATGGGCAACGATTTTTTGTTGGAAGTTGCATTTGATAATGTCGGTACGAAACGACTGATGCACAATACCGCTTCGGCGTTCATGAAAAAGCTCGCATGATTCATCAAAAACCGGGCCGAGGCCCGGTTTTTGATTCAGACAGTCAAAATAGGCGGAATACTACGAACACAGGCCTTTCGCGGTGCGGCGAAATTTCAATAATCGTGTTGCGTGTGCGTGACCGTTTTTTGAAATTTGCGAGCCTTCTACTGTAGAAGAAGGCGCCGAGCGCAGCGAGGCGGATGAGGCGGCGCTAAGGGATTAACACCTCATCCGAGCGGCTGCGCCGCCCATCTTCCCCTCACAGGGGAAGGCAGTCAGCTCTATCGAAAACCGGGCCGTGGCCCGGTTTTTGATCTGCTGTCATATTGTACGCGAGGCTGAGGGCAGGCGCGGCCGCTCGGAATTATTCCTTATCCGAAACGAATCTGCGCCTGAACAGCAGGGAAATACACCATATACCTGCAAGCCCGACTATCGTGTATATTACCCTGCTCACTGTTGCTGCCTGGCCGCCAAAGATCCACGATATAAGATCAAAGCGAAAGATCCCCAGTAGTCCCCAGTTAAGCGCGCCAATGATCGCGATTATAAGTGCCGTGGTATTCATTCCAAGCTCACCTTCCGTCGTAACATATAGCTGAAGAAGTATGCGGAGATATTATGCGCCGAAAAAACGAAACTATTCCTTTATGCCGCACAGAAAGACTGTTTTTCGGATAGGAACCTAAAAAGGCGGAAAGATTCTTTTCATTTTTATATGCAGCGTGTATAATCTTCAATATTGTAACTGCAGACAGCGCCTCTATATCATATTACGGCACGAAAGGACACACACTTGCAATGAAACACATTCTGATCATCGGAGACGGTATGGCGGACAACCCGATCGAATCGCTTGGCGGCAAGACGCCGCTGGAGGCCGCCAGGATTCCATATATTGACTCGCTCGCCGCAAAAGGGGACGTTTTCAGCGTCAGAACTGTTCCGATCGGTCAGGTACCGGGGAGTGATACCGCTAATTTAACCATATTCGGCTGTGACCCGTCGGTATACTACACAGGCAGAGCGCCGCTTGAGGCGGCGAGCGCCGGCATCATTCTCCCGGAGGGTTCGGCGGCTTATCGTTGTAACGTCATGAGTGTCAGCGATGAACCGGGCAGGTTTGAAGATAAGCGACTGATATCGCACAGCGCCGGAAGTATTGACGGTGCCGAGTCGGACGCTATTGTCACGTGGCTCTTCTCCGATCCGGAATTCAGGGCTGCGGCTGAGCGTGCGCGTATGGTTGTTTATCCCGGCTCTTCTTTCAGGCATATCGCTGTTCAGGAGAGCGCAGATCTGAAGGGCCTGTACCTTGCTCCTCCGCACGATTATCTGGGTGACAGGGTGGAACAACATAAACCGTACGGCAATAAAAACGCGGAAATACTGTGGGATCTGATGGTCCTTGCACATGAGCGGCTCAGCATTTGCGAGATCAATGAAAGACGCAGAAGAGAAGGCCTTCCTGTCGCAAATGCCATATGGTTCTGGGCGGAGGGGACTGCCGTGTCTTTACCGCGCTTCCCTTACTCTCAAAACGGGACCGTGATCAGCGCGGTACCGCTCTTCAAGGGCATCGCCCGGTTAACGGGATTAAAGACCGTAGATGTTGCGGGTGCAACCGGAACGCTTGACACAAACTATCGGGGAAAGGTCGACGCAGCCATCCGGGCCCTGACCGGGGGAGACGATTTTGTTACGATACACATCGAAGCGCCGGACGAATGCACCCATGACGGTGACTTAAAAGGGAAGATACAGGCAATAGAAAATATTGACAATCTTATCGTGCGGCCCCTTCTTGAAGAGCTTGGTCAAATGGTTATACCGTACAGGCTGCTCCTTCTGAGCGACCATAAAACCCTTATGTCAAACCGCGCGCATGACGGAGACCCGGTCCCGTGCCTGCTCTATTCAAGCGACACGGATACCCGAAGGAACGGGTCTTACTCGGAAGCGGAGGGAGAGCGAAGCTATCTTGTCGATCCCGGAACGCTGCTCATGGGGCGCCTGTTTGAAGAGTAGCGTCGGGATCCGACGCGGCGGGAGGTCATAACGTGGAGGCCGTTGTAAAGAAAGCATATGCGAAAATTAACCTGACGCTCGACGTTACCGGACGCAGGGATGACGGTTACCACACAGTACTGAGTGTCATGCAGCTTGTCGACATATACGACACAGTCACCGTAGAAACGCACGAAGGGAAGGGTATCCTTCTTCGAAGCGGCGCACCGTATATCCCATGTGACAACCGCAACTCCGCGTGGAAAGCGGCACAGGCGTTTTTCAGATACTGCCGTATGGAACCGCGGGGTTTGAGGATAGCAATTGACAAGAGGATCCCGGTCGGCGCGGGCCTGGGAGGAGGCAGTGCAGACGCAGCAGCTGTGCTGCATGCACTGAACGAGCTGTACGATATGGCTATCCCGGCGGACAAGCTCCTTGAAATCGGTGCGGATGTGGGAGCGGACGTACCGTTTTGCATTATGGGCGGCACCGCGCTGGCAGAGGGAATAGGAGATAAGCTGAGACCTTTGCGAGATATGCCCGATTGCCGTATTGTGATCTGCAAACCGCCGTACAGCTGCTCTACCCCCGCGCTGTATGAGCGATTTGATCTGCATCGGGTGAACAAACATCCGGACACTGAAGGCTTTTTGAGCGCGCTTGAAGAAGGCAATCTGGATCAGATGTGCAAGCGCTTGTTCAACGTCTTTGAGAATCTGATCCCAGAGCACTCGCGTGAGATTTTTGAGATCAAGGACTCGATGTTTGACAGCGGCGCTCTGGGCGCTTCAATGACCGGTACGGGTTCCGCCATATTCGGTATTTTTATAAACTGCGCGGAGGCTGCTGCCGCCCGGGACAAACTCCTGAAGGTCGGTTATGACGTCAGGCTGTCAAAACCCAGACCGGGCCTCTGAGAGGGAAGACTGCCGGGCATATATTCTGTTTCTGTGAAAGCTTACTGCAGCGCTCCGGTAAGACCATTTATCCTGACAGGGTACATGCAAAACAGGCTGCTTCGGGAAGATTCTGCGATTGTTGATATTTTTGTACATATTTTTCGGTTTTATTGATTATCATGCATGTCCAAGATATAATTGACATACTGCGATTAAACGGGTTTGCTGTTTTAAGTGACATTATGTGATGCCTCCGTAACCGTCAGCCCGGCATACGTTGACTACGCACTGAACTGCACCTGTTCAGGTTTATCCGCGCGGCAGTGCACATTGGAAGAGTTACGTATCGAATATAATCCGAGCTTTTTTCGATATAACGATTTTCTTCTATATTCAGTTGACTTAAATTACCGAGACTGTTAAGAAAGGATAGTTTTCTATGGCAAGAGACGACTATGGAAACCCGATCCCAAAAGAAGGCCGCAGAATCAAGACGTTGCTGCCTGTAAACATTGTATCTCCGTTCATAATGAAGACGCGCATCGGTGCAACAAACTACTTTGAAACAAGCATCGAGATCAGTGCCTGTGAAGATCTGATAAGAAAAAAACGCATGGAGGGGCTGAAGGGCTTCGGCATGCTGCACGTGATATTGGCCGCCTATGTCCGTACCGTCTCGCAGCTTCCGGGGATAAACCGCTTTATCAGAGGACAGCGTGTATACGCAAGAAATTCTATCGAACTGATAATGATGGTAAAAAAGGACATGAAACTGGATGCTCAGGAGACGTCCGCAAAAGTTCAGATCAAGCCCGATGCTACTGTTGATGACGTCTACAATGTCCTCAATAACGAGATAATCAGGAACAAGGATCAGGGGGACCAGAGCAGCTTCGACGCGACGGCGAGGCTCCTGTCAAAAATCCCGAGATTGATACTTAAGTTTATAATCTGGTTCCTTGGGGCACTTGACTACTTCGGTCTCCTGCCGAGAAAACTGGTCTATACGAGCTGCTTTCACGGATCGATGTTTATTACCGCGCTCGGCTCGCTGGGCATACCGCCGATCTATCACCACCTGTACGACTTCGGGAACGTGCCTGTTTTCATCGCATACGGCGCGAAACGTAAAGAGAACGTTCTTCAGAAAGACGGTACCGTGCTGCAGCAGAAGTTTATAGATATGAAAATATGCACCGACGAGCGCATCTGTGACGGGCACTACATGGCCACGGCATTCAAGATGTTGAGTTCGCTGCTTAAGAACCCGCATCAGCTGGAATCCCCTCCCGATAAAGTCGTGAAAGACATCGACTGAGCGGAAAGCGGTAATTTTTCTATATATTATGTATCGGAGGTATGCCTATCAAACGGTACGCATTCAGCAGATTTCACAAGAAATTGCAGTTTGAATACTCACTGCAATATTTTACTTGAAATTATTGAATATTATTGTTAACATGAACAAGCCAAAAGACTATTTTTGGATAGTATTATCAAAAGGAGTTGCTTCTTTGTGAGTGAATACCTCCTGATCACCATAAGCGCGGCAAGTGCGGTACTGGCTCTGCTGTTTGCTTATCTTAAGAGCCGGCAAGTGCTTAAAGCCCCCGAGGGTACTCCGCTTATGCAGAAAATCTCCCTTGCCGTGCGGACAGGAGCCTTGGCATATCTGAAACGCCAGTATAGAGTGGTTATAGTTTTCTTTACAGCAATGTTTGTGATCCTTTTTATACTGGCGATCTGCGGCTTGCTCACGTACTTCGTTCCTTTCGCCTTTATTACCGGCGGCTTTTTTTCCGGCTTGTCCGGCTTTGTCGGTATGAGCATTGCTACCAGAGCGAACGCCAGAACTGCTGATGCGGCGCGGCATGGGCTCGACAAGGGCCTGCGGGTTGCCTTCTCGGCGGGAAACGTGATGGGTTTTACCGTTGTGGGACTTGGTCTCCTGGATATCACGCTATGGTACATCCTGCTGAAGTTCGTGTTCAAAATGGAGATAGGCGACGTTGCGGCCGTCATGATCACTTTCGGTATGGGTGCCTCTTCCATGGCCCTTTTTGCTCGCGTGGGCGGCGGGATCTTTACCAAAGCGGCTGATATCGGGGCTGATCTTGTCGGCAAGGTCGAAGCCGGCATACCTGAAGACGATATCAGAAACCCGGCTGTGATAGCCGATAACGTCGGTGATAATGTGGGTGACGTCGCCGGGATGGGAGCGGACCTGTACGAATCATACGTGGGATCCATCCTTTCGACATGCGCTCTCGGGGTCGTGGCTTTCGGTTCCGGTTTGAGCATCAGAGCCGTGGCCCTGCCTATCGTTCTGGCGGGCATCGGCGTAATAGCATCAATGATCGGTTCGCTGTTCGTGCACACGAAAGAAGACGCAAACCAGAGGACGCTTCTTAATTCTTTGCGGCGAGGTACGAATTCGAGCGCTATAATCGGTGCGGTCGCATCTTTTTTTGCTGTGTGGGGTATATTGGGGATCGAATACTACGGGATCTGGCTGGCCATACTTGCCGGACTGATCGGGGGCGTGCTTATAGGCCTTAGTACCGAGTTATTCACATCCGACACATATAAACCGACACGCAAGCTTGCCGAATCATCAGAGACAGGTACCGCTACGATAATGATCGGCGGGATCGGTCTGGGTATGGCGTCCACAATTCTGCCGATCATAATTGTCGGAGCCGCGGTTATTGTCGCCTACTTCTGCTCGGGGATATCGGATCCCGGCAACGGGACACTCGGATTATACGGGATTTCCCTTGCCGCCGTGGGTATGCTTTCAACGCTCGGAATCACGCTCTCGACCGATGCCTACGGACCTGTGGCAGATAATGCGGGCGGTATTGCTCAGATGGCATCACTGGACAGCGAGGTGCGGACGCGCACCGACGCCCTCGACTCTCTCGGCAACACGACTGCGGCTACAGGGAAAGGTTTTGCGATAGGTTCCGCTGCCCTTACCGCGCTTGCGCTGATAGCGAACTTTGTTGAAAAGATAGACGTGGCCGGTGGGTCCATCGATCTGAGTATTATGAATCCGGCTTTGCTTGTGGGTGTTTTAGTCGGAGCGTGCCTGCCTTTTGTTTTCTCGGCATTGACTATTCAGGCTGTCGGGCGGGCGGCTCAGAGCATAGTACAGGAAGTTCGCCGGCAGTTCAGAGAGATCAAGGGGCTTATTGAGGGGAAAGCGGACCCGGATTATGCCACGTGTGTGGATCTGTGTACCAAGGCAAGTTTAAAAGAGATGATCCTGCCGGCAGCCACAGCCATCTTAAGTCCGATCATAGTTGGGTTACTGCTGGGGGCAAGCGGCGTTGCGGGAATGTTGTGCGGAGCAACCGTCACCGGTTTTATACTGGCGATATTTATGTCGAACGCAGGCGGCGCATGGGATAACGCCAAGAAGTACATCGAGTCCGGCGCACATGGCGGAAAGCACAGCGAATCTCATAAGGCTGCCGTTGTCGGAGATACGGTAGGAGACCCGTTAAAGGACACGGCGGGGCCTTCGATAAACATATTGATAAAGCTGCTTTCAATGGTTTCGATCGTTTTTGCCGCGCTTATTGCGGGAGTCCATCTCATCTGAAGGCTGCTTATAGAACATATTCGTTCTGAGACAGTACAAACCAATCTGATATAGAGTTGAAAATAAAAAACATGGAGTCTTGGCGGACTCCATGTTTTTTTGCCGGGTGCGCCCGGTGAGCGGTCAGAGTATAAAGGCCCGCTTACCGAATACTGAAGAATACTGACTCGGACGTGCCGCTCATTCGGCTTCAGGGTAGAATTTACCGCTAAGATATGCCATAAATTCATCGCTTGTTTTAAACCCTTTTGCGCCCTCCGCTATGGCGGCCTGTTGTTTTTCAGGCAGAGAAAAAAACCATTCCTGTGCCCGGGTGTTATTCGCCAGCACTTTTGAGAACTCAAGCGGCAACACCCGGTTATCCGGATCATTCATTACACTATCACCCCGGAACTATTATCTGCATCCGGGGCAAGCATGATGCGCTATTCGCGCTCCGACATCGGAGTGTAAGCGCTGTGGCGTATAGCCGCCCTGTACGCGGGGCGAATAAGTTTTTTGCCGCTTATAACCTCCTCGATGCGGTGCGCACACCATCCGGCTATCCGCGCTATCGCAAACAACGGGGTAAACAGATCTTCCGGTATTCCGAGCATTTCATACACAAGGCCGGAATACATGTCCACGTTGGCGCATATCGGTATTTGCAGGTTTTTGCGCGCGGTAAGCTTCTCGATGCCGAGTTTTTCTATCCTCTGCATCAATTCGAAATCTTCCATTTTGTCGGTGCCCGCAGCCATTTCGACAGCATATTTCTTGATTATTTCGGCGCGAGGATCGGAAGCTGTATATACCGCATGCCCTAGACCGTAGATTATGCCCGTACGATCATTGGCTTCCTTATCAAGGATCTTGTCCAGGTACCGCGATAACTTATCTTCACTTGCCGTACCGACGCTGCTTTTTATGTCGCGGAACATCTCCATAACCTTTTTGTTGGCGCCGCCGTGAAGAGGGCCCTTCAGAGAGCTGACAGCCCCGGCGATCGCGCTGTATGTGTCTGTTCCGGTCGAAGAAAGTGTTCTGCAAACAAATGCCGAGTTATTGCCTCCGCCATGCTCAGCGTGCAGTATGAGCATCAGATCAAGAAGCCTGGCTTCCTGAATGGAAAAACTCTTGTCTCTTCGAAGCATACGAAGAAAATTCTCGCTGAGGGACAGTCCCTCCTTCGGGTAGTGCAGATACAGCGATTTCCCGTCATGGTAGTGCCGTTTGACGGCGTACGCGTTTGCCGCAATGAGCGGAAAGCGGGCAATTATCTGAAGGCTCTGCAGCAGCAGGTTTTTCAGCGAAAGATCATCGGGATTCGGATCATAGGCGTAGAGGGCAAGTATGCTGCGCGAGAGCGCATTCATAATACTCTGGCTCGGCATCTTGATTATGACGTCCTCTACAAATCCTTCGGGGAGGACACGCGCTTTAGATAATACGTTCCTGAAACAGTCCAGCTGCTCTGCATTTGGCAGGCTGCCCAGCAAGAGAAGGTATACGACTTCCTCGTAACCGAACGTGCCGTCTGCCCTGTGCGCTTCGACGATCTCGGACACATCGATCCCTCTGTAGTAGAGGTGGCCGTCCATGGGTACGCGTTCGCCGTCTTCGATATAATATCCCTGAACACTCGCCACTCGCGTTACGCCGGCCACGACACCGGTTCCGTCTGAGTTTCTGAGCCCCCTTTTTATATTGGGGTTCTGAAAGTAATGCTCTTCAATGTCGTAGTGGGTGACGATCTCATCACTCAGGTTTTCAATGTATGTTTGTAATGGATGAATGGTACTCATTTTTCACCTCGAAAGATTGGAGATAATATGGCGATTTGCAAATGACTTTATACTATATCGCAAAGAATGTCAAGCAAAATGCAAGTTGCCGCCGCCATAATTGCATAATTCGGCGCAAAGCCCATATTGCCATGCCGTATTTTACAAATAATGCGACATAAATGCCAAAACGCTATATGCTGCCCTGCAACAAAGTGATAATCCGAATGCGAAGCATTCATAATATGCAATCCGAATCGAATACTGGAGGAGAGATATGCGTTTAAGTGAAGTCAAATGTGCAGGATCTCAGCGTGCTTTTACAGCGGGCAGCCGGGCCATGTTGGTCCGGCTGCCTGTGATATATGGTGCGGAGCGATTACGGTCTCATAACTTGCGGTATGCCCTCATAGAATGTTGTACAGGCTGTGTGAGGTGTACGAATGGATGTCGATCTGATTTTCAAAATAGCTGCCGTAGGCATTATCGTTGCTGTGATAAACATGGTGCTGATACGCTCCGGCCGGGAGGAACAGGCAATGCTGACGACACTGGCGGGGGTGGTCGTCGTGCTTGTCATATTAATACGAAAAATCAGTGACCTGTTCGATCTGGTCAAGTCGCTGTTTAATTTTTAATGGGCCCGGCTGTAAGAGCTGCCGCGATCGGCCTGGTCGGAACGGCGATGGTCCTTGTTCTCCGGCGGAATACGGCAGAGCTGGCGCTTCTGCTGGTAATGGCAGTCTGCGTTGTAATAATATGGCAGGTATCGGACGCGCTGCTGACAATAATCGACTATGTCTCGGTATTGTCGTCATTATCTTCTCTTTCTGAAGATGTTCTGATGCCGGTATTCAGGAGCGTCGGTATAGGTCTGACCGCGCGAATAGCAGGGGATGTCTGCAGGGACGCGGGAGAGAGCGGAGTGGCTTCCTTTATTGACTTTGCGGGGTGCGTTTGCTGTTTATACGTGACGCTTCCGCTGGTCAAAAAGACGGTGGACATGGTACAGGAGCTAATTTGATATGTTCCGAATAAAAAAGACCTGCATGTGCGCTGCGGTGCTGATCGTAATAATGTGCGCCGGTTCCTTTGCGGCCGCGACAGACGTGCGGGACATAGTGAGCCTGCAGGAAGAAGCGCTCGGTATCAATGAAATAGCGGAGGTGCTGCCGGAAGAAGTGCAGGAGACTCTCTCCGGTTTGAAAAAAAACGATCTGGACGGATCGTTCCTGAAGATATTGACCGGAGCCCTTAAAAAGCTGGTTCCCGTCTTCAGGCGGGGTCTAAAGAGCGTGGCCATAATAATATGCATTGTAATACTCGAAGGTATGTGCACAAGCCTGCTCAGCGGAGGAGTAAAGACTGCCGCGCTGGCCGGATCGCTTGCGATAGCCGCCGTTTCCGTATCGGACGCAAAGGCCCTCATCGGTCTGGGATCGGGAATAATCAGTGACCTGGATATATTTTCAAAAGCACTGCTGCCCGCCGTCGCTGCGGCCTCGGCGTCCACTGGCGCTGTAGCGACCTCAGCGGCAGTATGCGCTGTATCAATGCTGTTTTCGGATATCCTTATGACTTTGATAAGCAGATTTCTCCTGCCGCTCGTGTACGCGTATATTGCTGCCGGCATAGCGGCCGCGGCGGTTGGCGGCAGAGGGATGGATACGCTGGCTTCTCTGATAAAGTCATTCATAAAGCTCTGCCTGACAGTGATCCTTGCGTCGTTCGTCCTATACTTAAACCTTACAAAGGTCTTCTCGGGCGCGGCGGACGCTGCGGTGGTGAAGGCGACCAAGCTGACTATCTCCGGTTTGATCCCGGTCATAGGGAGTATTATCGCAGATGCAGCCGAAACCGTCGCTTCAGGTGCCGCGATGGTGCGAAGCGCGTTGGGAATTACCGGTGTGCTGGGTATCCTTGCCGTATGCGTTGTACCGTTTATGAGAGTGGGGGCCCAGTACGTTCTATATAAGATCGTTTCGGTGCTCAGCGATACTGTATCCGGCGGCACGCTCTCGGGGCTTGTCGGGAGAATTTCAAGCGCATTCGGGATGATACTCGGCATGCTGGGAGCCTGCGCGTTTTTACTGCTGGTATCCATTGTGTCGGCCGTCAGGATCACTGTGGCTTGAGCAGACGTCGTATCACGCATGATCGATCCTGGTGAGATAGAAGGTGGATTATGATTGAGTTCTTAAAAAACTGGATCGTCTGTTTGATGGCGGTGGGTTTTCTCACAGCTGGCGCCCAGGCACTGGTCAGATCGGGAAATACGGCCCTTGCCGTTCGACTGAGCTGCGGGCTCGTTCTGATGACAGCATTACTCTATCCTCTGATCAATAACGATATTAAGATAGATGTCAACAGAATAGGCACATACCGAAGTACAGCTATGGAGAGCATCGAGGCGTTTAAAAAAGAAGAGATTTCGCTCCGCGAGAGCCTCATATGTGAGCGCTGTGAGGAATATATATCAGAACAGGCTGATGCGCTCGGATTTAGCTGTACTGCGGAAGTAAAGTGCAGTCCGGACGACAACGGTACGCCGATACCTGTTTCCGTCGTGTTGAATTCGCCGTCAGGGCGGAATATCGAGCTCGAAAAACTTATTGAGAACAATCTCGGAATACCGAAGGAGGCGCAAAGCTGGAAAGAATGAAAAGATTATGACCAAATGGAATGACACGGGGCAGAAGTTGAAGGCCGCGGCGAAGAAGTATTGGTATCTGTTGCTTCTTTTGATACTGGCAGTAGTGCTGCTGGTCTGGCCTGCATCTGATGAACCTGATCCCACAGGCGATACACCCGCATATGAAACGAATGAGTATTCGCTGCGGGAGACGGAACAAAAGATGAGAGACATAATATCGAAAATTGAAGGCTGCGGCAAAACCGAGGTGATGCTGACGCTCAAGGCGAGCGGTCAGAGGGTCCTTGCCGAAGATAAGGATTACTCCGAGGGTGAGACCGGTAACGTCGACAGTACTCGTGAAGTAGTCATCATTCAAGCGGGGACGTCACAGGAGGCGGTTGTTGTTCTTAAGCAGTATTATCCCGTTTATCAGGGAGCGCTCGTGGTCTGCGAAGGGGCATCCGATCCGTCGGTTCGGCTGCGTGTGATTGAGGCGGTCCGTGCGCTGACAGGTCTCGGCACAGACAGAATCACCGTTAGTGCAATGAAAAAAGACTAGGAGGCAGATCAATGAAAGTGTGGAAAAGGAACGCAGTTATTGCCGCAGTACTTCTATTCGTGGGAGTCGCCGTTTATCTGAACTGGGCGTACGAAAAGAACGCGGCGCAAAAGCAGGAATCCGAGGAAGCAAGCCTGATCAGCGACACGACACTTCTGGACCTGGAGGGCGATGGCGCGTCTGCGGACGAATCGGCGGGCAGCGGATATGTTCTGAGCAAAGCTGCAAGAGAGTATTTCGATTCGGCGCGTATTACGAGGCAGGAAGGCCGTGACAGCGCGCTGGAGCTCTTGCAGGAAGCTGCGGCTTTCAGCGAAACAGATGAAGAAGTGGATTACGAAGCAGTCTCGGCGCATATCCAGAGCCTTGCGGATTATGCGATGAAAGAAGCTCAGATCGATACTTTGATAATGGCAAAAGGTTTTGCGGACTGTGTCACGATAATGAGTGAAGACGCCCTGACAGTTATCGTGGCCGCTCCCGAAGAAGGACTGAGCACCGAGGACGTGGCGAAGATCACCGACATCGCCACATCCGAGTCGGGGTACAGCGCGGCGGTGCTGAAAATAATAGAAGTAAACTAGTTCTGCTCACTGTATAGAAATAGGGCGCCCCGTTTTCGGGGCGCTCTGAGCAGTGTTGACAATACCTGATGATCAGTGGTTATCGTACCAGTGACGGCCGTAGTTCTCGTATTCGTCGAGCATCCACGCCTGCCGCATAAAGTCCTTTTGGGTAGGTTTCATTTTCAATCCGTGTGCCGCATATGCGAAACCGCCCCCGGGAGCGAATGTGTCGATATATTTCCGCACTTCCGCCCGTACCAGTTCTTCGGTGGCGTCTTCATCCATTGCGGGCCCCATACTGTCCCATCCGCCGCAGATGGCGAGTTTACGCCCGTACTTCTTCTTTATGCCGACCAGGTCGTTCATTGTCTGGGCGGGCTCCCAGGCACTGACACCAATGTCTATCCAGTCGGGGATATAGTCTTCACACCGCCCGCAATTGTGATGCACGACGGGCAGGCCTGCGTTAAGGGCGATGTCACAATAGCGTTTATAGCACGGTTTTAAAAACTCGCGATACATCTCGGGTGAGATGAACGGATTTTGAGCGGTTGCCGTGTCTTCCGTGAGCATGACGTAATCAGGTTTGTATGTAGGGATCGCGCGTTTGAGAGTCTCTTCAAGAAAACTGCCGATATAGTTCAGCAGCGCTTTGACCTCCTCGGGTTCTTCGTAAAACGCGATAAGCGCCTCCTCAAAGCCCATAAACGCTATTATTCCCTGGAACCAGTTGGTGTACAGGCCCAGGCCGAGCGCGCTGTTGTGCCTGTCTACATGAGCCGTATCCTTTGCAGCGAGTTTTTCGAAATCGTAGCTGTCAATGTCGGGGTTCTTGATAACGTCGCGCCATTTTGTGATGTCGTCGAGAATGTAGTGGCCCGGTTTAGGGATCGTCGCACCGTTCACACTCTCCGCACCCACATAAGGGACGCCCCAAAGGTCCTTATCTCCGTCCCGTGTGAAGCCTCTCATGAAACTGATCAGTATTGTTGTCGTCGGAGAGACTCCTCTGCTGCCGTCGTCGCCGATGCCCCCGTATCTCGGGAGCCATTCCGGCATCTCGCCTTTGAAAACCCTTAAGATGTTTTCTCTTTCCGTCAACGTGTTTACCTCCCTCAGTTTATAGTGCCGCTTATGAAAATTCCTTTCATACAACTTACAGCGGAACTGTTTGCAATTGTAACCGAGACGTTTATACCACCGTTTGCTGCCGGAGGTCTAATGTTATGGGATATCCAATGTACGGAATTGCGAATGTTCGCTCCGTCGCTTCGGGTTAAGAACAAACCGTAGTTTTACCTGTATACCGTAACACCCTGTTCTTCAAGAGTGGAGATAAGCAGTGTGTCCGAATTGCCGAATGCCCTTACTGTCCTTAGTTTCGGGCACTTGGTGAGCGGTTCGAGTGAAGTGACGGCGTTGTACTCTATATTGAGCATCTCCAGAGACGGGAGACCTCCGGCACTTTTCAGATTCGAGATCGAATTGTTTGCAAGAAGCAGCTCTGACAGCGAGACCATCCCGGACATATCCTCCGGCAGGGCAACGATATCGTTCGACGTGAGATCGAGAGCTCTCAATGCACCGAGTTTCGCGACAGGGGAGATGTCGCTTATGCGGTTTCGCGCCAGGATCGCTGTCTGCAGTTTTCCGCAGCCGGCCAGAGGGGCAAGAGAGATGATATGGTTGCTCTCGCAGCTGAGATTGACCAGGCTTTCACATTCTGATATGGGGGTGATATCCTCGACGGCGCAGTAGTCAAATTTCAGGTTTACAAGGGCTGTGAGGCCGCGCAGCGCAGAAATATCAGACAAAAGAAGATAACTGATATCGAGCGTGTGCAGTTTTTTCATGCCGGACAGCGCGTCAATGGAGGTTATGGCGTTAGCGCTGAGGTTCAGTTCGCGCATACCGGTTATCTGCGCCAGCGGCTCAACAGTCTGGATGCTGTTGCCGCTGAGGTTCAATATCTTAAGTGAAGTACATCCCGACAATGCCTCAACGGACGCGATCTGATTGTTTGACAGATCAAGTGTAATAAGTTTGCTGAGGTTTGACAGATTAGTCAGATCCGCAGTCGTCAGAGCGCAGCCGGATGCGCTCAGTTCTGTCAGGGCAGTAAGATTTGATAGAAACGTCCAGTCAAATCCGGCAGCACCGTTGACGTTAAGCGACATCAGTGATTCAAACATCGACAGGTCATCCAGCGTCGTTATGCCCTCCGGGAGAGTTCCGTTCTCATCCGGCAGCGATAGCGAGGTAACGGCTTTCAGGTCGTCTGTTGTTATCACACGTCCGTCATCAAATCCAAGCTGCTTCCTGGCGAGAGATTCGATAGTCCTGTCTTTAAAGCTGGCTACTTCACTCACGCCTTCAAGATGATACTCATATCGCGATGCGGCACTCACGAGACCGTTCTCGTCGACCGAAACAGCCAGCAGGACGGAGTCACCGACGTTTGGGGTATAGGTCGCGGTTTCTGTCAATGTGGCCGTCGACGGGAATTCTCCGTTCAACCCGATACATACGCCGATTCCGCTGCCTGACACCGAAACGATGATATGCCTGTTGTATGTGCCCGATTCGTAAGAGGCGGTCGGTGCGGCGGGACGCAGGGCCGCTATCTCATTTCGGACGACCGTGTCTTCTATTCCCTCGAGCAGCGTCAGTGAGTCAAACAGTTTATCCTGCGCGAAGTATACCCGGCACAGAAGCAGGTAGAACGGAGTGTAGTCCGGGTTGTTATTAATGGCTTCATCAAGATACTTTTCGGCTTTCGTATAGTTTAGATTCTCGAATGATGATTCCGCTATAGCCAAATAGGCATCAACGTTTGAAGGATTCCGTTCAATAGCGCGTCTGTAACAGAAATCGGACCATTTCGATTTGTTCCACTTTTCGGCAGCGTCTGCGGCGATCTCCCACAATTCGCTTATCTGCTCATCATAGTAGATATAAAAGATGCCGGCGGCAAGGATGATCAAGCAAAGCAGCGTTAAAAGGATTATCGCCACAATTTGTTTTTTGCTGAGGTCCTTCATGCGCCTCTTACCCCTTCTGCAAGCAGCTTCTGCTTAATGTCCCAAAGCTCCTGTGACAGATCTACATAGTAGTTGTGGGGATTCTCAAAACGCTTCACCTCATCCCACTGCAGTTCCACCTGGGATCGGCAGTAATCACGAATAGTATGAACGTCAGGACTCTCATAGACGCGCTTGCCTCCGATGAACACGGGGACCTGGAGCTCCTGAGCGGTATAATCGGTTACGAGTTTTCGTTTCCAAATGTAGTCGGGGTCAAACAGATCCAGCGGTTTTGTAAAGTCCGGCTGTTCGCTGTGAAGACAGATATAGTCGGCAAGAGCTTTCCCGTTATGATTTTCGTAAATACGGTATACCTTCTTAAAGTGAGGAATTGTGATCTTTGCCGCGTTCTCGCTGATCTTTATTTTCGGAATGATTTCTCCGTTTCTCTCGATCGCGGCGAGTTTATATACCCCGCCCAATACCGGCGCGCTGCGCGATGTTATGAGCCGTTCGCCAACGCCGAAAGCGTCCAGACATGCGCCCTGCTGCAGCAGATCCCTGATGATATATTCGTCGAGCGAGTTGGAAGCGATGATCCTGCAGTCTTTCAGACCGGCGTCGTCAAGCATTTTTCGGGCTCGCCGCGAGAGATAGGTCAGATCGCCGGAATCGATCCTGATGGCGCAGTTCTTTTGAGCGCTGCCCGAGAGCATCTCTTTGAATACGCGGATAGCGTTTGGCACACCGCTTTTCAGCACGCTGTACGTATCCACAAGCAGTGTGGGGTTATCGGGATATATCTCGCAATAGCGCCTGAACGCCTCATACTCGCTGTCAAACATTTGTACCCAGGAGTGAGCCATCGTGCCGCCTACCGGTATGCCGAATACTCTTCCGGCAATCGTGCAGGCCGTGCTTGAACATCCGCCTATATAGGCAGCCCTCGCCCCGTTAACGGCGGCATCCGGGCCGTGCGCTCTGCGCGAGCCGAACTCGGAAACTGGCCGCCCCTGTGATGCACGTACTATGCGGTTGGTTTTTGTGGCGATGAGACTTTGGTGGTTGAAAGTGAGGAGTAAAAAAGTCTCGATGAACTGGGCCTCGATGGCGGGGGCGCGAACTGTTATTACAGGCTCGTTCGGGAATATGGGTGTTCCCTCCGGAATGGCGTACATGTCGCCCGTAAAGCGGAATTCACGCAGAAATTCCAGATAATCCTCGGTAAAAATACCTCTGGAGCGCAAAAACTCAATATCCTGATCCGTAAAGCGGAGATTTTCAATGTAATCGATTATCTGCTCGAGCCCGGCAGCAATTACAAATCCGCCGTTGTCCGGAATACTGCGAAAAAACAGATCGAAATAACTGATCGTATTTGCTTTTCCGGTGCGGTAGTAGCCGTTTGCCATCGTTAACTCATAAAAATCGCAAAGAAGCGTATGATTGACCGGCATAAATAATTAACCCCCTATGCGCGATACACGCCGATCGTTTAAACGTATCCGGCGTTATATTCTTGCGTTTATTCTAGTTCTCCAGAGCTTTTGTTATAAGTTCGCGTACCGATTTGTCCTTAGTGTCGGGAATATTCGTATATGGTATGTGCAAGTCCTTGCGGCGAAAAGAGATAAGTGAAAGCTGCCTGCGCATGGGAAGCCGGAACGGCTCACGAATGGCCGTGCGGAGCTCGGGAGTCATACCTTGCGTGAGGATCTCTTCTCTGGAATTATAGAGCCTGGGCCAATAGAAAAAAATACCTTCATCAAGACCGTTCTTTTTCAGTATGATCCTCGCGCCTATACGTGCGAGCTCCGGTTGAGTTATGGACCTGACGTAGTTGTCGGGATTACGCACATTGCGGACGATTCGAACGATACGTATGAATGAACTCACGGCAAACGCAAGACAGATAGCAGTCAAAACACCGAGGATTGTATACTGAATAACTGTACCCCAGCCGTAGATAAACACGATGAAGGAGCCGCAGAATATGGCGAAAATAAGCGAGGCGACGGCTCCGGCAACAGGGGCAACAAGAAACGAGGTCGTGTACTTGCATATGCAGTTTCTGCACATGCCGATATTGGCGGCGCCTATAAGATTCGTTTGCCCGAACAGATTTTTTGCTGTAATAAAATAGTTGGCGTTCTTTACGGGATTTGATCCGCACGCCGTGCATTTTGCGCTCATTATTCCCTCCAGCGAAAGACCGGATATTCCGGACTGTACGGCGGTTGCCCGGCCGTGACGGGGGCCGCCGTGAAAAAAGGGGCGTATAGCATAAGCGCGATACGCCGTGGAACCGTTACCGCGGATAACTACGGGAACAGGTGTTGAAGTTTTTCTTCTTTGGTCGAGACCGTTTTATGTGTATCGGCAACAGCCTGGCAGGCAGGATATCTACGCAAGCTGCGGGATATATTGCGCCGTCTGGTTCCGGGGCGCTGCGGTTTCGGCGGGAAATGAATCGGGATCTTTCATCAGTTCTTCAAATTCCCGGCCGGATATGGTCTCTTTTGCGATGAGCAAGTCTGTGATCTTCTTAAGTTTTGAGAGATTTTCCCGCAGAATTTCCCTGGCTCTTTCATACGCGGAACCGACGAGAGCTATTACTTCCTCGTCGATTTTTGCGGCTGTCTGTGCAGAGCACCGCAGGGAAGTATCGCCGCCCAGGTACGGATTGTCGACCGTCTCAAGAGCGATAAGTCCGAACGTGCTGCTCATTCCGTACCGTGTGACCATTGCCCTCGCTATCTTCGTAGCCCGCTCGATGTCGTTTGAGGCGCCGGTCGTAATTGTGTTGAACACCAGTTCCTCCGCGGCGCGGCCCGCCACCAACGTTACGATTTTAGCGAATGCTGCCTCACGGGTCAACAAAAATCTCTCTTCCTCGTCAGTTTGCATCGTAAATCCGAGCGCACCTGAAGTCCGCGGAATGATCGTTATCTTCTGAACAGGGGAGGATTCCTTTTGCAAAGAAGCGGCTATGGCGTGCCCCAGCTCGTGGCAGGCTATTATCTCTTTTTCTCTGGGGGAGATGATCGCGTTCTTCTTTTTTTGTCCCGCCAGTATGAGATCGACGCTCTCGTCCAGGTCCTGCTGGGAAACAAATTGAGAACCTCTGCGAACCGCCAGAAGGGCGGCCTCATTAATGATGTTTGCAAGGTCGGCACCAGATGCGCCCGGGGTTGAACGGGCTGTCAAAGAAAGGTCGACCGAATCATCCATTTTTACTCTACGCGCGTGAACCCGCAGGATGGCCTCCCGGCCGGACAGATCCGGCAATTCCACGTTGATGCGCCTGTCAAATCGGCCGGGCCTGAGCAGGGCGGGATCGAGCGAGTCCGGACGGTTTGTTGCGGCAAGAAGGACAACACCTTTGCGGGAATCAAAACCGTCCATCTCCGAAAGGAGCTGGTTAAGAGTCTGCTCGCGCTCGTCGTTTCCGGCAAAGCCGTGCGTATCGCGCTTTTTCCCGATGGCATCTATTTCGTCTATGAAAACGATACAGGGGGCTTTTTCGTTGGCCTGTTTAAACAGATCGCGGACTTTCAACGCGCCCATTCCAACGAAAAGCTCAACGAATTCGGAACCGGATATGGAGAAGAAAGGCACTCCCGCTTCCCCGGCAACGGCCTGGGCAAGCATGGTTTTTCCGGTACCCGGAGGGCCGACAAGAAGTGCGCCTTTCGGAAGTTTTGCGCCGATCTCCTCATATTTTGCAGGGTTATGAAGAAAATCGACGACTTCCATCAGGGATTCCTTTGCTTCTTCCTCGCCGGCTACGTCAGAGAATTTGCAGCTCAGTTCGTTTTTGGCAAAGATACGGGCATTCGATCTGCCAAGGTCCATGTAGTTGCCGCCGACCCCTTTGCTGATGATCTTACTCAGGAAGAATTTCCATACTAAAACAAAAAATGCAATGGGGATGACGTATGAGATTATTACGCTGAGATACCAGGGCGTCTTGGCAGGGGCGACCTGACGGAATCTTGCGCCCGAATCTATCAGCCTGTCAACGAGAGCCTCATCACTCATGCGCACAGTGCTGTAGACGGTATCCTCATCTCCGGTGAGCAAATAATATATGTAGTCGTCCTCTACCTGCACTTCGTTTATATCGCCTGAGCCGATATGATCGAGAAACTCGCTGTAAGTTACCTCGACCTTCTGCTTCTTGTCCGAAAACAGTGAAGGGAAGACAGTTGTGTTGAGCACTACGATAATTGTTATTGCTACAAGGATGAATATGAGCATATTCTTTTTTTTGACCTGTTTCAAACAAGCACCTCCTTTTGTGGCAGCTGTTTACTAATAAGTATATATCATTTACATACGGTATTGGGTTAACGATTCGTTAATTCTGCTCCGCAGGCTGAAAGTAATCGATATATGTTTATAAATGTGACGTGCGCACATTATACATTAGTAAACAAACCATTGCACGTAAATGTTCTGCCAAATGAGGTGTTATATTGAAAACGCGCCATATAGCGCAAGAAGCTATTGAAGCTCAGACTTCGATAGCTTCTTGCGGTATCATATTTGCTGCCGGGTGCGGGCTCATAATATTGCGACAGCTTCGATTTCAACAAGCGCGTCTTTTGGCAGTCTTGATACTTCAACGGCGCTTCTGGCGGGTGCTTGTTCAGGGAAAAAAGACATATATGTGTTGTTCATCTCTGAGAAGTCGTCCATATTTTGTAAATATACGGTGACCTTAACAACGTTCTCAATACCGGTCCCCGCGCTTTCAAGTATAGCCTTGACGTTGAGCAGAGATTGCCGGGTTTGTTCGGCGACCGTATTGCCCGCAAAGGAGCCCGTTGCGGGGTCAATCGGCAGCTGGCCCGAGGTAAATACGAAGCCGCCGGCCGCAATACCCTGAGAATACGGGCCGATCGCCGCGGGGGCTGATGAAGTATGCACTACTTTTTTCATGTGGTTGTCTCCTTGTCGCGTATAGAATCTTTACTTTCCGGCATAGTACCTGCTTGAATAGGTGTAGAGCTCGTCATATGCGGCCTCCAGTATCGCAGGGTCGGGATTTGCCAATGTCCTAGCCATGATCCTCCCGCGCGGTGCATATTTGTCGATAAAAGTGCGTACGAGAGACCGGGCTTCCGCCTCGGTACGCGCATTTTCGATACCTGCCACAGGCACGACAAGAGTTATACGATCCGCGTATTTCGCAGTCAACATCTCAAAATCGTTGATTTCCTGAGGCGCCCATGCGTCGCAGCCCATTTCGATGATCTCATCAATATACTGCTGCGTCAGGCCGCACGAGTGAAGTTCAAGAAAGAGTCCCTGACTGTGTATCCAGTCCCAAAGCCGCTTTGTCTGCGGCATGATTATCTCTCTGAACATTTCGTTCGAGAAAAAACCGGAACGCTGTGTTCCCCAGTCATCGGAATACACGATGTAGTCAATTGGGGCGTAGTACCTGACGACCCTGCTTATCAGATCTATCTTGAAATCACAGACAGCACTAAAAAAATCCTGTACCGCGTCCGGATCGTCGTAAAAAGACAGAATGGCCTCGTCGAAGGGCATCAGTTCGTGAAGCCTTTCAAAGAGCCCCTCCGGACAGTGAAATAAATGCATGCGGTCAGGGTCATATCGGCGAATCTGCAGTTTTGCGTCACTCTCGAAATCCACCGAGTCAAGGTCGGGTATTTTGACCTCGTTACGCCAGTTTGAAATGTCGCTGAGCACCCGTGTACCGGGCTTGACCATCATGCCGCCCGCATTATCGTCGCTCACCCATTCGGTGCCCCACCAGTCGAAGCCATCCATTTCATACAGGGGATGTTCCAGCACGACGTCGGGCCAGCAGTATTGGCTGTCAACAAGCCATACGGGCATCCACATCGGCTTTTCACCCATATACAGGCGGCGCTGGTTTTCACGCGGTGTAATAGGGCGCTCGCCAAGCGGTCGCGGCGGCTGCTGCAGCCTGTAAGGAAAAGAACCGACAGGCTGCCTCGAAGGAGGAAAGTTGTCCAGATCGATCAAAACACGGCCTCCAATCTTTGGATACTCTTATCATAAGCGATTATAACAGCAGGCGAATTGCAGTGCAATAATCGACAACGAAAGAATTTTCTATCAATAATAAAAAACATATGCTATAATTTTTCCGCTATCGGCTATCGGCGGCGGAGCGGAACCATCGGGAATTTGCAGTCGCTTTACAAGACCTGCCGCATATTACTTATTCTGGAGGAGAGCGGAATGAAGAGAGTCTGCCGTTTATGTTTGTATTTACTCGCGGCAGCGATGGCATTGACGTTTATTTCTGCCTGTGAAAGCAGAGTAATTACGTGGGAAGACGCATTTCCGTATTCGCTTGATGATTACGTAAAGATCGGACAATATAAGGGCATAGAGGTAGAAACCGAAAGCAGGGAAGCGACAGAGGCGGATCTGCAGAAAAAGATCAGCGAGATACTGGATGTGTATTCTACTTTTGCCCTCTCCGACAGCCACGCGGCTTCGCAGGGGGACAAGGTTATTATTGATTACACCGGCACGATAAACGGCGAAACCTTTTCCGGCGGAAGCGGTAAGGACGTTACGGTAGTTATCGGTTCCGGGAGTTTTATCAAAGGGTTTGAAGAAGGTCTGATCGGGGTAAAGAAAGGCGACGTAACAAAACTGGAGCTCACTTTCCCGGAAGATTACGCCAACACCTCGCTTGCCGGTAAAGATGTTGTGTTTGACGTGACCGTTCGCTCGGTCTATAAAAAGACGGTGCCCGAATTCACCGACAGTTTTGTCGTATCGAATTTCCCGTACGGCTCCGCAGAGGAGTATAAGCGCGCTCTTGCCGAGGAAATAAATCAGACTAAGCCCGCTGAGGTGGAAGCAAAGAAACTTGAAGACTGCTGGAGCATAGTGAGGTCAAATTTCACTGTTTTCAATCTGCCGCATGACGACGCGCAGAACTACTATTACAGCAATTATTACTCCTACCTTGTATATGCGCAGTATATGGAAATGGATCTTGATGAATTGATCAAGAAGTTGAATATGACAAAAGCTGATTTTGAGTCCATGCTGTGGAAGGACGCTTATGAAGAAGAGGAGGAACTGATAGTCGCGCTGTCCATCTGCAGAGAGGAGAACCTAACGATATCGGAAGAACTTTATAAGCGGAAGCTTGATGAATATGCCGTGGAATGGGGATATGAGAGCGCTGCGGATTTTAAAAAGAGAGTCGGAAAAAGCATTGAAGAACAGTACGGCGCTCAAATTATTTACAGATATATATTTGTCGATCTCGCCAGGGAATTCGCGGCGGCAAACGCTGTCGAGATACCGATATCATCCGGCTAAACGGGACGGGGCAAAAATTCGGGGCTGCGGATGTTGCAACTGTGCAATAACCGCAGCCCTTTCGGCAGCACAGGACATCACTTGCGTTCCGCAAGCTCAGACGCATGAAGGTATTCCTGCGGTGTGTTTACGTTCATCAGGAGTGTGTCCGGATCATTTATCTCGAGCTCACTTATATAGAGTACGTTGCACGCATCCAGAAGAGCGCTCATCCTGTACTCGTGATTTTCTATCATTGACGTCGCGGCAGTGAGACACGATTTTTTATAGACGGCAAAAAGTGGCTCCGTATAACCGTTCTCGCGCCTGATCACACAGGCGTCAAAATCACCTATCCTGCTGCAAAGATATCTTGCGGCGTCGGGCCGGATGAAAGGCAGATCCACAGCGCAAAGAAACACGGCGCCGCTGTCTGTCGCCGAGAGTGCGGCGTGGAGGCCCGAGATAGGCCCGCAGCCCGGCACCAGATCCGCAAGGGCAACAGTTCCCTCCGGCACGTTTGCCGGGAGACTGCGGACTGATATGAAGACCGGTGAAAAATTCTCGCGAAGAGCGTCCACCGCGCGCTGAAGCATCGGCTTGCCGCCGATTTTCATGCCGGACTTATCGTGCCCCATTCTGCTGCTTCGACCTCCCGCCAGAATTACAGCAGGACATGACTCAATAATGGAAGGTTGTGTTTGTTTCATAGACTTCTGTACCTCCCCCCGCAAGTACATTGTACAAATAAAGCATATTACCCTCCATCGTAACTTCGTACGTAACGGAAGTTCCTTCAAATTTCAGAATAAGCGTTCCTTCTCTGATCTCGGCTTCACCATCGCGTATCAGAGTCTCCTCACCGCTGTACAGGGCGGCGGAGTAAAGGGCGAATGTGTGATCATCGTAAAAATACAGGTTATAGATGTACTGGTCACCTCGTGAACACCAGTGTGAGCCGCTGACAAGACTCCGGTACAGCTCTTCATCGAGCTGCTCTCTCAGAAGCATAGCCTGATAGGCGCTGTCACTCAACAGCGACCAGCTGTTTGTTTCAAATGTTATCGTCAAAATACCCGAGGTGAGCGTGTAGTCGCATTCATAAACGGTATCGAACTGGCTGCCGGACACGATACAGAGCCGCCCTCCGCTCACTACAGCGCTTCCGAAGCGGTCAGGCCCGTCGGGTGTCTCGGAAATATACGTGTTGTCTGAATAAAAGTTGAGAGTATTGCCCGTATTAATGTCCGTCCACGGGCTGTTCTCAACCAGCTCGGCATACGAGGTCAGATCCGCGGCGGACACGGGGTAATCGAAAAGGTCGGGCGTCTCATCCTCAACGGGTGCGCTGCCGCTGACGTAGGTTGTTGAGATCCCGTTCTTGTGAGTAATGCGGAGGATATTGCCGTTTACGCTGAACTTATACGGTTCGAGCTCGCCGCCCTCGCGGTTCATGTACAGGAGCCCTCCGCTTACAGCCGCCTCGCCGCGGAAAATACTGTTCCCCTGAAGGTCTGAACACAGATAAGTGTTGTCAACATTGAATGTAAGGGCAGTATTCGACGACTCGTCGACCCACACTGCGTCCCGGCATAATTCGGCATATAACTGCACGTCGTTTTGATCGATCGGAAGCGTCTCAATGGTGATCGGAGGCAGTGTGTTCTCAGCGGTTGTAGGTACTTCGCCCGTTTCCATGGGAACCTGTGCGGACTGCTCAGGTATATTGTCTTTCGGATTTTTACCGAAGATATCGCCGCGGAAAACGGAAAAAACAAGCACGCCGGCCGCGAGCAGCAACAGCAGCAGTCCGAAAGCCGAGCCTGCAACAGTCAACAGAATCGTAAACAACGTCTCTCCGCGGGGTCTTTGTTTTGCGGGATCCTCCCGGGCAGGGGAGGGGGCATCAGGTGAGTGGTTCCCGGTGTCCGGGGTCTGTGAGAAGCCTGACAGGGGCGATCCCGGTGCGTGGCAGGCGGTATCATCCGCATTATCGTTTGCCGTGCCGCTAAGCGGAGAGATACCATGTCCGTTGCCGTTACTGTGAACTTCTGTCAAGGCGAGGCCGCAGAAAGCGCAGCGCGTGATATGAGGTTCGTATGTTTCGTTGCATCTTGCGCAGTATTTCACAGCCTTTACCGCCTTTCCTTGATGACTTCGGGATCAACAATACTCCGGTTATCGGCTGCGCGCTGTGCCGAAAGTCTGGCAGCGTCTGAGTTCGGCGTATAAAGAGCCGAACGTACCCGGAGCAAATAGCACGGCTGTTCATCCCTGAAAAACGGACAGGGCGCCGGGCTTACCCCAGAGTCCTGTCCGGTCTCCTAACTCGTACAAATGTAACATGGCGAAAAAAGAATGTCAAGCAACGTAACAGGCGATGTCCTCAGTGCGTCAAACGGCAGGTGAAGCCATATGAGCGGATAAGAGCCAGTGCGCGGTCCTTTTGATCCTTTGCAGGTTCCTGCACACCCTCATACGGGTATGCCCTGCCCAGCATTTTGTATTTGTTTGAACCGTAACGGTGATAGGGAAGAAGATCTACATCCGCGTGAGGAATGATCTCCAGGATCGTCCCGGCGATGGCATGCAGGCTGTCGTCAGAGTCATTGAACCCCGGGATCAAAGGTATCCGTATTGTCGTCGGTATCCCGCTTTCGGAGACGATACGAAGATTTTTAAGTATTATTTCGTTTGAGACGCCTGTGCCTTTTTTGTGCTGCAGGGGATCAATATGCTTTATATCAAAATAGAACAGATCCGTATACGCCATTATTTTCTCAAGCGCTTGTGAGGAGCCGCAGCCGCTGGTATCGGCACAAGTGTGGATAGACGCTTCCCGGCATAGCTTGAACAATCCGCTCACGAAGTCGGGCTGGCACAGTATCTCACCGCCTGAGCAGGTACATCCGCCGCCGGACGACTTGTAGTATACGGCGTCACGCTTCACAGTCCCAAACACCTCTTCAGGCGTCATGATCTTGCCGGAGATCTGCAGCGCCTCATAAAGACAGGCGGCGGCGCAGTCCCCGCACAGGCTGCATTTTGTTCTGTCAATAATAATGCTCTCGGGACCCATGCTCAGAGCGTTTTCCCGGCATACGGCTATGCAGGAGCCGCAGCGCCTGCAGGCGGCAAAGCGATATATCAGCTCGGGACCCGATTCCTGAGATTCGGGATTAGAGCACCACAGGCAGTTGAGGGGGCAGCCTTTTAAAAATACGGTCGTACGGATCCCCGGGCCGTCGTCAATACTGTAGCGCTGAATGTTGAATACTATTCCATCGTTGTTTTGCATAATATCACCAATAATTATCGTTTGTCATAACTTCCTGCGGCCAAGGAACACCCGCAATAGGATATCGACTGATTCGGGCCTGACCGCCTTTCTTCTGTTCTTCAGACTCGGGCTGTACGAAACGATCAGGTCGGACGGCCCGAAAAACCCGCGATGCATGGAATTCAGTTTACAAAGGCATCGGACAAAGGGTATAATTCGGACATAATCCGTGAAAACAATGATCCCGTCTTAACTGAGAAGCCGCAAAAAATCGAGTGCGAGCTGCTTTACTGACGCAGACAGCCTGCGGCCGCAAGCTGGAGGAGTTTTTTGACTGAGATGAATGCATAAACAAAACTGCGATGCAAAGCCTAAAAGAGATGCTGAGCGTGTCTGAAGACAGGCAAGCGACACAGGCAGTTTGGTATTATTGACAAATATAACATATAATTATAGAATAGTCGCGTTAAAATTCTTAAAGGATAAGTTTGATGGATATTATGAATCGTTCGGAACAAAATGATTTGGGCAAGCGGGTGAGTAATGTGCTCAAGGACGGCTTGAAATCGATACCAAACATGATGAGTGCATTCCGGATCCTGCTCATCCCTGTCATTATCGTTCTATATCTGCGCAACAATCGTGTCGCTGCCGTGTCTCTTATCATCGTTTCAGCGATTACCGACTTGTTTGACGGCTTTGTTGCAAGAAAGTTCAACATGGTGACGGATCTGGGAAAAGCGCTTGACCCGATAGCCGATAAATTAACGCTCGGTGCTATAATGATTTGCCTTGCGGTCTGGAAAATCGAGTTTCTCATTATCGTAGTTTTTATGGTACTGAAGGAGACACTCGGTTTTATAATGCACTGGGTGATATTTCGAAACGGCGGCGGAATGTACGGCGCTATGTGGTACGGAAAGCTGAGCACGTGGATCCTGTATGTCACGTCCGGTGCGGTAATGATTTTTGAACTTCCGGGGAGCGTTATAAAAGTAATGGTCACGCTCAGCGTTATTTCCATAATATACGCTATGTCCATGTACACGTTTCGCTGTGCAAGGATCCTGGGCAGCCGGAAGGACTCAAAGCCCGATTCGACCCGGGAGGACTGAACGAGCGGTGAAGAAACGAGTACTGACTGCAACAGTCTGCCTTGTCATACTAATACCTATTTTGTGGTTTTCTGATCGCGTTTTTTTTCCTGCTCTCCTGGCGGCACTGTCCTGCGTCGCGGTGAGCGAGGCGGCACGGTGTTTCGGTATCAGAACACTCGGGGTTCTGTCGTGGCCGTTCTATATTCTGGCGGCGGCGTTGCCGCTTCTTACCAGATACATCGGTGGTGATGCGTACCAAAAGTATGTGTTGGCCTCTGCGGGGCTTATCTGCTTATACGCATTTATGGTCGCCACATTCTCGGGCGGAAGACTTACCTTCCATAAGACTGCTTCATTTGTTGCCCTCACTGCTTACATATTGCTGGGCTTCAACTCCATCGTAATGGTAAGGGACAACGAGGCCTATGAGGGGAGATTCATGTTTATGATGATCCTCCTCGGGGCATGGGTCACGGACGCCGGCGCGCAGTTGACCGGAATCGCTTTCGGGAAGCGAAAGCTGCTTGAGAAGGTCAGTCCGCATAAGACGGTTGAGGGCGCTGTCGGCGGGGTCGTGTGCGGTATAGCCGGACTTATCGTATACGCCCTGATCGTATCACATTTCTACGCTATAAAAGTAAATTATACCGCGCTTGTACTGTTTGCTTTTGTTATTACGATCGTGGATCAAGCAGGGGACCTCATAGCGTCGTACATTAAAAGGGAAAGCGGGATAAAAGATTACGGGACCCTTTTTCCCGGTCACGGCGGCGTTATTGACCGTGTCGATTCGGTAGCGGCAAACGCAATCGTGATCTTGGCATATACGTTATACGGGCTGCCTGCGGTATTCATTTCAGCATAGAGGAGTATTGCTATGACACTTCCGAACAAACTCACGCTGCTCAGAATAGCGCTGGTGCCGTTCTGTCTTGCTTTTTTGCTCATTGATAAGATCCCCCACAATTATTTGGGGGCGTTGATCATATTTATCGGGGCGTCTGTCACCGATATGGTCGACGGGAAGATCGCGCGCAAGCATTCGGTCGTAACGACACTCGGCAAATTTCTTGATCCGCTCGCAGACAAGCTTCTGGTATGCTCCGTACTTATCTGTTTTGTCTCTTTGAGAGTTGCCCCATCAGTCGCCGTGGTCATCATTGTTTTTCGCGAATTCGCAGTCTCCGGCCTCAGGACCATCGCTGCCCAGAGCGGAACGGTACTGGCTGCCAACAAATGGGGCAAAATGAAGACGCTCATACAGATGGTTTTTATAATGGCGATAATGCTTGCTCTTGAGATAGCCGACATCGGGCTTTTTACGTCAGTTAATACTGTGCTCATGTGGTGTCGCCTGGCGTTGTGGGTCGCGGCAGCCGTCACGATTGTTTCCGCGGTGAGTTACTTTGCCGAGAATATCGGGAGCCTTAAGCTGTAATATCCGCTTGCTGAGAAAGCCGCACAAAAAACGCGCTCTGAACGGCCTTTATGCCTGTCAGGGCGCTTATTCGGCTTATACAGTTTTTGTATTTTTACAAAAAGTCCGAATTGCGGAGTCAGGTTCGATTTGGTTTAGTATGCTGCATCTGTTGCTTGACTCGGATGTGACAGGGTGGTAGATTAACCGGGACGGATTAACGCATTTCGAAAGGAAACTTTTATGAAAAGAAGCCTCATTCTTATAGTTTTGTTGTTTACAGCCGCCGTATCTGCGAGCTGCGCAAAAAAAGAAGTCACAACGGAACAAGAGCCCGCAAAAACAAACGAAACCGCCGTTATAGAGCAGGCTCCGGATTCTGACCGGGCGTACATAGAAAAAAGCGGCACTTTAAGGATCGGCATCATTGAGTACACAACGTCAAACGGCGATAATGCCGCGTCGCCGCTCACCGGTTTTTACGTCGAAATGGCAGAGCTGGTTTGCGAAAAGCTCGGGATTGAGGCGGAATTTGTTACAACAGGTCCGGAAACAGCAGGGGATGAGCTTAATAATAAGACGATAGATTGCATATGGAACGTCTTGGCGGGTAATGAAGGATACATAAAGAACGCTGATTTTACGAAACCGTATTTGTGTAACAAGCAGGTGACCGTGATAAGCGTCGGCACGGCGGAACAGTATACAAAACCCGAGGATCTAGAAGGACTGCCAGTTGCTGCCGCGGAAGGCTCGGATGGAGCGACCGCCCTGTTAAAAACGTTTCCCGGCGCTATATTCCTGGCTGTCGGTTCTCAGGATGATGCTCTGCTCGAGGTCAAATCCGGAACCGCCGAAGCCGCCGTGATCGATCTGACAAC
>JAAYAR010000050.1 GCA_012719235.1 Clostridiales bacterium
CTGTATTTTTTAAGGAGTCTTTTTGACCTGAGAATGCTGCCGGAGAAAGTTTAAACAAGAGACGGTCGGAGATTTTGTTAAAATGGTACAAAAATTTGCCGGAATAATCTATTATCAGGAAATCCGTTTTAATTTACGAAAAACAAAATACATGTTATACTGTCTTTTGAACATTGTGTGGTCGGGTGTGCGCGCTTTTACCGTTTATCCGCATCAGGCTCAAAGCTGCACCTGACACCGAATAGCGGGAGCGCCGCAGCTATGTACCGGAGAAACGCAGAGCGGTACGTCGCGGTCCGAAACGTCAACGAGTGTAATCCGGCGGCTAATAACCGACCGTGTTATACCATAGAAGTCGAAAGGAAAGATGACAATGGTCAATGCGTATGAGACATTCCCCCATCTTCTTGCCCCACTGCAGATAGGCAGTACATACTTCCGCAACAGGATGTTCTGCGCCCCCACGGGTCACACGGATATCCTGGATTCGGGGCAGCCCAGCCATGACGCCATCATGTATTTTGAGAGAAAAGCGATGGGCGGCGCGGCGACGATCACCACCGGAGAGGTCAACGTGGACCCGGACGAGATGAATCCGGGCAGGTGGCCCAGAGATATTGTCAAGCGCTCAAATTACAATTACCCGCGCCTGGCTAGCGCAGTGGCCCGGCACGGGGCGGTACCCGTAATAGAACTGCAGTTCGCCGGGGTCATGTCAAGGTTGAGAGGCAACTATAAGAAGGACGAGCCCGGCTGGGGCCCCGTCGACATGACTATGCGCTGGGGCAAGGTCCGCGCAATGACGGAGGAGCGCTTTGCCGAGCTTATAGAGGGCTACGGAAAGGCCGCTCTGGCAGCAAAAAAAGCCGGATTCGGCATGGTCACGCTGCACGGTGCCCACGGCTGGGGCCTTCAGCAGTTCATGTCACCCTATATGAACACCCGTACGGACAGGTGGGGCGGGAACACCGAGAACCGCTGCCGCTTAGCCGTCATGGCGATCGACGAGATCCACAGGGTCTGCGGGCGCGATTTCCCGGTTGAGATCCGCATCAGCGGCACCGAGGTCACGTCCGACGGCTACGGCGTCGACGAGGCCTGCCGCATCGCGGAGCAGCTCGACGGGCACGCGGATATAATCCACGTCTCGGTCGGCGGTGTGAACCATTCGAACGAATCCTTCGCCAGGACCCACGTGAGCATGTTCTATCCCCAGGGCCGCAACGTCGAGTACGCGGCCGAGATAAAAAAACACGTGAAAAAATCCCTCGTCGGTACGGTCGGCGGGCTGAGCGACCCCTATTTCATGGAGGAGATCCTGGCATCCGGCAAGGCCGACATCGTCTACATGGCGCGCGAGCTTATCTGCGACCCGGATATGCCCAACAAGGTCCGCCTCGGTAAGGTCGAGGAGATCCGCAAGTGCATGCGCTGCCTGACCTGCTTCTCGGAGTGCATGAACCATGGCGACTTCTTCTGCGCTCTGAACCCGGAGATCAGCCGCGAACGCGAGATCTATTACTCCCTGCCCCCCGCGCAGAAGCAGAAGATCCTCGTCATCGGCGGCGGTATCGCGGGAATGCAGGCTGCGCTCACCGCGGAAAGAAACGGCCACGAAGTGATCCTCTGCGAAAAGAGCGGAGAGCTCGGCGGCGGCATCCTCTGCGAGCGCGACGTGCCTTTCAAGGAGCGCCTGCATCAGTATATCGAGCAGCAGAAATACTTTATCTCGAAGTCCGCCATCGACCTGCGGCTGAACACAGAGGTCACACCGGAATACGCTGCGGCGGAGAAGCCCGACGTAATAATCGCGGCAGTGGGCGCTGACCCGATTGTCCCGAAGATCCCGGGCGTATGCGGCGCGAACGTCTATCAGGCCATCGACGTATACAAGGATCCCTCCCTCGCCAAGGGCAAGGTCGTCATCCTGGGCGCCGGCTTCGTCGGCGTGGAGCTGGCTTTATATCTGATGGATCTGGGCAATAAGGATATCGAGGTCGTAGAAATGCTCGACGACATCTCCGACGGCGGGAACGACCACCATAAGGACGCCATCAAGGACATGGTCCAGCAGAAGAAGCTTCCGATACACTTCAACACAAAGGCCGTCGAGATCACGGATAAAGGCGTCAGGTGCGAAGGCCCGGACGGCGAGGTGTTCTACGAGGCGGACACGGTCATCCACGCGGTCGGAATGCGCGCCCGCCAGGATCTGGCGCTGTCGTTCTTAAAATGCGCGCCGATGTTCCATATGATCGGCGACTGCCGCAAAGCGTCGAACATAATGAACGCCACGGCCACCGCCTATACAACGGCGAAATACATAGGCCGCTACGACGCGGTCTGAGCAGGCTGCTTTCCGGCAGCTTTGCCGACCGGGCATTATAACAACAGTCGAAAGGAATACACAGATGGTCAACGCATTTGAAACCTTCCCGAATCTTCTCTCACCGGTCAAAGTCGGAAATACGGTCTTCCGCAACAGGATGTTCTGCGCTCCGACGGGGCATACGGATATTCTGGGAACAGGTCAGCCCAGCATGGACGCGGTCATGTATTTCGAGAGAAAAGCGATCGGCGGCGCGGCCACGGTTACCACGGGCGAGGTCAACGTGGACCCCGATGAGAGAACAGACGGCCGGTGGCCGAGAGACATAACAAAGCGCTATAACTACAATTATCCGCGCCTTGCGAGCGCGATCACAAGGCACGGCGCCGTAGCCGTGCTCGAACTTCAGTTTACCGGTGCGAAGTCCCGCGGCAGAGGTGCCAAACGAGACGATCCGGCCTGGGGTCCCGTGGATATGGACGACTACAACGGCTTTAAGGTCCGCGCCATGACCGAGGAGCGCTTTCAGGAGGTCATCGAGGGCTTCGGCAAGGCGGCACTGGCCGCCAAAAAGGCCGGGTTCGGCATGGTCACGCTCCACGGCGCACACGGCTGGGGCCTGCAGCAGTTTATGTCCCCCTATATGAACACCCGCACGGACAGGTGGGGCGGAAATACCGAGAACCGGTGCCGTCTCGCTGTCATGGCCATCGACGAGATCCACAGGGTCTGCGGCAGCGACTTCCCGGTCGAGATCCGCATCAGCGGCAGCGAGATCATCACGCCGGGCTATGACATCGACGAGGGCTGCCGTATCGCGGAGCAGCTTGACGGGCATGCGGATATCATCCATGTCTCGGTCGGCAGCGTTTTCCGCTCCACGGAGGCCCACTCCCGTACGCACGTCAGCATGTTCTATCCCCAGGGCATCAACGTCCAGTACGCGGCAGAGATCAAAAAGCACGTGAAAAAATCCCTTGTCGCCACGCTCGGCGGCCTGAGCGACCCCTATTTCATGGAGGAGATCCTGGCTTCCGGCAAGGCCGACATAGTTTACATGGCGCGCGAACTCATCTGCGACCCCGATATGCCCAACAAGGTGCGCCTCGGCAAGGTCGAGGAGATCCGCAAATGCATGCGCTGCCTGAACTGCTACAGCGAATGTATGAACCACGGCGACTTCTTCTGCGCTCTTAACCCCGAGATCAGCCGCGAGCGCGAGATCTATTACTCGCTGCCTCCCGCGCAGAAGCAGAAGGTCCTCGTCATCGGCGGCGGCATCGCTGGCATGCAGGCTGCGCTCACCGCGTCAAGGAACGGCCACGACGTGATCCTCTGCGAAAAGAGCGGAGAGCTCGGCGGCGGCATCCTCTGCGAGCGCGAAGTACCTTTCAAGGAGCGCCTGCACCAGTATATCGAGCAGCAGAAATACCTGATCTCGAAGTCCGCCATCGATCTGCGGCTGAATACCGAGGTCACACCGGAGTATGCGAAGACGGAGAAACCCGACGTCATAATCGCCGCAGTGGGCTCAGACCCCATCATCCCGAAGATCCCCGGAGTCTGCGGCGCGAATGTCTGTCAGGCCATCGACGTATACAAGGATCCCTCCCTCGCCAAGGGCAAGGTAGTCATTCTGGGTGCCGGCTTCGTCGGCGTGGAGCTGGCCTTCTATCTGATGGACCTTGGCAATAAGGATGTTGAGATCGTCGAGATGCTCGGCGACATTTCAGACGGCGGCAACGACCATCACAAGTCAGCTGTTGAGGATATGGTCGCGCAGAAGAAACTGCCTATCCACTTCAACACAAAGGCCGTCGAGATCACGGATAAAGGCGTTCGGTGCGAAGGCCCGGACGGCGAAGTGTTCTATGCTGCGGATACGGTCATCCACGCGGTCGGCATGCGCGCCCGCCAGGAACTGGCGCTGACGTTCAAGGACTGCGCCCCAGTCTTCCATATGGTCGGTGACTGCCGCGCGGCGTCAAACATCATGCACGCAAATGCCTCGGCATACACCATATCAAAATACATAGGCCGCCACGTCGCGGTCTGAACGAAAACGGCGATTCCGGCCGGCTGTTTGCCGGCCGGAATCGTATATTGAGCGTTGAAAGACTAACTATTAAAAGTCAAGCCTCAAAATGATGAAAAATGCCAAAGAAACAGATGGGTCAGAACGGCATAGCAAAGCAGACGTTCGGTAGAACGTCGCATCAGCTATTGTAAGGAAATCA
>JAAYAR010000051.1 GCA_012719235.1 Clostridiales bacterium
AAGATCAGCGTTGCTCCAACCATAACCACGGATACTCTTCCGGACGGCACAGTAGGTACGGCTTACAGCCAGAGCCTTGCCGCCACAGGTGATTCGCCAATTACATGGAGCAAAGAGAGCGGAGATTTACCTGGCGGTCTGACACTCTCAGCGGGAGGCGCAATCTCCGGAACACCGACAACGGGCGGAACCTTCAATTTCACCGTTAAAGCCGAAAACATGGCGGGAAGCGATACTAAGGAATTGAGTATAAAGGTCAGTGTTGCTCCAACCATAACCACGGATACTCTTCCGGACGGCACAGTAGGCACGGCCTACAGCCAGGCCCTTGCCGCCACAGGCGATACGCCAATTACATGGAGCATAGAGAGCGGCGTTCTGCCCAACGGTCTGACACTCTCAGCGGGAGGCACAATCTCCGGAACACCGACAACGGGCGGAACCTTCAATTTCACCGTTAAAGCCGAAAACGCAGTGGGTAGCGACACCCGGACAATCAGTATCATAATCAATCCCGCACCACCTGTGAATAATCCTCCAGTCCGCAAGGCTGGCATAGACGCAACAACTATAGCCAGTGTGGTGGTGAACACAGCTTACACTCTCGACCTGTCAACTATTTTTGAAGATATGGATGTTTCTGATACACTTACCTATAAGGTATCAGTAAACGATGCTGCTGCAACAGAGGCAGAGGCGAACTATTCCTATACCCCGACAGAAGTGGGTATAACCACGCTTGTCTTTAGTGCCAACGACGGTATGACAGACTCCACCGACATTTACACAGTGACGCTGACAGCCAATGCACAGACCTATAGCCTAACAATTATAGCGGGCACAGGCGGCACTATCACCACAGGCACCGATGGCAATTATACAAAAGACACAGTTATTACTATAGCTGCATCACCTTCGACAAATTATAGCTTCAACAGATGGACGTCTACAGGTGGAGGAAGCTTCGCGGATGCCTACAGTGCAAGCACAACCTTCACTATGCCTGCCGGCGATGCCATAATTACTGCTGAATTCACATATAAAGGCGGAGATGGAACCGGCGGAAACGTACCCTACATTCCTCAACCGGTGGAAGGGGCAAAAGTAGAGACTCCGGAAATAGAAGTAGAGGTATCAGAAAATAAAGTTACTGCTATAGTCGCTGTAACAGCCATTGATAATAACAGCGGCAAGTCAACAGTAGCGGTTACGCAGACACAGGTGAGCGAAGCTATTAGTAAGGCTTTGGAAGAAGCCAATAAGCAAGGAAGCGGTGTGACGGCAGCTGTAGAAATCAAGGTGGAAGCACCGGCTGATGCGAAAACTGTTGAAACCTGCATACCTAAAGAGGCGGTGGAACTGGCTGCAGACGGTAGGATTGAGACGTTTACTGTATCAACTCCTGTAGCTGCCATCAGCTTTGACGCTGACGCACTTTCTGCCATTGCAGGCGAAGCTGCAGAGGACATAACAATATCAGCCTCTAAGGTAGAAACAGCCTCATTACCTGCGGCAACACAGCAACTTGTAGGTGACAGACCGGTATTCAATTTCAGCGTCACCAGTGGTGATAAAACAATCTCGCAGTTCGGAAGCAGCGTATCCGTGACTATGCCGTACACCCCAAAAGACGGGGAGGATGTTGATGCCATTGTTATCTACTATATCAATGCAGAAGGATTGCTTGAAACAGTGAGCAATTGCACCTATGATCCCGCAACCGGCACCGTAAGCCTTAAGACAAACCACTTCTCACAATATGTCATAGGATACAATAAAGTGAGCTTCAAGGATGTGCCTGAAGACGCATGGTACAGCAAACCGGTAGGTTTCATAGCTGCGAGAGGAATTACTAAAGGCACCGGCGATAATAACTTCAGCCCGCAGGCAAAGCTGACCAGGGCAGAATGTCTGGTTATGATAATGCGTACTTATGGTATAGAGCCGGATATTAATCCGAAGGATAATTTCGCAGACGCAGGAAATACTTACTATACGGGTTATCTGGCAACGGCAAAACGGCTTGGCATTTCTAAGGGCATAGGCAACAACCTATATGCACCGGACAGGGAAATCACCCGTCAGGAAATGTTCGTGCTGCTGTACAATGTACTGAAAGAAATCGGCGAGCTGCCATGGGGCAATTCCGGAAAGCAATTGTCTGAATTCAGCGATGCAGAGCAGACAGCAGACTGGGCAAAAGAAGCCGTAACGCTGTTTGTTGAAACTGGAGTTATAACAGGCTATGGCGGCAGACTCTTTGCTGAGGATACAACGACCAGAGCTGAAATGTCTAAGGTACTGTATAATTTGTTAACAAGATAAAAGCACTTTCAACCTGCTGTACATTTCAACATACATGCATGCTGAAAAGTAAAGAAGGAGCTGTCGCAGAATGAAAAATTTGCGCGGCTCCTTTTATATGCTTCCGGACATGGAAAATAGATACGTCGGAAAATTCTGTGTAAATTGAAAAACGCTGCGTCTGTCTCGTTATAAGAAAAATGACAGTCATGTTCGGGTCAAGAGATGACGGTCAAACTCGCCGCTAAAAGGTGATATTTTGGGTATCCACGGGGGCAGAGCCTACCAAACTGTATAACTCATAAACATCAAACAAACATCAAAAACTTGCCGTAATTTGCGGCCTTTTGTGCTAATTTCACGTCCTGCTAAACATCAAATAAACATCAGGTTGTAAACCGGCAATTACTATCCATGCTATCTACGCTTCAAATTGTAAACACACAAAATAAAGAGGCTTGAAATCTTAACAGTTTCAAGCCTCTCATGGTTGCGGGGGCAGGATTTGAACCTGCGACCTCCGGGTTATGAGCCCGACGAGCTACCAGACTGCTCTACCCCGCGATATAAGCTCACATGAGCCTAGATATAGTAACACACGATTTCGATATAGTCAAGGGGTAAGATTGACGAAATGTGCTGCAGCGTAATATATGTTGCAGCGATTTGCACGGACAAGATCAAGGCGGCACAGTGTGCTCCTCCGGCTATTAACAGATAGTTTGACATATATCGCAAAAACCCTATAATCATTAGCAGGGAGGAGGCCGCGTATGACTCTTGGTGAATATTTTCCGATATGGAACAAGCTGAGTGAATCTGACCGGGATGAGCTGGAACGGACGGCACAATTCAGGAGCATAAAAAAAGGGACTGTGATTCACAGAGGTTCCGAGGATTGCGTTGGCCTCTTTGTAATCAAGAGCGGACAGCTGCGCGCTTACATACTCTCCGAGGAGGGTAAAGAGGTGACAGTATACCGTCTGTTTGAGCGTGATATATGCCTTTTTTCCGCTTCGTGCATAATTGCCAGCATACAATTTGATCTGATCATTGAAACTGAGAAGGATGCCGAGCTCTGGGTCATTCCCGCGGACATATATAAAAGTCTCATGCTGCGTTCAGTCGACGCGGCCAATTATACAAATCAGATCATAGCTTCACGTATGTCCGATGTCGTCTGGCTTGTCGAGCAGGTCATGTGGAAGAGTTTTGACAAACGTCTCGCCGAATTTCTTCTTGAGGAGAGCGCTATCGAGCAGTCGGATCAATTGCAGATCACGCACGACAGGATCGCGTCTCATTTGGGAACCGCCAGGGAGGTAGTGACGCGCATGCTCCGCTACTTCCAGTCAGAGGGTGCCGTGACATTGTCCAGAGGATCCATAAACCTTACCGGCAAAGAAAAACTTGCGCAGATCGCGCAATAGATCCAGCCCTCGTCATTCTCTTCTTTCTCAGGTTTTATTATGAGAGATTTCACGGCTCTTCGGTATATAAACATACCGTCTTTTTAAATATAAGTGCGGGTGTGCCGCAGATGCTCACGACGGGCGATCTGCGGCACACGATCTGTTATCAGACATCGAGCATTCTAAGTATGCTTTCCTTAGGACGAGCTCCGCTTTGCTTTACAGTGGGCTTTCCGTCCTTCATTACGACCAGGGTCGGAATACTCATAACCATAAAGGCATTTGCAAGCTCCTGCTGATCGTCGACATTGATCTTGCCTACTTTGATATCCTTCCTCTCTTCGGCTATTTCGTCAACAATGGGCGATACCATGCGGCAGGGGCCGCACCAGGATGCCCAAAAATCCAAAAGGACCGGCTTATCGCTCTCTATAACCTCTTTCTGAAAATTGTCCCTTGTTATAGTTAAGGCTGCCATTTCAGTTTCCTCCTTTGTAGTTTTCTGAATTTCTTGTGCTCATATTACGACAGTTTGGCGGTGCACACCGTGACAATATCACGCTCGCATAGCCCTCTCTCCGCACTTTATGACGGCTCAACCAGGATCCCGGTTGAGCCGTCAGTCTGTGAAATCGACCGGTATACGTAATATATCGTCAGGTCAGATATGTCTGTCAGCGCCCCGGCCTCAACTGCGGCATTTCACAGTCCCAGGCATTTTTCTCGTCTAGCTGCCGGCATCGCCGTGACAAAAAAGCTGCCGCGTACCATATGAGTTCACGGCAGTTTTGTCTGTTCGGTATTGATATTTATATTTAAAGGCGTATTCACATGTCAACCGCTGCCCGAAGCGCTCGCGCGGCCGTGATCAGGAAGCAGAGCGGCGTGAACGCCGGAAGCGGAGAACTTCTTTGCGCCCGTTGGGTCTTCGGGCTGAATTACGGTTTTATCGTCCGCTCCGGAGCCGCGGTTTATAGTACGCTCCGTAAGCTGCTTTTTTACTTTAAAAGCGCAGCAAGACTTTCGGAATAGGGGGCGCGGCATATCCCTTTTTCTGTAATTATTCCGGATATCAGCGAGTTGTCCGTGACGTCGAACGCGGGATTATAACACTTAACACCGCGCGGGGCCATCGGCTCCGAGTACCATTTGAGTCTGATCTCATCAGGATCGCGCAGTTCGATCTCGATCTCGCTGCCCGTTGGCGTCGCAAGGTCTATAGTGGATGTCGGTCCGAGGACATAAAATGGTATGCCGTAATGCTTGGCCATAATCGCCACACCGGAAGTTCCTATCTTATTGGCCGTATCTCCGTTCGCCGCAATCCGGTCGCAGCCGACAAAACAGTACTGCACGTATCCCTTCTTCATCACCATGCTCGCCATGTTATCGCATATCAGAGTAACGTCAACACCGGCGTTCTGAAGTTCCCACGCGGTCAGCCTCGCCCCCTGCAGGAGAGGGCGTGTCTCGTCGGCATACACACGGAACTGCATCCCACGCTCGCGACCGAGCAATATCGGGCCTAGTGCGGTGCCGTATCTGGAAGTAGCTATCTGGCCCGCGTTGCAATGGGTAAGTATACCGTCACCATCTTTTAATAATGACAATCCGAATTCGGAGATCGCAAGACACATCGCGATATCCTCTTCAAGGATCGCCCGGGCTTCGGTTAAAAGGTCGGGGATGATCTGAGATGGTGGACGGCCCGGCCGCTTCCTGACAGTTTCGACCATTCGATTCAGTGCCCATGACAGATTAACGGCCGTAGGTCGCGAGCTGCTCAGATACTCGGCCGTACCCGTGAACTTTTTAAGAAAAGTTTCATAATCGCAGCACTCGATCTGTAATCCAAGACAGTAAGCGGCGAATGCCGCGAATATCCCGATCACCGGCGCGCCGCGAACTCTCAGCGTCTTAATTGCGCCGTACATCTCCTCGGCAGTGCGCAGCTCGACGTATTCCGTTTTGTTAGGCAGCTGCGACTGATCCAGAATGACAATGCCGCGTCCGTCATCAGTCAGACGGATATGATCGATTGTCGTGTTATATTGCATAGACGAACCTCTAATGAATTATTGTTTGTATTATATTGCATCGTGCCGCAATAATCAAACCCGACACTAATTAGAATGGCTGCGAGAAATCGACAGGAGAGACTGACAGCGCGCATAATTATTCATAATGAATTCGGTTTCGGTTGCGCATAACAAACCTTTATGCTAAGATTGTCATGCTGAAACAGCAAATAGATCTGCCGTACCATGAGCGGCAAAATGAGGTATCTGAATTGCTTAAACAAAAAGCCGGCGTTGATATGCTTAACGGCTCCGTTATGAAAAACCTGATTCGGTTTTCTGTGCCTCTGCTTCTGACAAACTGGCTGCAGCTGTTGTTCAACACGGCAGACAGATTCATTGTCAGCCGATGGGTCGGCAGCGATGCTCTCGCTGCAGTGGGCGCGACGTTCCCTTTCTACATAATGGTCATATGTCTGATCGGCGGCATAGGTGCAGGCGTGAGCGTTTGCGCCGCGAACGATTTCGGAGCCGGTGATGACAACGGGCTGAGAGACACCCTCCACACTTCGATCCTTTTTGCTTTACTTTTCGCTTTGTTCATGCTCCTGCTGGGTCAGGGGCTGACCCGTCCGGTCATGAGATTACTTGGTACCCCGGCCGACGTTGTTGACGATTCTGTACTGTACCTCAGGATCTATTTCCTTTGCATGCCGGGCACCCTCGTATACATGTTCGGTGCTTCGTACATAAGAGCGACCGGAGACTCCAAACGTCCCCTCATGCTCCTTGCGATCTCCGGGGCTTCGAACGTAGTGCTGAACATGTTATTTGTCATCGTCTTTCATTGGGGTGTGGCAGGAGTGGCGATCGCCACAGCGATAACACAGTACTTGTCGGCGGTCCTTGTTGTGATTTATCTTGCTCGCCGTCGCGGTCCCTCTGCTCTTGACCTGAAGAAACTTAAACTTCACAAGGCTAAGCTGGCTAAAATTATTCGAATCGGCCTACCCGCCGGGCTCCAGTCAGCTATACTGGCGTCTTCCGATATGCCTCTGCAGTTTGCCGTCAACTCTCTCGGGTCACTTGCCGTTGCCGGCAACTCGGCAGCGTTGACAATCGACGGGGCGATCTTTACTTCAATGGATGCCTTGTGTAACGCGTGTACCGTTTTCACAGGCCAGAACGGCGGTGCAAAACAGTTTTCGAGAATGAGGCAGGTACTGAAAGACAGTCTGATCCTTACAGTTGCGATCGGTTTCGTCCTGGGCTGGACAGGCTTCGCTTTCAGGTATAATATTATCGGACTTTTCCTGCCGAACGCACCCGAAGCCGTAGAGTATGGCGTTTCCCGCGTCTCGATCGTCAGCACGACCTGTTTCATATATGCGGTGCTGTGCGTACTGAACGCTTCGCTGCGGGGCTACGGGATCTCAACAACACCCGCGATCATAACGCTTATCGGAATAGTGGGATTCCGCTATACATGGGTCCTTACATATTTTAAAGCGCACCCGACGATCTTTGATCTCTACATCTCTTACCCGGCTGCATGGATACTATGCATTATCATCACGTCCATTCTGTACGGGCGTCTTACGAAAAAGGTGCGGCTCAAAGAGAAGACGTGATATCCGGCGTTTCCGGGTTTTCTGAAGAGTCCGCTGCCGCGGGCTCTTTCTTTGTTCCTTTTCCATACGGAAAAATACGCGGCCATACTTTGGCCGGTACATGTTTCATGCTTTTTATTTTCATTTTGCAAGAACTAATTATTTGTCTTGCAAATATGATATCTACATGTTAGAATGTTGAGAAAATTCAGGCTAATTTTGCATGATGATGTAAGGAGACAGCACTTTGGACTTTAAAAGTATATCTTCGTCGGAGCTTTTTAGAATAAAAGCCGAACTTGAATCAAAGTATCGCGAGTTTCAGTCAAAAAAACTTAAGCTTAATATGTCGAGAGGGAAACCCGGCGCGGATCAGCTCGCGCTCTCCATGGGCATGCTTGAAACATTGGACGCTTCCTCGGCAACTGCCACACGCTCAGGTGATGACTGCAGAAACTACGGTCTTCCATTCGGTATTGATGAGATGCGTGGGCTTATGGCAGAAATAATGGAAGTGGACGCGGAAAATGTGATCGTCGGAGGCAACTCGAGCCTCAATATGATGTTCGATACGGTTTGCTGCGGCATGACTCACGGATTTTCGGGTTGCGAGCCCTGGATCAAACAGAAACCCGTCAAGTTTCTTTGCCCGTCTCCGGGGTATGACAGGCACTTTGCTGTCACGGAGTATTTCGGTATCGATATGATCACTATACGCATGACTCCGTCCGGGCCCGACATGGACGCGGTTGAGGAACTGGTTCGCGACGAGTCGGTAAAAGGGATCTGGTGTGTACCCAAGTACCAGAACCCGACCGGTATCACATTCTCCGACGAGACAGTGCGCAGATTTGCGGCACTCCGGCCGGCGGCGCCAGATTTTTTGATTTTCTGGGATAACTCCTACTGCGTACACGACCTCACGGATACGCCTGACGTTTTGTTGAATCTATGGGAAGCATGCAAGGCCGAGGGAACTCTGGAGAATCTGATAGTAACTACATCAACAAGCAAGATTACCTTCCCCGGAGCCGGTGTCGCGGCGCTGGCCGCCGGCCCCGGAAATCTGGCCGTCCTGAAAAAGCGCTGCACATTCTCGTCGATCGGACCCGATAAGCTCAACCAGCTGCGTCACTACCGCTTCCTTAGAAACAAAGAAGGCGTAATGGAACAAATGAAAAAACACAGGGAGATCCTCTCGCCTAAGTTCGGAGTAGTAATGCAAAAGCTCGAGTCAGAGCTCGACGGAAAAGGCATCGCATCGTGGACGAACCCCAGAGGAGGTTATTTCTTCAGTGTGGATGTGCTTCCCGGCTGCGCCAAGCGCGTAGTGGCTCTTTGCGAACAGGCGGGCGTGGTGTTGACCGGGGCAGGGGCGACGTTCCCGTACGGCAAAGATCCCGCAGACTCCAATATCCGTCTGGCTCCGACATACCCGCCGATACATGAACTGGAACAGGCGATGGATCTTTTCTGTATTTGCGTGCAGCTGGCCGCGGTTGAAAAAATCCTTGCTCAATAAGGAGCAAGGGCGCAGTTACCCTCAGCAGACCGGCCCCTGGTCAAGCGCAAACAATAAGCGCCTCAAGTGAAAATCGAAACCGTTTTTAGTTTCACAAGTTTTATGTTCTTTTAAGTTTTTTAGCAATTGGATAATTATTTGTTGACAAACGCAGTTATTCATGTAAAATAAACGCAAATAATTCAAACGCGATGAAGAAGGAAAGTAAACGGCGCTATTTTGTCAGGGAGGGCCTGTCACCGACTGAAAGCAGGCCTCAGGAGAATTCCGTTGAAGTTCCCTTCCGAGCGCTTCCCCTGAATTGGCATTTGCTTTAGTAGGGGGGTGCGGTGTTCCGCCGTTAAGTGGATAGGATATGTAACTGTATCCGAAATGAGTGCGTATGCTGCAATAGCAGTTTACGAACAAGGGTGGTAACACGGATCGCTTAAGCCTTTCGTCCCTTTCGGGGCGAAAGGCTTTTTATTTTCAGACTTTCAGCGAAAAGGTTGTGCATGTAAAAGGAAAGGAGTCTTCATCATGTTGGGAATAACCGACGCATCTATCTTGCTTGCCTACGTTCTGTCCGTGGGGAGTGCGCTGCTTTGCATCGTCTACGGTATCGTAAACTGGAACAAAGGCGAAAACAACGATAAAGGGGGCGGTAATAAATGAACTATGTCATTATCGGCTTAGCCGTTTATGTGCTGTTTATGGCGGTTCTGGCATATCTGGGTTATAAAAAGACGAGAAACACAGCCGATTATCTGTTGGCAGGAAAGCAGATGCACCCGGTAGTAATGGCTATGTCATACGGGGCAACGTTTATCAGTACATCCGCGATCGTCGGTTTCGGCGGTGCAGCGGGGCAGTTTGGCATGGGTCTCGTATGGCTTACTGTGCTGAACATATTCGTAGGCATCTTTGTCGCGTTTGTTGTTTTCGGAAAGAAAACAAGAGAAATCGGACACAGGTTGGGTACGAATACGATGCCCGAGTTTTTCGCGCGGCGCTTCAACTGCAAATTCATCCAGGGATACTCGGGTATACTGATCTTCCTCTTTATGCCCATATACGCTTCGGCTGTTCTGAAAGGAATAGTTGATTATGTCGCGAAATATATAGGTGTGGATTTCACTGTTGTGCTTTTCGTCATATCCGCCCTTGCGGCAGTATTCGTTGTTGCCGGAGGTCTTAAAGGTATAATGTATGCGGACGCTTTCCAGGGCGCCTTGATGTTTACCGGAATGGCGTTTCTCATCATTTATACCTATGACCTGCTCGGGGGGGTAAAAGCCGCGAATGCCGCTCTTTCACAGCTGCCTTCGATGCCAGGTGTTGCCGAACAGACAGAGGGTCTTGTAAAGGGAGGGTTTGCAGGCTGGACTTCTATGCCGAAACCCGGTTCACCCGTCTGGTGGAATATCGTAACAACGCTGGTTGCGGGCGTCGGGATCGGCGCACTGGCGCAGCCTCAGTTATCGGTTAAATTCATGACCGTAAAAAGCGGGCGGGAACTAAACAGAGCCGTTCTGTCCGGCGGCATTTTCATAGTATTTATGACTGGCGTCGCGTTTACTGTGGGTGCATTGTCTAATGTCGCGTTTTACAATTCTACCGGGCAGATAGCGCTCAAAGCCGCAGGCTCAAACGACGGTATTATACCGGCATATATCAAATCGTTCCTTCCGGAATGGTTCGGCGGTATCTTCCTCATAGTCCTTTTGGCCGCCGCCATAACGACACTGAACGCGCTGGTACACGCAATGGGCACCGCACTGGGCCGCGATTTTCTGAAGCAATCGCTGCATATGAAAGGGAAGACCATCTCTTTGACCAGAGTGTCTATGCTGATCGGACTGCTCATCAGCGTCATTCTCGCGTGGCTTTCGAGCAAGCTGGATATCAGTATGGCAATTATTGCGATCGGTACCTCGCTGTTTTACGGGCTGTGTGCGTCCACGTTCTTGCCCTCCTACATCGCAGCGCTGTATGTCAGAAATTTTCCGAAAACAGCAGCTGTCGTGAGTATGATCGCAGGTTCCGCCGTCAGCCTGTTCTGGATCTTCTTTGTGCAGGAAAAAACTGCGGGAAGCCTGCAGATATGCAGGCTGCTGTTCAACACGACTTCAATCGTTAAGGGGACGGTTTTAAATACACTGTCCATGGTCGACGCTATCGTTATCGGCCTGCCGATGTCTGTTATCGCCGGGCTGATCGCCTGGGCCGTTGTGGGAAACAAAAATGAGGTCGAAACCGCTGTCCCGGTGACGGAGGATTGATATTCGGGGAAGAATCTCATCGAATTGCCGGCCGCCCGGAAGAACTCACGGGTCGGCCGGCAGCTATATGTGATGCCGATTCACGTCGTTATGCTGTCGTGTGCAGCAGGAATGCGGTTCAAGCGATGAATTGACAATGTAACAATATAAACTATACTAAATGCATATCATCCGCGCTATGTGAGGTGTTGCCGCATGAGCAAGGTCGTTATTAAAGAATGTTCTTCATATGATTGTGCCGGGCTAATCGAAACCATAAACAGCGGTATGGAACTGCTGGGCGGCTGGGAACGCTTTGTCAAACCCGGGATGAAAGTCCTGCTTAAAGTCAACCTGATCGGTCCGAAGCCTCCGGAATCAGCCGCTGTAACTCATTGCGAGTTCGTCAGAGCCGTTACAAGAATACTGAATGCCATGGGCTGTACTGTCTGGATAGGGGACAGCGCTGGCGGAGCTATCGCCGGTATGTCCCCGACGGCTTTGAGCTTCGAGATTTCGGGTATGAACAAAGTGGCGTCACAGGAGAATGCCCTGATAAAAAACTTTGACACGGAGGGCACGGTAGAAACGCAGGTGAAATGCAGCTGCCTTGACAAGCTGTATCTGGCAAAACCCGTACTGGATGCCGACCTCGTCATCAACCTGCCGAAATTCAAGACACACTCCGCGGCGATATTTACCGGGGCTGTGAAAAACGTCTTCGGATGCATCCAGGGCCTTAGGAAGGCGCAATATCACAAAGCGGCGCCCGTCATGAAGGAATTCGGCAAAGTTCTGGCGGACATACATGAAGCCGCTGCTTTCGGGCTTCACATTATGGACGGAGTTACCGCTATGGAGGGCCTCGGCCCCACTGCGGGCAGCGTATATAAAGCCAACAAGATACTCCTGAGCACGGATCCTCTGGCACTTGACGCCGTCGCGATGAAAATGATCGGACAGGATATAAAAAGCGCGCCTGTAATGCAGGCGGCAGTAGAGAGAGGCATAGGCGAATCCGAACTTGAAAGAATAGAAGTGTGCGGCGACTATGACAAACCTCCGGTCCTTCCGGGATTCAAGGTGCCGAAAGTGATCGCGAATATGCGCAGCAACGGAAAGATCTTTGTCAAAGTGATCGACTTGATGAAAGCAAGACCCGCGATCGATATGAAAGAATGCAGGCAGTGCAATATGTGTGTGGACAGCTGCCCGGTCCAGGCGATCGACAGGGAGACGAAAAATATCGACTACTCAAAATGTATTGAATGCCTGTGCTGCCACGAACTGTGCAGATATAAAGCTGTTGAACTAAGAAGAAATAATGCTCTGGGCAGGATCCTGTTCAAAATGACAGGCACAAAAAGAAACCGTCGCTAACAAAAGCCGGGGCTAGATA
>JAAYAR010000052.1 GCA_012719235.1 Clostridiales bacterium
GCCACCTGCGCGCCGTCCAGATAAGTGAGCCCTTCCGGCAGCGGCACGCAGTCTTTCTCGTCGGCCAGTATATACGGAGCCATCCCCCCGTCCCTCTGCCAGCCGTAGGCCGCGCGCCGCGGGCTCGTGCAGCTGATCATGTAGCCTCTGCGGCAGTCGTAACAGAGCCCGCACCCCGAGATATGATACAGGATCACCCTGTCACCCTCATTAAAGCGCCTCATGCCCGGCCCGCATTTCACGATCTGCCCCGCGGGCTCGTGGCCCGCGATCTTATCCATATACCCCTCGGGACCTTTTCCGAGGTGCTCCCTGTAGATCGCGCGGATATCGCTCCCGCATATAGTCGAGGCTTTCGTCTTTATAAGGACTTCGCCGTATCCCGGCTCGGGGATCGGCGCATCTTTCAGAACTACCGTACTGTTTCCAGGCAAATACGCGGCTTTCATAACATTGCTCATATGTGTTCCTCCCAGGAGAATCATTCCCGATCCGGAGCTCCCCTCAGGAGTCCCACAGATCTGTCCAGTCTTTAGCCCCTTTCCACAGAAAGACCTGACCCTTTACAAGGCGGCAGTTTTTATCGATCCCGCTTATGGCTTCCATCTCCTCATCCGCCAGGGGGTCCTCCGTGGTACAAAGAAGATTGCTGAGGTAGTGCTCGCGGCGCGTTGAAAAAGGTATCGGTATCTGGCCCCGCCGGACCGCCCATTTCAGACAGACGGCAGCCGGGTGGATATTGTGCTTTTTTGCAATGTCTTTGATGACGGGGTCCTCCATGGCCGCCGTATCGCTCTCCGTCCGGTCGCGCTCGGGCCGGTTTGGCGAGCCCAGGGGGCAGAAACCTATGGGTACGATATTCTGCCTGACGCAGTAATCAAACAACTCTTTCTGCTGGAAATGCGGGTGGAGCTCCATCTCGTTGGCTGCCGGCCTTATCGCGGCGTCTCTGAGCAGCAGTTCAAGCTTTCGTATCGTCATATTGGACGTGCCTATATGCCTGACAAGGCCCGCCTCAACAAGCCGCTCCATCTGCCGCCAGGTCTTCATATAATTCTCGTGTATGTACGGCACCGCGTGCGGATCTCTCGAGTCCACACCGACCCCCGGCGCGTGGTAATTCGGAAAGGGCCAGTGGATAAGGTACAGATCGAGGTATTCAAGCTTAAGGTCCTTGAGTGTCCGGGCGCAGGACAGCAGCACGTCGCCTTCGCCGTGCATATCGTTCCAGAGCTTCGACGTGATGAACAGCTCCTCGCGCGCCACGCCGCCTGCCATAGCTTCCCGGAGAGCGCTGCCGACAACGGCCTCATTCCCGTATACGGAGGCGCAGTCGATAAGCCTGTATCCAAGTGATACGGCGTCTTTTACGGCTGCGGCGATCTCCTCGCCCGGCACATGGTCGGACCCGAACGTCCCTAGGCCGATATGCGGTATCTTAGCTCCCGTGTACAGCGTCCTTACGGGGGCATTCACCCGGGCGGCCCCGCTGCCGGGCGTGCGGTTTTCCTGGCATACCATAGATATACTCCTGTTTTTTGCGGATTTTCTTTTTGCGCCCCGGGCATAAGGCGGAGCGCGCCGCAGAGGAGATCAGTCGGCCTTTCTTCTCTCCCTGTCATAGAACGGGGATTTTCCTGCAACGGCGAGCGGGATACCCATTATGAGCTTCGCTTCGCCCAGCAGCCCCAGCCTCGACGCCGCTTTTCCCGCGGTGAAGAAGACGCGGTTGTCGATCCTCCTGTCCGCGGCTATCGACACAGCCGAGCCGACGGCGATGCCGAGATCCATCGGGTCATATACGCAGCAGGCGTTGTTTCTGAGCATATCGGCGCAGTCTTTGAAGTGGCAGAGCCTGCAAAAATCGTTGAGGCCGCGCGTGCCTTCCTTCGCGCCGATCAGTACGAGAGCGGCGCTCGCACGTACGTTCTCCGCGTCCCTGTGGAAAATAGGGTTATTAAACTCGCGGCTTATCTTGTCCATCTCGTCGGCGACCTTGAGCATCTCGTCACCAGACAGAATGGCAGTGACTATATGATCCACCCCGCAGGCTTTCGGCGCGGTGCGGGCAGCGGCGCACATTGCGGCTGCGGCGTTGAGCACAGCCAGTTTTTCGGCGTCATCACAGTTCATTATCATGTCTTGTCCTCCTTTTATTCTTGTTTTACTTATTATAACATGGATCGCCGGGAAAATGAATTCCCGTTCGGATATTCGGTCACGCCGCGTGTGAAAAAGCGCACGCGATTTCAAGTTTACATAATACAGGACTCCCGTGCGTTATCCGGCACGGGCTTTTTATTTTCACAGAAAGTTTATATTTATAAACTAATTGCTGCCATATTTTATCACACATGTTTATAACCATAACCTTTTGTGATACTATTCGGCCGAAAAGACACATGGGGGAGGTGCTCCGATATGAGAAGATCCACTATCTGCTGGACATGCGCGCATAACGCCGGGCGCTGCCCGTGGAGCGCGCTGTTCGTCCCCGTGCCCGGCTGGTTTGCCTCCCGGCGCGTCTATAAAGACTCAGGCGGCGTGAGGGTCGGTTCATATACCGTACACGCCTGCCCCCTCTACAGGGAGACCCCCCGCAGGAATCCCGTCGGGCGGGCGATAACGGGCGGTCCGTTCAGAGGCAGGAAGGGCGGTGTCTGATCTTGGGCATCAGGTTTAAAAAGTATCGCTCCGGAAGGGCGCTCGGCGCGGCGCTGGAGAGCTATTTTCAGTCTATCAGCCGCGTCGTCCCCGTTATGGAGGAGACGAGATCAACGGACGCCGCTACAGGCAAAGCCGTTGTCCGGCTTGAGCCCGTATACAACAGCCGCGGCGAACAGATAACGCGCCTTGACTACCCCGTCCCGCCGAGCGTTCCGGGCATCTGCAGGGCGCTGAATATCCTGAGGCCCCAATGGCAGGCCTATTGCGACGGTTCCCTGCATCCCGAAACGGCGAAGGCCGCGCAGTGGGCGATGCTGATGATCGAGGATTACCTTGTCACCGAGCTCCTCTCCCGCTCCAAGGGCGCGGACGGGCTGAAGGTCGTTCTGCAGGAGGTGCTGGCGGGCCGCGAACACCGGGAGAGCGAACAGGGCGGCCCCGCGTCGCCCGCCGCCGTAGACATGGGAGAGAAACTGCGCCTGCTGCGCGAACTGTTCGCCGGTTCCGGTGGATAAAGACAGGCTCTCCCTGCTCAGGATGGTCGATGCGTGGTTTGAAGAACTGCTCGGTTCGAACAACGAATCTTTTATTCCGCTGTTTTTTGACGAGCACAGGTTTCTTGTACTGCGGGGCGGCGGCGGTTCCGGAAAGAGCATATTCGCCGGTCGGAAGATCCTCGAGCGGGTTACTACGGAGCCGGGGCACAGGTGGCTCGTGTGCAGGAAAGTGGCGAAGACGCTCAGGGAGAGCTGCTTCAATCAGCTCATATCGCAGGCGAACGAGTATTATCCGCACGCGGGGTTGAAGGTAAACAAATCTGACATGCTGCTCACATTTGAGAACGGGAGCGTGATCATCTTCGCCGGGCTGGACGACGTCGAGAAGCTCAAGAGCATCTACGGAATCACGGGGATCTGGGTCGAGGAGGCCAGCGAGATCACCAGGGACGATTTCAACCAGCTCAACATAAGGCTGAGGACCGTCACCCCATACTATTTGCAGATGATCCTTACCTTCAACCCCATATCCATAAACCACTGGCTGAAGGAGCGATTCTGGGACAACCGCGATCCGGACGCCAGGCTGCACGAGAGCACGTACAAGGACAACAGATTTCTGGACCCGACCCAGGTGAAAGTGCTCGAGGGATTCAAGGACACGGACGAGTATTACTACATGGTCTACTGCCTGAACCAGTGGGGCGTATTGGGGAAATCCGTGTTCAACAAGACGGCGATCTCAAAGCGGATCGAGGCCATTAAGGCAGCGGGAAAGCAACCAAAGACCGGTTATTTCGAGTACGACGAGCAGCCTGACGGCGTGCATATAGATAACATCCGGTGGGTGGACGAC
>JAAYAR010000053.1 GCA_012719235.1 Clostridiales bacterium
CAGGGTTCGGTTACAGTAAAAAAGGCTTGACAGCGGAGGAGCGTGCACATATACTATTAAAGCCGCTTTGAACGGGGACCTAAGCGGACCAAGTCCCCCCTGCGAGAGCGAGTCTCAACTATATGAGGTGTTATATAAAGTATGTACGCAATAATCGAAACCTGCGGTAGGCAGTATAACGTTCGCGTCGGAGATCAGGTTTTCCTCGAAAAGCTCGACAAAGAACCGGGCGAGAGCGTAGTTTTTGACAGGGTCCTCGCGATCGTTGAAGGAGATACTTCCGTATTCGGCACGCCGACCGTCGAGGGCGCGCTCGTCAAGGGAACGGTCATCAAAAACGGTAAAGGCAAGAAGATCAACATTTTTAAATATAAGGCAAAAAAGGGATACAGCCGTCGGCAGGGCCACAGGCAGCCCTATACAAAAGTCGAGATCGGCGAGATCATCGCCTGACAATATGATCAGGCTGGAATTCTATTCGGAGGGTTCCCGCATCTCGGGGTTTATGTGCGAAGGTCACAGCGGTCTTGACGACGCGGGACGCGACGTCTTGTGTGCAGCGGTCACCGGCGCTATCAGGCTTATTGAGACCGCGATAAACGATGTTCTGGGCACCGGCGCCGCGGTCAAAGTGAACGAGAACGTTCCAAGGATCGAGCTTCGGCTCCCACCGGAATCCGGGCAGGAACAGGAAGACGCCGCGCAGGCTCTTCTGGCAGGCTTAATGCTTCTTGGCGTGAAACTGCACGACGAGTACCCGGACAATATCGAGGTCTCATCCCTCTGACGGACAGCATATGGCGGACCGCTCGCCGGAAAGCGGTATACTGAAGTTGATTGAAAGGAAAGATATAACCATGCTTAATATTGGTATTCAGTTTTTTGCCCACAAAAAGGGCGTCGGCTCCACCAGAAACGGTCGCGATTCGGAATCCAAGCGCCTCGGCGTCAAGCGTGCGGACGGTCAATTCGTTCTCGCTGGGAATATACTTGTAAAACAGCGCGGCACTTCCATCCATCCCGGAACAAACGTCGGCCGCGGCGGCGATGATACGCTCTTCGCTTTGAAGACGGGCCGCGTGCGTTTTGAGCGCATGGGCAAGGACCGCAAAAAGGTCTCCGTCTACGAGGAAGCGGAATAAAGTCCACTCAGCGCCGCCGCAGTCTTGTTCTGCGGCGGCGCTTTTTCGGTCTTATATCAGATGTAACCGCTATCGAAGACAAGAGAGGATATTATGTTTATCGACACAGTCAGACTGACGGTCAAAGCCGGTCGGGGGGGCGATGGCAGCATCTCCTTTCGCCGGGAAAAATACGTCCCTGCGGGCGGCCCGGACGGAGGCGACGGAGGCAACGGCGGCAATATCGTTTTGCAGGTCGACGAGCGCATGTCCACACTTTCCGAATACCGCTATCGCCATAAATTCGTCGCCGAGAACGGGACAGCGGGCGGCGGCAGGCGTTTCAACGGGAAAAACGGCGCCGATCTCGTGTTGCGCGTCCCGCGCGGCACCCTTGTGCGCGAAGCATCGAGCGGCGAGATAATCTGCGACATGTCCACATCCGAACCATTTGTGCTCGCAAAGGGCGGGCGGGGCGGATGGGGGAACAAACGCTTCGCAACCCCGACGCGCCAGGCCCCCAATTTCGCCCGGCCGGGTCTTCCCGGCGAGGAACTAGAGGTCATTCTGGAGCTCAAACTGCTTGCCGACGTCGGCCTTGTGGGATTCCCGAACGCGGGGAAGTCGACGCTCCTGTCCGTCATCAGCAACGCGAAACCTAAGATCGCGAATTATCCGTTCACAACGCTCTCCCCGTGCCTGGGTGTCGTAACCCCTTCATCCGGGGAGTCCTTCGTCGTCGCGGATATCCCCGGTCTGATCGAGGGCGCTTCACAGGGTCTCGGGCTCGGGTACGATTTTCTGCGCCATATTGACAGATGCAGACTTCTTATACACGTCGTAGACGCGGCCGGGACGGAAGGCCGGGATCCCCTTGAGGATTTCGAGAAGATCAATCTGGAACTGAAGGAATACTCGACCTCACTCTCCGAAAGGCCGCAGATCATCGCCGCCAACAAGTGCGACGTGATTGAAGACAGAAGCGGCATCGATGCTTTAAAAAAGCGGGCCGGAGAACTTGGATGGCCGCTGTGTGAGATATCCGCAGTGACGGGCGCGGGGGTCGCGGAGCTTATAGATACGGCTGCTGCGCGGTTAAAAGATCTGCCTCCGGTAACTGTATACGAGAGCACATACGTCGCTCCTCCGCCTGATGCCGCCCGCCCGGAGGACGTCGAGATCACCTGTGAGGATGACGTCTATACCTTAACCGGCCCGTGGCTTGAGCGGCTCGTCTCGATGATCAATTTCAGTGACAACGACTCACGCATGTACTTTGACCGGCAGCTTCGCTCATCCGGCATATACGACAGGCTTGAGGATCTGGGAATAAGCGAGGGCGACACCGTCTCAATATACGGCCTGGAGTTTGAATACTACAAATAATGTCTGCAAATAAGAAATCACTAGCCTGCGCGTTTTAGCCGCGCAGGCTAGTGATCTTATTCGTTCTTTACTGCCCGGCAGATTCTCCGGCTTTGACCCTTGAGAGCTCCTCCTCTTCAAGCTGCCTGTATGCCACCTTGCCCACGAGGGTCTTCGGGAGCTCGTCACGGAACTCAATATCGTACGGCATGGCATACTTCGCAATACGCTTACGAAGGTATGACATTATAACCTGTTTCGTCTCGGGGGTCGCGGGTATGCCCTCCTTCAGCATAATGAAAGCCTTGACTTTCTGCATCTTGTAAGAATCCGGCACACCTATCACGCAGCTCATATGCACGTACTCGTGCGAGTCTATTACGTTCTCAAGCTGCGCCGGGTAAATATTGTAACCCGAGGAAACTATCATCCGCTTGGAGCGGCCGCGGAAATACACAAATCCCTCATCGTCCATAATACCCAGATCGCCCGTATAGACCCACGTAAGTCCGTCGGAATGAACTCGGAGCGTCTGTTCCGTCTCCTCGACGTTGTTAAGGTAGCCCTTCATGACGGTAGGGCCGGATATCACGATCTCTCCCTCCTCGCCGTACGGAAGTTCCTCCTCGGTCCCGGGGCGAACGATCTTGATATAAGTGTCCGGGAAAGGCAGTCCTATGCTGCCCTCTTTGAACATGTGCGAGGGAGTCAGGCAGCAGGCAGTGACCGTTTCCGTCGTGCCGTAACCTTCACGTATCTGAACGACGGAGTGGTGATCGTAAAGGAACTTGTCGAACTTTTTCTTAGTCTCTATCGAAAGCGAGTCGCCGCCCGAGAAGACTCCCTTCAAAGACGACAGATTGGCCTTGCCCATGGACGGCAGACGCAAAAGAGCCTCATAGAGCGTCGGCACTCCTGCAATAAAGTTGCACTTGTGCCTCGTGATCAGATGTGCGTAGCTCTTGGCCGTAAAACGCGGGACAAGGACACAGCAGCCGCCGTTTGCCAGCATGGAATGAATGCACACGCCCAGACCGAAGCCGTGGAAAAGCGGCATTGCGGCAAGCATCCTGTCGCCCGGGCGGAACATGGGGTTTGCCGCGACGATCTGAGCTGAAAGCGCGTTGAAATTGAGGTTTGTCAGAAGGATGCCCTTCGTTGTCCCTGTAGTACCGCCGGAATACAGTATGGCGGCTGTATCGTCGGCTTCTCTGGCAACCCTGTAATTCCAGAAACACGACTTTCCGAGGCGGATGAAATCATTCCAGCGGATAACGGGAGCATCATCGGGTATCTTGCGGATCTTGCGGCCTTCCGTGAGCATATAACCCGCCTTGATGGGCTGAGAAAGTGCGTCACGTATGCGCGCTATAATAATGTTGACTACTTTTGTATTCTGACGGATCGCCTCAAGTTTGTGGTAAAACTGATCCAGCGTCAGAAGGCTCACGCTGTTTGAGACGTTCAGATAGAACTCAAGCTCCTTTTCGCTTGACAGCGGGTGGACCATATTTGCTACCGCGCCCACCTCGTTCAAGGCGTAGAACATCTGTATGGCCTGCGGGCAGTTCGGCATCGCTATCGTCACGGCATCACCCTCGCGTATACCTATCGTTCGAAGAGAACGGGCGCAGAGCTCGACCTGATGGACGAGCATTTTATACGTTGTCGGCTTACCCATGAACATATATGCTATATTGTCGGGATATTTTTCTGCAACCGCTTTTACGGCGTCGAACATGGAACCTTGAAAATACTCAAGGTGAGACGGAACATCCCCCAGACTTTTGAGCCAGGGCATTTTGACTTCGCTCATGTTACCATTCCTTTCCGTGACGAATGAAGCTGAGATCGCCGCTTTCGGCCACCGGCACCGTTTTTATTATATTATCTTAATCGGTAGAGTTTTGTATGTCAACATGCGGACAGTCGGCGGCAGATTATACACGAGGCGGCACGGCAATTTTCTTTAAGGAGCTGCCGCTGCTCTTCAGGTCATTTTTCGCTTCATGACCGGCGCAACATTATTCTCACGAGAAAATAATGTTCTTGACAACGTGCCGCGGAAATTGTACTATTATAAAGTCTTTGAGCCCCTGTTTCTAAAGTGTATGCCACGGAACCGGGGCCGCGTCACATATGTGACCCGGGGCCGTATTGGAAACGAGACGGCCTTCCTGTTTGAAAAAGAGACGGTATACGGCGTATGTCTGTCCGGGCATTCCTGCCGGGTTATTTATCCGTCCGAAAAGACGAATATTTTTTTCTCGGGAGGAATCCCCATGAGGAGAACCCTTGCGGGGCTGACAGCCCTCTGCCTGACTCTCATCCTGCTCTCCGGCTGCGGAGGTCCGGAACCGGAGCGTATCGAGCTGACCGTTTTTGCGGCCGCCTCCTTGACGGAGGCTCTTACCGAACTCGGCAATGCGTACACGAATGAACACAAGAACGTAAACATCGTGTTCAATTTCGATTCGTCAGGAACGCTGAAAACGCAGATACAGGAGGGCGCTTACTGCGACGTCTTCATATCGGCGGGCCGGAAACAGATGGACCAGCTCGACGGTACGGCTCCCTCCGAAGTAAACACCGAGGGGCTGGACTACGTGATCCCGGACACCCGTTTTGATATTCTTGAAAATAAAGTCGCTCTCGTCGTTCCCGATGGGAACCCCGCAAATATCAACTCTTTTGCCGATCTGAAAGCTGCTCTGGAGGCCGGAACGATACTTCTTGCGATGGGCAACTCAGACGTTCCCGTGGGTCAGTACACTCAGAAGATCCTGACATATTTCGGGCTTTCAGAAGAAGACCTTGCCGTATCGGGCAGCATTACGTACGGATCCAACGTCAAAGAGGTCACAACTCAGGTTTCGGAAGCCGCTGTCGACTGCGGCATCATATATCAGACCGACGCCTTCTCCGCGGGGCTCACGATCGTCGATACCGCCACGGCGGAAATGTGCGGACAAGTCGTATATCCCGCGGCCGTCATAAAAGGAACAAATAATCGGCAGGCCTCACAGGCGTTTCTGGAATATCTTGCCGGTGAGGCGGCGGACGCTGTCTTTATGAATATCGGCTTTAGCCCCGTTGACTGATAATAGCGATCCCGGCGGACATATCTGCCGCCGGCTTCTGCATGATGGGGGATGAGGATGAATCTGTTCCCTCTATGGAACTCCCTGCGGATCGCAGGTATAAGCACGTTTATAATATTTTTCCTGGGTATTTTCGCGGCTTACTATATATCAAAGGCTCACAGGGTGGTAAAGGGCATTCTTGATGTCGTTTTGACGCTCCCCCTTGTCCTGCCTCCGACTGTCGTCGGGTATCTGCTCCTTCGTGTGCTCGGCCCCAACCGTCTTATCGGTTCCTGGTTCCTCCAGGTGTTCGGATTGAAGCTGACTATGACATGGTGGTCTGCGATATTCGCGACCGTTGTCGTAATATTCCCTCTGATGTACCGGACGTCCAGGGGGGCTTTCGAGTCCTTTGACGAAACTCTGGCATATTCCGCACAGTCGATCGGTCTTTCCGATACGTACATTTTCTGGCGCATCCGAATGCCCTGCTGCAAGCAGGGGATCCTTGCGGGCACCGTTCTCGCCTTTGCAAGAGCGCTGGGCGAATACGGCGCCACGAGCATGATCGCCGGATACACGCCGGGGCGGACGGCGACGATCTCGACCACTGTTTATCAGCTTTGGCGAACAAACGACGATGAGCTTGCTTTTAAATGGGTACTTGTCAATATGGCTATCTCCTTTGTCGTTCTGCTTGCCGTAAATATGCTGGAAAAGAGATCATACAAAACTCCGGTTCAGAAGGAAGACTCCTGATATGTCCATATATGTCGATGTGGAAAAGCGCCTCGGCCCGTTCCGGCTGAAGGTCCGATTCTCGGCGGGAAATGAAGTCCTTGCCCTGCTTGGCGCTTCCGGATGCGGTAAGAGCATGACGCTCAAATGTATAGCCGGTATCGAAAAGCCTGACAAAGGGATAATATCGGTTGACGGCAGGGTATTATTCGACTCGGTCAGAAAAATCAACCTGTCGCCCCAGGAGCGCCATACCGGCCTCCTTTTTCAGAACTACGCGCTGTTTCCCAACATGACGGTCCTGCAAAACATTCGCGCAGGCGCCAGGCGTGAGCAAGATCCGGCGCAGCGCGAGAAGCTGACATCCGAGATAATCGAGAGCTTCGGCCTGTCCGGACTGTTGGAGCTGTATCCGGCGCAGCTCTCGGGGGGGCAGCAGCAAAGAGTTGCGCTGGCCCGGATACTTGTGTCCAGCCCCGATATCCTGCTTATGGACGAGCCCTTCTCGGCGCTCGACAGCCATTTGCGCTTCCGCCTGGAAGGAGAGGTACGCCAGGTGCTGCGCGACTTCGGCAAAACCGTTATTCTTGTTTCCCACGACAGGGACGAGGTTTTCAGGCTCTCGGAAAAGATCGTCATGCTGAAAGACGGTACGGTCGACACTTTCGGTTCAAAAGACGAAGTTTTCGCTAACCCCGAAACCCGAAACGCCGCTCTGCTCACCGGCTGTAAGAACATATCCCGCGCAGTGCCGATAGATGATACCCACGTGAGAGCTGTCGACTGGGGTGTGGATCTGAAAACCGGGTCCGGCGCCGCGAAAGCAAGATACGTCGGCATACAGACGCATGATATCCGCGCCGGAGAGGGAGACAACTCAATTTTCTGCCGGGTCACCGAAGTGATTGAAAACCCGTTTTCATATACCGTCATGCTGACACCGGTTGGGGCAGCCAACTCCATACCCATCGGATGGAAAATGGACAAAGCCGCATGGGCCAAAATGCGCTCCGAATGCGTGAGGCTGAACCTGCCGCCCGAGAGTATCCTTTTGCTGAAAAGCTGAACGATCACGGCTTGTGTGCGGCACCCATAGAGCAGTAACATACCCGAAAGGATTTTATGTATGAAAAAGATAAGAGTTGAGGACGCAGTCGGTCTGACCCTCTGCCACGATATTACCGCCATGCGCGACGGCTTCAAAGGAGCGGCGTTCAAGCGCGGACACGTCATCAAGCCCGAGGATATTCCGGATCTTCTCGACCTGGGCAAACGCACGATTTTTGTATGGGAGGAAAACGCGGGCGAGATACATGAGGAGGACGCTGCGCGGCGCATGGCGGCGATGGCTCCGGTGAGCGGAGCGCACTACACCGCCCCGTCTGAGGGCAAGGTGCTGTTGATAGCGGATATCCGCGGCATGTTCCGCGTGGACACCGATCTGTTGAAACAGATAAACTCTATCGGCGACATCACCATATCCACGCTGCCCGACCACTACCCGGTCGAGATCGGAGCCCGGCTGGCCTCAATGCGCATCGTTCCGCTTGTGACAAAAGAGGAGCAGATCATCCGTGCGGAGACAATGTGCGCCGGAAAGAAACTGCTTGACATCCGCCCGTACCAAAACAGGAAAGTCGGGGTAATCATTACGGGTTCCGAGGTATACTCCGGCAGGATCAAGGACAAATTCGAGCCTGTTGTCAGAGCCAAACTGGCGCAGTACCCCTCAGAGATCCTCGGCGTTACTATCTGTGACGACAATATGGAAATGATATGCGGCGCTGCAGATAAATATCTCGGACAGGGCGCCGACTTTCTGATTTTTACAGGCGGGATGTCGGTTGACCCCGACGATCTGACGCCCGGCGCGATCTCGCGGATCGGAGCGAAGATCATTTCGCACGGAGTGCCGTCTCAGCCGGGGAACATGACCCTGGTAGCGTATGCCGGAGATACGGCTATCCTGGGGATCCCCGGAGCGGCGATCAGCCTTCCGACGACCATGTTCGACGTTCTCCTGCCGCAGATCTTCGCGGGAGACAAATTCACAAAAGAGCAGCTTGTCGCCCTTGGCGACGGGGGGCTGTGCCAGCTTTGCAAGAGCTGTCATTTTCCCAACTGCACATTTGGAAGGTACTGATATGCTTGACGGATTCGGACGTGAGATAACATACCTTCGACTGTCGGTTACAGAACTGTGCAACCTGCGCTGCCGGTACTGTATGCCGGACGAGGGCGTTTGCAAGAAGAGCCATGACGAGATGCTGTCGGAGGACGAGATGATAACCGCTGTTGAGGCAGCCGCGTCTCTTGGCATCAGGAAGCTCCGCATAACCGGCGGTGAACCGCTCGTCAAAAGAAACATTCTTTCCATATGCAGCAGAGCAGCCAGAGTACAGGGAATAGAGGAACTGTGCCTCACGACAAACGCCATATTGCTGCCCGAGCTGGCCGTCCCTTTGCGCGATGCCGGTGTGTCCAGGCTTAATATCAGCCTTGATACTCTGGACCCCGATAAATATACCCATATCACACGCAGAGGCAAGCTTCAGGACGCGCTGCGCGGCATTGAGTCCGCACTCGACGCAGGCTTTAAAAAAGTCAAGATCAACTCGGTGCTTATCGGCGGTTTCAACGAGGACGAGATACCGGCTCTTGCCGGAATGACACAAAAGTATCCCGTCGATATACGGTTCATAGAGCTCATGCCCATGGTCGACAGCGAAGAATTCGGTCCCGAAGCCTATGTACCGGGCAGCGCGGTGCTTGAATGTCTTCCCGAGGCTGAGCCTGTGCCCGCCGACGGCGGTGTTGCGGCCCTGTACAGGCTCCCGGGCGCTATGGGAAATATCGGCCTTATCAGCGCCGTGAGCAGCCATTTTTGCGCAAGCTGCAACCGTATACGCCTGACCTCAGACGGAAAGCTCAAACCGTGTCTGCATTCCGCCCAGGAGTACTCCATCAAAGGTCTGGACTTTGACGGTGTCGTATCGATGATGCGCAAGACGATCCTCTCAAAACCTCCCTGCCATGTGCCCCTGTCGGCAAACGA